>JBBQYL010000143.1:0-13424 GCA_038208735.1 Burkholderiales bacterium
GACCAGGTGCCCGTGACGTGCACCTCGCGCGTGCCGGCCTCGGTGAGCGGGCTGCGCAGGAACAGCTGCGCGAGAAAGGTACCGATGCCGATCACCGGGTTGATGGCCGCGTAGGCCAGCGAGGCGGCGCCGGCGTTGACCTCGGGCACGATGATCACGTCGAGATCCTGCGTCTCGGCCTTCAGGTCGGCGCGGCCCGACATCAGCACCGCGGCCGTGGCGCTGCGCATGCGGAAGTCCTTCGTGTTGGCCACGCCGCGCTCGATCAGCACGTCGCCGGTGACGTTGTCGAACGCGAAGCCCTCGGAGAACAGGTCGCGGAAGTCGAGCATGAAGCGGCGCGGCAGCGACTGCAGGCTGAGAATGCCCAGGAGCCGCCCGGCGCCGGCGTCCACCTTGAGGAACTGGCCCTCGTCGATCTCCACGCGCAGCTTGCCCTGCAGGCTGGCGACGTCGAGCGCCAGCGGCGAGCCCGTCCACGTGACCGAGCCGGCCAGCTTGCCCTTGCCCTTGCGCAGCAGCTGGCCCATGCCCAGCCGACCCAGGAACGCGCCGGAGTCGGCCAGTTGCAGGTCGAAGTCCAGCGACACGCGGCGCGAGGTTGCTCCGCTCCAGCGTCCGCTGCCGGTGAGCCTGGCCTCGGGCGTGGTGAGCGCCAGCCGCGTGAGGCGCCAGTCGCGCCCGCCCGATTGCAGCGTGGCGGCCACCTCCAGCTTGCCGAGCTTCTTCCCGTTGAGCTCGAAGTTGTCGACCACGATGTCCAGCGCCGGCACGGTGGTGGCCTGCGCGGTCTCGGGCGCCGGCGCGTTCGGCGCATTGGTCGTGCCGTCGCCGTCCATGTCGCGCGCGTCGAGCGCCAGCCGATCCAGGCGAGCGAACAGCTGCGCGCCGCGGCTGGGCGTCTCGGGCCGGTATTCGACGACGCCCTTGGTCTGGTCGGACACGATGTTGGAGCGCCAGACGTCGTCGCCCGAGGCGATGACCTGCGCCAGCATCACGTCGACGTTGGTAAGGTGGCGGCCGCCGATGACCAGGTCGGGCGTCTTCAGCTCGGTGGCGCCCGGCACGTAGCTGATGCCCATCTCGTCGTTCGCGGTGGCCGACGCGTTGGCGGACGGCGCGCTCGCGGCGCCACCGGCACCCGTCCCCGTGCCCGTGCCCAGCCCGCGCCAGAACGCAAGCCAGGCGTCGCCGTTGAATGTCGGCCCGTGCAGCAGCAGGATGCCGCCGGGCTGCATCGGCGGCAGCGGCGCGCCCACGGCGTAGGCGGCGCGCAGCGGACGTGGCGCGGCGCCAGAGCGGTCGCGCAACACCTCGGCCTGCATCACGCTGCCCCGGGGCTGGGACAGCGCCACGTGCAAGGTGTCGCGCGGCCGGCCATCTTCGAACGACAGCGTGGTGGACACGCTGAGCGGCCACGTGGCGTCGGCGGGCTTGTCGAGCGGCGCGGGCAGCGTCAGTCCCAGTCCGGTGAGCGGGCTCGTGAGCGCGAACTCGGTCTGGCCCTCGGCGATGCCGATGGTGAGCTTGTAGTTCGCCTGGCCGCTCACGTGCGAGGCCAGGCGCGCCAGCACGGCCTCGCCAGCCACCTGGCGCAGGCCGTCGGCGCTGGCCGTGCCCACCGCCGTGAAGCGCAGGCTGCCGTCCGGCAGCGTGCCGCCGTCGAACGTGGTGTCGCCGCCCAGCGCGCGCGCGTGGCCGCCGCTGACCGTGACGCCCTTCTCGGTGAAGGCGACGCGTGCGTGCGCGTCGGCGAGCGTCGGCGCGCCGGTGACCAGGCGCACGTCGTTGCCAGGCAGAGTGAGGGCGCCGTTGACGGTGGTGTGGTCGGCCTGCTGCAGCGGGATGTCCAGCGCCAGGTCGAGGTCGGCGTTGCCGGTGGCCGTGGCGTTGGCCAGGCCGTCGTGCAGCCAGCCGCCCACCGGCGACTGCGCGACGTAGCGCAGGAAGTCGGTCATCGGCCCGCTGACCTGGCCGTGCAGCACCAGCGCGGGCTGCTCATAAAGCGACTTGAAGCCGCCGTTGACGTCGTGCAGCACCAGCTCGCCCATGTGGCCGGCGGCGTCGCGGATCTCGAGCGCGCCGCGATCGAGCACGATCTGCCCGGCCACCTGCGTGAACGGCGGCCATTGCGACGGCGCGCGCGTGCCGTCGTCGGCCCGCGCGCCCGGCACGTAGTCGAGCGTGACGCCACGCACGTGGCCGTCGATGTGGAAGTCGCCGTCGTGCTGGCGCTGGTAAGGGAACGCGGCCAGGTCGCCGCGCACGTTGAAGCGCACGTTGTCCATCTCGCCGTCGGAGAACGCCGCCGCGAGATAGCTGCGCGTGCTGTCCAGGCCCTGCTGCGGCAGGTAGCGCGCGAGACGCGCGGCGCGGGCGTGCGCGACCACGCCCTTCAGGTCGATCTCGCCGGGAAAGCGCTGGCCGCGCCCGAAGGCGGCGGAGCCCGGCGCCGATGCCGATGCCGATGCTGCGGTAGCGGTCGCCACGCCCACGCCCACGCCGCTGTGCCACTGCAGCTGCAGCCGGCCCTCGGCGTCGGCATTGGCGAAACGTACGTCGTCGAACGCGACCGAGATCGCCGGGGCCTGCGCGGCGTCGCGCGACGGCGCGATCTTCCAGCTTGCGTTGCCCGAGAAACGGTCGAACGGGATCACGGGCTCCTCGAACACGCCGGGGAGCTCGATGCTGCCGCCGTCCAGCGACAGGCGCGCGGTGCCGCCGGCCTCGGTGGCGGCGACGGTGACGTTGGCGTTGCGCCAGCCCGGGCGGCCGTTGCGCGCCCCTTCGGGAACGGCGCCGGCGGCCATCGAAAAGCCGGTGACCGACGCGTCGACGCGGTAGACCGACGGCGCGGCGAGAGGGCCCGTCCAGTGCGCGTCGAGCTGGCGCACCATGCCCTCGGGCTGGTAGTCGGCCAGCCACTTCTGCGCCACGGGCGGCAGCGGCAACGCGGCGGCGAGGCGACGCATCAGCGCGAGGTCGAGATGGTCGGCCGCGAACTCGCCGCCGGTCACGGGCTCCAGGTCGTCCCAGGGCACCTTGCCGGAGGACGTGGACGCCGGCGCCGACGCCGCCAGCGCGTGGCCGCTGGCCTCGGCCAGCGCCTTCTCGCGCGTGTAGCTGACGTAGGCGCGCCGGCCCTGGCGCACGAACACGCTGCGCTGCTGCTCCTGCCACGACACCCGCACGTCGCCGGCCGGCCACGCCACGCCGTCGACGGTCTGGAAGCCGAAGTGCTCGGCCGACAGCGTGACGCCCGCCGGGTCGCGGCTCGCGCTCAGCCGCCCGCCCGCGTGGGCGATGGCCAGCGGCTGCACGTTGGAGGCCAGGCGCACGCCCACGCCGTCCAGCTGCACGTCGGCGGTGGCCGAGCGCCAATGGTTGTTCTGGAAGTCGAGCCACAGGCGCAGCGATCCGGTGCCGCCCTGCAGGTCGAACGGCAGGTCGACGTGGTGCTTGAGTTGCGCGACGTCGCCGCGCGGCAGGTCGGCGTAGACGGTGCCGGTCCAGCGGCGCCAGTCGCCGGCGTAGGAAAACAGCGGCTGGCGGGTGCGGGCGCGCAGCGAGAAGCGGTCGCCCCACGCGGCGGGTGGCGTGGCATCGACGCGCATGTCGTGCGAGCGCAGGCCGTTGCGCAGCACGATGTCCACGTCGGTGAGCTCGAGCGCGGGCGCGTCGCGCTGCTCGTCGATCCAGCGCACCGAGCCATTGCGCAGCACCAGTTCCTCCTGGCTGAAGAACCAGTCGAGCGTGGCCGCCTCGTCGGTGCTGGAAATCGTGGCGTGCGCCGCCAGGTCGAGGCCGCCGACGTGCACGTGGCCGGCCTTGTCCCGCCGGACCAGCAGGCGGGCGTCCTCGATGTAGAGCTGGGCCAGGCGCGGCGACATCACGAGCAGCGAGCGCGGGGACAACGACGCGGACACCCGCGGCAGGCGCAGCGCCTCGGCGCCGGAGGCGTCGCGCAGCACCACGTCGCGCAGGTCCAGCGTGGGGATCCAGCCCGACGACCGCACGCTGATCGAACCGATGCGCACCGGAACCCCTACCGCGCGGCTGGCATGCCGTTCCATGTCGGCGCGCCAATCCTGGATGTGCGGCAGAATCCCCCAATGAAGAGTCAGCCAGGCGAGCACGAGCAGGCACAGCAGTGAAAGGCCGGCGTAGACCCCGGCCTTCCAGGCCAGTTGGAGCCCACGCCGCCACGGCGTGAAGCGCAGCCGCCTGACGGGATCGAAAAATGCGCTCAGTTGCAATCTCATGAAAAGTTCGGCACGGGGTGGCAGCACCCCAGACCACAGTGTAGGGGGCTCCAGCAAGCGCCCAAGCGGGCGACAAGGGGGCATTGTTGCCGTCACTTGCCGCGAACTTCTCGTAACACGCGCCCCCATGGCGCCGACCCGGCCGTGAACGCCCCGGAGTCCCCCCTGCCGCTCGCGCGTGGCCAGGCCCACGCCGCCCACAGCCGCTTCGTGCAGCGCGTGCGCCGGCGTTACGCCCACATGCTGCATCGGCTGCCCGAGGGCCTTCCCAATTTCGTCTCCGTCACCGCGCTGATCGCCGCGCTGGAGGCCGAAGGCGTGCCCGTGATGAGCGCGCTGCGCATCGTCCGCCAGCTGGTGCTGGAGCGGCTGGCCGTGCTCGACATCGAGCAGGGCGCCGACCAGGCGCAGGTCACCGCCGCGATGACGCACCTGGCCGAGGCCACGCTGGAGCGTGCCCACGCGCAGGCGCTGGCCGACATCGACTCGCGCTGGGGCGTGCCGCGCAACGCGGCCGGCGAGGTGGTGGAGTTCTGGATCATCGGCATGGGCAAGCTCGGCGCGCGCGAGCTCAACGTGTCGTCCGACATCGACCTCATCTACGTGTACGAGGAGGACGCGGCCACCGATGGCGTGAAGTCGGTGAGCGCGCAGGAGTATTTCGGCCAGGTGGCGCGCCGCATGTACGCGCTCATCGGCGACGTGACCGACGACGGCTTCGTGTTCCGCGTCGACCTGGCGCTGCGGCCCAACGGCAACTCCGGCCCGCCGGTGGTCAGCCTCGCGATGCTGGAGGAGTACTTCCTGGTGCAGGGCCGCGAGTGGGAGCGCTTCGCGTGGCTCAAGAGCCGCGTGGTGGCGCCGCGCGCCGCCGTCACCAGCGGCCGCGCGCTGGCGTTGCGCTCGCTGGTCACGCCGTTCGTCTACCGCCGCTACCTCGACTACGGCGTGTTCGAGGGCCTGCGCACGCTGCACCACAAGATCCGCGAGGAGGCGCAACGCCGCGCCGCCGGTCGACCCGAGCGCGCCAACGACGTGAAGCTGTCGCGCGGCGGCATCCGCGAGATCGAGTTCATCGTGCAACTGCTGCTGGTGGTGCGTGGCGGCCAGTTCCCCGAGATCCGCACGCGCTCCACGCTGAAGGCGCTGGAACGCCTGGGCGCCGCCGGCCTGATGAAGCCCGAGACGGCCGCGCGCCTGCACGAGGCCTACGTGTTGCTGCGCCGCATCGAGCACCGCATCCAGTTCCTCGACGACCAGCAGACCCACCTGCTGCCCACCAACGACGACGACCTGCGCTGGATCGCCACCAGCCTCGGCCTGTCGTGCGGCAAGAACGCCTGCGAGCTGCTCGATCGCCTGGGCGAGACGCGCGAGTTCGTCTCCACCGAGTTCGACACGCTGCTGCACGACGGCCGCGCGCCGCCGCCCCGCAGCGGCGGCTGCCGCAACGGCAGCTGCGCCGTGCCGAAGGCGCAGCTCGAAAGCGAATCCTGGCTCGAGCGGCTGCCGCCCGAGCTCGGCGAGCGCGTGCGCCGCTTTGCCGAGAACCCGCGCGTGCAGGCCATGCGCGAAGAGAGCCGCCTGCGCATCGCCAAGCTCGTGCAGCGCGCGGTGGAGGAGATCCGCTCGGGCAACTGCTCGGTGGCCGCCGCCACGCGCTTCGTCGACTGGATCGAGCCGCTGCTGCGGCGCGAGAGCTACCTGGCGCTGCTGGTGGAGCGCCCCACTGTGCAGCGCCGCCTGCTGCGCCTGCTGGGCCTGGCGCGCTGGCCCGTGCGCTACCTGATGCTGCACCCCGGCGTCATCGACGAGCTCGCCGACGAGCGCACGATGATCGAGCGCTTCGAGCCCGCCGCGCTCACCGCCGAGCTGGAGGATCGCCACGCGGCCTGGAAGCGTTCCGGCGAGGCCGACGAGGGCGCGCTGCTCGACACCCTGCGCCGCGCTCACCACGCCGAGGTGTTCCGCACGCTGGTGCGCGACGTCGAGGGACGCATTACGGTGGAGGCGGTGGCCGACGAGCTGTCCGCGCTCGCCGACACCATCCTCGAGCGCAGCCTGAACTGGGCCTGGGGCCACCTGAAGAAGCGCCATCGCGACGTGCCCCGCGTGGCCGTGATCGCCTACGGCAAGCTGGGCGGCAAGGAGCTGGGATACGGCAGCGACCTCGACGTGGTGTTCCTCTACGACGACACCGGCGAGGCCGATCCGTACCAGGCGCAGGAGGTGTACGCCGCCTTCGTGCGCAAGCTCATCACCTGGCTCACGCTGCGCACCGCCGCGGGCGAGCTGTTCGACATCGACACCGCGCTGCGGCCCAACGGCAACTCGGGCCTGCTCGTCACGTCCATCGAGTCGTTCGAGCACTACCAGCGCGGCCGCGGCAGCAACACCGCGTGGACGTGGGAGCACCAGGCGATCACGCGCGCGCGTTTCTGCGCGGGCGACGCCGACCTGGGCGCACGCTTCGAGGCCACGCGCCGCGCGGTGATCGAGGCCGAGCGCGACGCCGACGCGTTGCGCCAGGAGGTCTCCGCGATGCGCCAGAAGGTGCGCGACGCGCATCCGCAGCGCGACGAACGCATCGACCCGAAGCACTGCAAGGGCGGCCTGATGGACATCGAGTTCGCGGTGCAGTACCTGGTGCTCGCCCACGGCCGCCAGCATCCGGGCCTGCAGGACAACCTGGGCAACATCGCGCTGCTCAAGCGCGCCGAGGACGCCCGCCTGCTCGACGCGGGCATCGGCGCCGCCGCGGCCGACGCCTACCGCGAGCTGCGCCGCGCGCAGCACCGGGCGCGGCTCGACGAACAGCCCACGCTGTTTGCCGAAGAGACGCTGGCGCCCGAACGCGCCGCCGGGCGCGCGTTGTGGCGCGCCGTGTTCGGCCCCGGCGCGTGAGGCGCCTGCTTCGGATCGACGGCACGGCCTGGGCCCTGCTGGCCGCGCTGCTGTGCGCGGGCGCGTTGCTCGTCACCGCAGCGTGCGCCACCGCCCCAGGCCGCCTGGACGATTCACCCCTGGCTCGCGTACTCGACTGGCAGGCCGCGCTCGGCCTGCGCGAGCCGTGGCGGCTGTGGACCTGCGCGTGGGTACACGGCAGCGCGGCGCACCTGCTGGTGAACGTGGCGGGCGTCATCGTGGTGGCGTTCGTCGGCTGGCGCGGGCGACTCCCTGCCGGCGCGGCCGTCGCGTGGTTCGGGGCCTGGCCCCTGGTGCAGGTGCTGATGACAGCGATTGGCGCCGAGCGATTGGGCGCCGCAATGCCGCACTACGACGGGCTGTCGGGCGTGCTGCACGCGGGCGTCGTGGTGGCCGGGCTGTCGCTGGCCACGGCGCAGGATGGCCGGTCGACGCGCGAGCGATGGATCGGCGTCGCCATCGTGGCGGGCACCGTGGCGAAGATGGCGTCCGAGACGCCATGGAACCTGGCGCCGCGCCCCAGCGTCGAACTGGGCATCGCGGTGGCGCCGATCGCGCACGCGTGCGGCGTGGTGGCGGGCGCGCTGGCCTGGGCGACGCTGCGCCTGATGCGCCGCCAGGCCGCCTGACGAAGCCACCGCCGGAGGTGTCAGGCATCTCCTGCGTACCCGCAGGCGATGCCTGACGCCGATCCCGGAGCAGCTCGCGTCTACACTTTGGCCACTGTCAAATTCCCCGTCAGGAATGCCCATGATCACGCTCAGCGGATTCACGCTCTCGAACTACTACAACAAGGTCAAGATGGTGCTGCTCGAGAAGGGCATCCCGTTCGTGGAGGAGCACTGCGCCAAGGCCACCGAGGAGACGCTGATGTGCTCGCCGCTGGGCAAGGTGCCGTTCATCCGCACCGAGCAGGGCTCGCTGTGCGAGAGCGCGGTGATCGTCGAGTACCTGGAGGCGCTGCAGCCCGAGCCGCGCCTGATGCCCGCCGACCTCTGGGGCCAGGCCAAGGTGCGCGAGCTGGTGACCTTCGTGGAACTGCACCTGGAACTGGTGGTGCGCGAGCTCTACCCCGAGGCGTTCTTCGGCGGCACGGTGAGCGACGCCAACAAGGCACGCGTGCAGAAGCTGCTCACCCGCAACGTCGCCGCTTTCCAGCGCCTGGCCAGGTTCGGCCCCTGGCTGGCCGGTGCGGATTTCACGATCGCCGACTGCGCCGCGTACGTGAGCCTGCCGCTGGTGGCGATGACCACCAAGGTGATCTACGGCGAGGACGCGCTGCAGGCCGCGGGCATCGACTGGAAGAGCTACATCAAGCGGGTGGAGCAGCGCCCCAGCGCGCAGAAGGTGACGGCCGATCGCAAGGCGGACCAGGCGGCGTCGGTGGCCGCACGCGCGGCGGCGGCCGCGACCTCCTGACCGCCGCGTTCCGTCAGCTCCCGCCCGGCCGCCCGAGCGTCACGAAGGGCGCGACGGCGATCCCCTGGCTTCTCAGGAACTGCCAGACCCTGAGCTTGTACGGGTACAGCGTCGCATCGGGCGACGAGGCGTAGGGCGAGTTCAAGGCTTCGCTGAGCGAGAAGGTCGTCCCTTCGTAGTCGACCCTCGCGCCGAGTTCGATCAGGCACCACACGGCATCCCAGTTTTGAGCCCAGGCGATATCGGCGATCACCGGCCGCGAGGTGCGCGCCTTGATGTCGACGTCGGCCCCGAGCGACTTGAGCCATCGCAGGCCGTCCAGGTCGTGGTCGTAGACGAAGCGCATCAGGATCGGATCGCCATCCGGCCGTCGCGTGTTCGGATCGCCGCCGGCGTGCAGGATCATCTCGAGGATGGCGCGGCCATGGGGCTGCGTGGCGTGGTTCTCCACCGCGAGGTGGACCGGGCCCGTGCCGTCGGCCGCCTTGGCGTTGGGCAGCGCGCCCGATCGCAACAGGATGGACACCGCCTGGCTCGCCTGGGCGTCGACCGCGATCATCAAGGGCGTGACGTCGCGCCTGCCGCGAGCGTTGACCGGCGCGCCCTCTGCGATGAGCCGGGTCAACGTGGCGGCATCGTCGGCCCGGATGGCCAGCTCGAGCCGCTCCTCGATGCCTGACCGAAAGAACACGGCAGGGGCCGACCGCATGAAGGACCGCCGGTTCATCCGCAGCTCACCAGGAACCGGGAGAGCGCCTGGCGATCGGCCGCCACGTCGTTCTCCATCGAGCCGAGCACCACGCTCATCTTGTGCTGCGCCAATTTTCCCAGGTTGGGTTGGTCGCCACTCGCGCCGAGGAGGCTTCCCAGCGCGGTCATGCTGTCGGCGATCGTCTCCTTCGACGCCGCCCGAACGGGTGGGTATGCCGCGACGGTGCCGCCCGTGTCGTAGGACGCCTGCATGTCGTCGATATGCCCCATCAGCTCATCGAGGTAACTCTGCTTGTCGCCGGCGAATGCGGGGTCCGCGACGCCGCGCATGCTCGGATTGCGCACCTTCAGGTCGATCGGGTTCAAGCCCGGCCCTCGTCCGCCCAGCTCGCGCTGCAGGAAACGGGAATTGATGATGTTCTGGCCGGGGTCGGTGGTGTCGTTCAGGAAGGTGACGATCTCTCCTTTCGAGCTGAACGCCGTGGTGCGGGAGACCAGGTCGTCGAAGCTCGCCCGGCCCGTTCGGGCGAGCGCGTTGTCGGGCTCCCCGGCCGAATTGAACAGGCGCACCTGGGACAGCGGGTTGACCAGCCCGCCCTCTTGCGCCAGGCCACCGCCTTTTGAATAGCCGGCGATGTCGAACGGCTGCGTGCCGGACTGCAGCCGACGGGTGAGTGCGCGCATGGCCGAGTACTGCGGCGTGTCCTGGCCCAGGCCATTGCGGGTATTGGTCTGCCAGTCGCTCAGGGTGTCGGGCTCGGTGTCGCGCGGGACGAGGATCAACCGGCCCGTTTGCTCGTCGCGATAGAGCGCCGCGCGAAAGCCGGTGCGGTCGTTGCGCAGGTCCTCGGGGCGGAGCTTGCCGGCGGGCAGTCCCAGGGCGGCGTTGAGCTTGGCGACGTCGACAGGCAAGCGCGTGAGGCACGGCTGGGCCGATGGCTCGTCGCCTGGCTGGTCGCCCAGTTCGTTGAGGTCGGCCGCCGCGCGCGCCGACGGCAGCGCCCGGCGGTAGCGGTCGAACCGCGCCACCACCGGCGCGACGGCCCGCGCCTGCCCGGCGCAGTCGCTGTCGATGCGCCGGCTCGGCGACCCGGCAGCGGGTGAGGATACGGGTGAGGATGTGGATGCGGCTGCGAGTGAGGCGTCGAGCGGGCCGCGCCGTCCACTCAGCGCGGCGATGCGCGCGCTGCTGGCCGCCGACAGCTGGTCGTCCTTCGCATGCTCCGCCTGGCAGCACGCCACGCAGGGCCCGTGGCCGCACGCCGGCGATGAGCGGGAGAAGCAGCCCATGGTCAGGCCGTGGCGCCCGGGCGCGTGAGGGCGGGGACGTCGAACGCCGAAAAGCGCAGCAGCCCGCGTTCCGAAAGGAACAGCTTCATGCTGGTTTCGGGCTGCGGCGACTGGCGCACGGCCTCGGCGGCGCGGTTGGCATCGACGCCCAGCATGGCGCAGGCGAGCAGGAAGCACATGAACAGCGCGGCGTCGTGCTCGGAGACGTCGCGCAACGTGGGCCAGTGCGGGGCCCAGAGCGCCGCGCGCAGCGGCGCGTCCAGGGCGGCATGGCGGTAGGCGGCCACGCTGGTCTGGTCGCGGATGAACTCGGCCACGCGCGAGAAGAAGTGGGCCTGCGTGATGGCGGCCATCTGGGCGGTATCGAAGTGCAGCATGGTGGACAACGGGTTGGAGCGGTTGTCGACCATGGTGCGGCGGCCGGCGAAAACTGCCCGCCGCACAGGCCGCGATTAAGGCAGCTCTTGCCGCGTTGCGCGCCGCCGCGCAGGCAGACGTGCAGGGACTTGACGGCTTGTTTATCATGGTCGGTTGCCCGCCGCTTGCCATGCCATCCTCAAAAACTCCCGCTCCCGCCCCGAAGAAGACCGCCGCCAAGGCTCGCCCCAAGGCGGCTGAGCCCGCTGACGCCGTGCCCGCCGCGCCTGCGCAGGCCGAGGAAGGCGCCGGTCGCTACCTCGCGCGCGCGATGCGTGCCGAGTCGATGGCCATCCGCGTGCGCGGCGCGCGCACGCACAACCTGAAGAACCTCGACGTCGACATCCCCAAGCATGCGCTGGTGGTGATCACGGGCCTGTCGGGCTCGGGCAAGTCGAGCCTGGCGTTCGACACGCTCTACGCCGAGGGCCAGCGCCGCTACGTGGAGAGCCTGTCGGCCTACGCGCGCCAGTTCCTGCAGCTGATGGACAAGCCCGACGTCGACGTCATCGAGGGCCTGGCCCCGGCCATCTCCATCGAGCAGAAGGCCACCAGCCACAACCCGCGCTCGACGGTGGGCACCGTCACCGAGATCCACGACTACCTGCGCCTGCTGTTCGCGCGCGCCGGCACGCCCTACTGCCCCGACCACGACCTGCCGCTGGCGGCAACGCCCGTGGCGCAGATGGTGGACAACGTGCTCGCGCTGCCGGAGGAGACCAAGCTGATGGTGCTTGCACCCGTGGTGCGCGACCGCAAGGGCGAGTTCCTCGAGCTGTTCGCCGACATGCAGGCCCAGGGCTACGTGCGCTTCCGCGTCGACGGCGCCATCGTGGAGGCCAGCGACCTGCCGGCTCTGAAGAAGACCGAGAAGCACGACATCGACATCGTCATCGACCGTCTGAAGACGCGCGACGACGCGCGCCAGCGCCTGGCCGAGAGCTTCGAGGCCGCGCTGCGCATCGCCGACGGCCGCGCCATCGCGCTCGAGATGGACTCGGGCGCCGAGCACCTGTTCTCGGCCAAGTTCGCGTGCCCCATCTGCAGCTACTCGCTGCCCGAGCTCGAGCCGCGCCTGTTCTCGTTCAACTCGCCCGTGGGCGCGTGCCCCGGCTGCGACGGCCTGGGCCAGGTCATCGCGTTCGATCCCGAGCGCGTGGTCGCCTTCCCCACGCTGAGCCTGGCGGCCGGCGCGGTCAAGGGCTGGGATCGACGCAACGGCTACACGTTCTCGATGCTGGAGAGCGTGGCCGGGCACTACGGGTTCGACGTGGACCAGCCGTTCGAGTCGCTCACCGAGCAGGCGCGCGAGGTGCTGCTCAACGGCTCCGGCGAGGAGAACATCGAGTTCACCTACACGTCCGAGGGCACGGGCAAGACGAAGAAGCAGTCGATCGTCAAGCGCGCGCATCCGTTCGAGGGCATCCTGCCCAACTTCGAGCGCCGCTTCAAGGAGACCGATTCGACCGCGGTGCGCGAAGATCTCGCGCGCTACCAGGCCGCGCGCGCCTGCCCGTCGTGCCACGGCACGCGGCTGCGGCGCGAGGCACGCAACGTGTTCCTGGTGGGCTCCGGCGGCGGTCCGGCGCAGCTGCGCATGCCGATCTTCGAGATCGAGCATTCGACACTGTCCGACTGCCTGGCCTATTTCGAGCAGCTGCACCTGGAAGGATCGCGCGCCGATATCGCCGACAAGGTGGTGCGCGAGATCCGCAGCCGCCTCACCTTCCTCAACAACGTGGGTCTCAACTACCTGAGCCTGGATCGCAGCGCCGACACCCTGTCCGGCGGCGAGGCGCAGCGCATCCGGCTCGCGTCGCAGATCGGCTCGGGCCTCACCGGCGTGATGTACGTGCTCGACGAGCCCTCCATCGGCCTGCACCAGCGCGACAACGACCGCCTCATCGCCACGCTGCGCCACCTGCGCGACCTGGGCAACTCGGTGCTGGTGGTGGAGCACGACGAGGACATGATCCGCGCGTCGGAGTACTGCATCGACATGGGCCCCGGCGCGGGCCGGCACGGCGGCCAGATCACGGCGCAGGGCACGCCCGACGAGGTGGCGGCCAACCCGAACTCGCTCACCGGCAAGTACCTGTCGCGCGTCCTCAGCATCCCCATTCCCGACGAGCGCCATCCGTGGCGCGACGAGCCCGAGGACGATGATCCGCAGAACGGCACGCGCCTGCGGGTGCGCGGCGCCCGTGGCAACAACCTCAAGAACGTCACCGTCGATTTCCCGGTCGGGCTGTTCACCTGCGTCACCGGCGTGTCGGGTTCGGGCAAGTCGACGCTGGTCAACGACACGCTGTATGCCGCCGTCGCGCGCACGCTCTATCGCGCGCATGAAGAGCCGGCGCCGCACGAGGCCATCGAAGGCATAGAGCATTTCGACAAGGT
>JBBQYL010000144.1:0-13342 GCA_038208735.1 Burkholderiales bacterium
ACGTCAGGCGCGTGTCGCTTCCGGCGGTCGTGCCCACGTTGACGATCGCCGACCTGCGCCAGGAAGTGTCGTCGCTCCTCGGCCTGGGGCTCGCGTTCATGGCGAGCAGCTTCCTGATGATGGGCGCTGCCTACGCGGTGCGCATCGTGCTCATTCGCCACGAGGGGCTGGCTGCGGCGGGTCTGTACCAGGCGGCCTGGACCATCGGCGGCCTGTACGTCGGCTTCGTGCTTCAGGCCATGGGAACGGACTTCTATCCGCGCCTGGTCGCCGCCTCCAGGGACAACGCCGAATGCTGCCGCCTCGTCAACGAACAGGCGCAGGTCAGCCTGCTGCTGGCCGGCTGCGGCGTGATCGCGACGCTGACCTTCGCGCCCTGGGTCTGCAAGCTTCTCTACAGCAATGAGTTCGCGGCCGCCACCGAGGTGCTGCGCTGGATCGTGCTGGGCATGGCCATGCGCGTCGTCACCTGGCCACTCGGCTACATCCTGGTGGCCAAGGGGGCGCAGAAGCTGTTCGTCGCCACGGACACCACCTGGGCGGTCGTCAACGTGGGCCTGACCTGGCTCTGCGTGCGCGAGTTCGGGCTTGCGGGTGCGGGAATCGCCTTCTTCGGCGCCTACGTCATCCACATGATGATCGTCTACCCGCTCGCACGCCGACTCTCCGGCTTTCGCTGGTCGAGCACCAACCTGCGCACGGGCATCCTGTTCGTCGTGGCCATCGGCGCGGTGTTCACCAGCTTCGCCCTGCTCCCGCCATCGACGGCGATGGCCGTGGGGATCGCGACGACTGGCGCGAGCGCCGCCTGGTCAGTGCACGCATTGCGCAAGTTGGTCGCGCCCGACAGGGTGCCCAAGCGGCTGTCCTGGTTGTTGAAGATCAGAAAGGAGCGCCCATGAGCAGCGTCGACGTGATCGTGCCGTGCTATCGCTACGGTCACTACCTGCGCGCCTGTGTCGAGAGCGTGCTGGCCCAGGAGGATGTGGCATTGCGCATCCTGATCATCGACGACGAGTCGCCCGACGACACGGCAGCGGTTGGCGAGGAACTCGCCAGGGCCGATTCGCGCGTGACCTTCCGGCGCCACGCGGTGAACCAGAAGCACATCGCCACCTACAACGAGGGCATCGAGTGGGTGGAGGCCACGTATTTCCTGCTGCTGTCGGCCGACGACTATCTCCTGCCCGGAGCGCTGGCCCGCGCGGCGGCGCTGCTGGATGCGGACGACGGCATCGCGTTCTGCTACGGCGACGCGCTCGAGCTGAACGACGACGGGTCTTTCGGCCAGGCGCTTACCGGCGTCACCAGCCCGGCAACTCGATCGCAGGTGTTCAGCGGCGACGAATTCATCGAGATCTTCCGCCTCAACGGAACGATCAACACCGTCTCCACGCCGACGGCGGTCGTGCGCACGTGCCTGCAGAAGAAGCTCGGAGGCTATCGGCCGGAGCTGCCCCACACCGGCGATCTGGAGATCTGGCTGCGGCTGGCGGCCCACGGCAAGGTCGGCCTCGTGGCCGCGAACCAGGCGGTCTACCGCCGCCACGCCAACAACATGTCGCTGAGCTATTTCGCCGACCATCGGCTGGCCGACCTGCGCCAGCGCCTCGCGGCCATCGACTGCTTCTGCGAGAGCTGCGGATCGGTGCTGGCGGACGCCGCGGCGACCCGTCGCAGCCTCGTTCGACCGCTCGCGCGCGATGCCATCCATGGCGCGAGCAGCGCCTTCAACGACCGCAAGCTCGATGTCGTCCAGCGACTCGTCGAGTTTTCCCTGTCGGCCGATGCGGGCGTCAAGTGGACGCTCCCGTGGCTCGCGCTGGCGAGCAAGCGCTGCCTCGGCCACCGGGTGTCGAGCGTCCTCACGCCGACGTTGGGCGCCCTGAGCCGCACCGCCGCGCGCATGCTCACCCGGCGGAGCGCGCAACCATGACATCGCCCGCCGTCGACCTGCCGCGTTGTCCGATCGTGCTGGCTTGCGACGAAGGCTACGCCATGCCCCTGGCGACCACGCTGCGTTCCCTGGCCGAGAGCAACCGCGCGCACTGGCCGCTGGACGTGCACGTGCTGACCGACCGCTTCTCCGACGAGGCGCGCGAACGCGTGGCGCGCTCCCAGCCCACCGGCGCCGTGCGGATCCGCTGGATCTCCGTCGACCTGGAGGCGTTCGCGCAATTCGGTCTGCTCGAGCATGTGTCGCGCATGACCTACGCGCGGCTGCAGATCCCGCAGCTGTTTGGCGAGGACGTCACCCGCGTGCTCTACCTCGATGCCGACATCCTGGTGCTGGGCGACCTCGAGTTGCTGTGGCGCACCGAGCTCGATGGCGCGCCCATCGGCGCCGTCCTCGACCACCACGTGGACGCCGACCTGCAGCTGGGCCACCATCACCTGACCCGGGGCGTGCCGCGCGTGGGCCACTATTTCAATGCCGGCGTCCTGCTCATGGACCTGGCGGTCTGGCGAAGCGACCGCACCGCGGAACGCGCGATCGACTACCTGCGCACCCACAGCACGTCGCCCTATTCCGACCAGGATGCGCTCAACGTCGCCTGCGACGGCACATGGAAGCGACTCGACGGGCACTGGAACTTCCAGGATCACCATTGCACCCGCATCGGTCGCATGCCCGTGGCGGATCGACCCGCCATCGCCCACTTCATCACCAGCTCGAAACCGTGGAAGCCAAGCAGCTCGAGCGTCAATTCGGGGCTGTACGAACGGTTCCGCGATCGCACGCATTTTCGCCGCTCGCCACGGGAGAAGATCGGCGCTGCCCTCTCCACCTTGTCCTGGCGCATCCGCTACCGCCTGCAGCGGCTGCAGTTCCGCCGCCAAGCGGGCATTCCGAGGCTCGCGACGCCCGAGGGGGAACAGGCATGAGCGACCTCGTGTCCATCCTCATCCCGGCCTTCAACGCCGAGCGCTGGCTCGACTCGACGATCGAGTCCGCGCTGGCACAGACCTGGGCCGCCAAGGAGATCATCGTCGTCGACGACGGCTCGACCGACCGCACGCTGGCGGTCGCGCGGCGTTTCGAAGGACGTGGCGTCCAGGTGATCGCGCAGTCCAATGCTGGCGCGGCGGCGGCCCGCAACACGGCAATGCGCGCCGCTCGGGGGTCGTATCTCCAGTTCCTGGACGCCGACGACCTGCTGCACCCGCGCAAGATCGAGGCGCAGTTGCGCGGCGCGGGACCGGGACTGCAATCGCGCGAGCTGCTCACCTGTCGCTGGGGCCGATTCCTCGTGCGTCCCGAGCAGGCGCGTTTCGCGCCCGACGCGCTGTGGCAGGACCGATCGCCGGCGGACTGGATCGTCACCAAGTTCACCGACAACCGCTTCATGTTTCCCGCCTCCTGGCTGGTCAGCCGGTGGCTGGCCGACGCTGCGGGCCCGTGGAACGAATCGCTTTCCCTCGACGACGACGGCGAGTACATGTGCCGGCTCGTCGCCGCCAGCGGCCACGTCCGCTTCGTGCCCGACGCGGAGTGCTACTACCGCATCGGCAATTCGGGATCCCTCAGCTCGCAACGATCCGATCGCGCGACGCTCTCCGGATTCTCCTCCATGCGGCTGTGCATCGAGCGCTTGCTGGCGCTGGAGGACAGCGAACGGACGCGGCGCGCCTGCGTGCAGATGCTCCAGGACAACCTCCCGCATTTCTATCCGGAGAAGACCGACCTGGTGGATCAGTCGCGCCTTCTTGCGCGACGACTGGGCGGAGACCTCACCCCCCCAGGCGAGCGATTCCATTTCATGCTGTTCAGAGGCATCTTCGGAGTTCGCCGCGCCAGGCAGGCGAGGTTTGCGCTGAACCACGCCAGGTTGCAGGCCAGAAGATGGGTGGTCCGCCTCGCGCGCGTCGACGCCCGCACCAATTGAGGAGGGAACGAACATGCTGGAACCGATCCGACGGCTGGATTCATGGCTCGCGAGCAAGGACTACAAGGCCTATGACCCGTTCGACGGCCTGAACTCATGGGTGCGGCCGCTCGCATTCGGCCGCCTCGGCAAGCAGGTGCTGCAGCAGGGCGTCCGCCGATTTCCCGTCAACCTGCGGCCGCTGCTGGGCATCCGGCCCGCGCCGAGCTCCAAGGGCTACGGCTACCTGGCACGGGGCTATCTCAAGCTGCACCGGCATACCGGGGAGCAGGCCTGGCTGGACAAGGCCACCACCTGCCTGGAGTGGCTGAAGGCCGACGCGTCGCGAGACTACGGCGGCATGAGCTGGGGCAATCATTTCGACTACCAGTCCCGCGTCTTCTATCTTCCGAGAGGAACGCCGACCATCGTCTGGGTGGCCCTGATCGGCCACGCCTTCGTGGACGCGTGGGAGGCTACCGGCAAAGCGGACTACCTGGACGTCGCGCGCGAGGCCTGCGTGTTCATCATGACCGGCCTCGAACGGCGCGCGGACGGCAAGGGGGTGTGCATCAGCTACATCCCCGGGCAGTACAAGAGCGTCCACAACGCCAACGTCCTGGGTGCGGCGCTGCTCGCCCGCGTCGCCGGGCACATCGGCGACACGGCGATGCGCGAAGTCGCCCGCGACGCCATCGACTACACCGTCGGCGCCCAGTTGCCCAACGGCGCCTGGTGGTACGGCGAGGCCGACAACCTGCATTGGGTGGACAACTTCCATACGGGCTACGTGCTCGATTCGCTGTGGTGCTATTTCCAGGCCACCGGCGACGGTGCCCATCGCGCGGCCTTCGAAAAGGGTGCCGATTTCTTCATCGCCAACTTCTTCCTGGAAGACGGCACGCCGAAGTACTACGCCGAGCAGACCTGGCCCATCGACATCCAGTGCGCGTCGCAGGCCATCGAGACCCTGACGATGCTGGGCCGCATCCGCAACGACCAGTCGCTGCGCGACCTGGCGCGCAAGGTGGCCGACTGGACAGTGACGTCCATGCAGGACCCCAGCGGCTACTTCTACTTCCAGCGCATGCCGTTCATGGTCAACCGCACCCCCACTCTTCACTGGGGCCAGGCGACCATGCTGCATGCCTTGTCCTCCCTGCTCGCCGACGAGGTTCAGCAATGAAGATCAGCATTTTCGGATTGGGATACGTTGGCGTGGTCTCGGCCGCGTGCCTGGCACGCGACGGCCATCACGTGCTCGGCGTGGACACCAACGCGACCAAGGTGGCGATGATCAACGACGGACTGAGCCCGATCGTCGAGCCCGGCCTCGGCGACCTGATCGCGCAGGGACAGCGCAACCAGCGCCTGTCCGCCAGCGCCGACGCGGCCTCCGCCATCGACGGCGCGCAGGTGTCCTTCGTCTGCATCCAGACGCCCAGCGCCGCCAACGGCAGCCTCGACCTCCGATTCGTGGTGCGCGTGGCCGAGGAGATCGGGAATGCCTTGCGCGAGAAGGTCGGTTTCCACGTCGTCGTGTTCCGGAGCACCATGCTTCCCACGACGATGGAGCGCCTCGTGATGCCGATGCTGGAGGAACGTTCGGGCAAGAAGGCCGGCGTCGACTTCGGCGTCGCCTACCACCCGGAGTTCCTGCGCGAAGGAACGGCGATCAAGGACTACAGCCAGCCGCCGCGCACGGTCATCGGCGCGACCGACGAGCGCAGTGCGGACATCGTCGCGTCGCTCTACGCCGACATCGCCGCGCCGCTCGTCAAGTGCAGCGTGCGGACGGCCGAACTCGTCAAGTATGCGGACAACGCTTTCCACGCGCTGAAGGTGGCCTTCGGCAACGAGATCGGCGCCATCTGCCGCTCGACCGCGGTCGACAGCCAGGAACTGATGCGCATCTTCTGCCTGGACACCAAGCTCAACCTGTCGCCCACTTACCTGAAGCCGGGCTACGCGTTCGGGGGCTCTTGCCTGCCCAAGGACCTGCGCGCTCTCACCTACCTGGCCCGTTCGCTGGACATCCAGGCGCCCGTCCTGGAGGCCACGCTCTCGAGCAACGCCGTCCACAAGCAGCGCGCGCTGTCCCTGGTGATGGCGCAGGGCAGGAAGACCATCGGAATCCTCGGCCTGAGCTTCAAGGACGGCACGGACGACCTGCGCGAGAGCCCGACGGTGGAATTGGTGGAGCAGCTCGTGGGCAAGGGCTACAAGGTCAGCATCCACGACCCGAACGTCACCCTCACCCAATTGATGGGCGAGAACAAGGCCTACATCGATCGCGAGCTTCCGCACATCGCGTCGCTGCTGGTCGACGACCTTGACCTCATGCTGGCCAACTGCGAGATCGTGGTCGCCGCCACCAAGTCGAAGCTGTACGCCGACGCGGTGAAGACCCTGCGCCCGGACCAGACGCTCATCGACCTGGTGCGCGTCTGCGAAGACCGCAATGCATTCGGAGACCGTTACCATGCGCTCGTTGGATAGGATCCTGCTGCTCGTCGAGAACAACGCCTATCCGTTCGACGTGCGGGTGCGGCGTGAGGCGCAGGCGTTGCGCGATGGGGGGTACGACGTGACCGTCGTCGCGCCTCGCGGACCCGGACAGTCCTGGAGCGAACGGCTGGACGACATCGACGTCTACCGCTTTCCTCCCCCCCCCGGCGGCGAGGGCGTGCTGAGCTACGCCTTCGAATTCGGCTACGCGACCTTCGCGATGCTGCTGGTATCGATCTGGGTCGCGTTGCGCAAGGGGTTCGACGTCGTCCACGCGGCGAACCCGCCAGACACGCTGTTCGTCATCGGCGCGTTCTTCAAGCTCTTCGGCAAGAAGTTCGTCTTCGACCACCACGACCTGTCGCCCGAGACGTATCTCTCGCGCTTCAAGGAGCCCCATCCCAACCTCGTCTACAAGGTGCTGCGCTTCATGGAGCGCTGCACGTACGCCATCGCGGACATCGTGATCGCGACGAACGAGTCCTACCGTCTGGTCGCACAGACCCGCGGCAAGAAGCGTCCCGACCAGGTGTTCGTCGTGCGAAACGGGCCGCCCAAGACGTTCCTGCCGCTGCCGCCGGATCCTGCACTGCAGCGGCGGGCGAAGGATCTGGTGGGCTACATCGGCACCATGGGCCCGCAGGACGGCGTGGACTACTGGCTCCGCTCGGTGCGCGAGATCGTCGTCACGCTGGGCCGCACCGACTTCCTCACCGTCATCATCGGCAGCGGGGACGCTGCGCCGAGCCTGCATGCGCTGGCAAAGGAATTGGGCATCGAGAATCACGTGTGGTTCACGGGCCGCGTTTCCGACGTCGACGCACGCACGTGGCTGTCCACCGTGGCGGTCTGCGTGCAGCCCGATCCGCTGAGTCCGCTCAACGACAAGTCGACCATGAACAAGGTGATGGAGTACATGGCGCTGGGCAAGCCGCTGGTCGCCTACGATCTGGTCGAGACCAGGCACTCGGCGGGTGACGCCGGTTTGTTCGCCGAGTGCAACGACGAACGCGACTTCGCCGACAAGGTCTGCTGGCTGCTGGATCGCCCCGACGAGATGGCGCGTCGCGGCGCGCTCGGTCGCGCGCGGGCCCGCGAGATCGGGTGGGAAAGCTCGATCCCGGAACTCCTGCGGGCGTACGCCGAAGGCCTCGGCGCCCGCCCGCGCGTGCGCTCGGAAGCTGCCTCCGAGCCGGTCGACCGGCCCAGCGAAGGCTGAAGCCCTGCGATGAACGCCCCGCGATCCTTCACGCTGCCCTGCGGACTCGCCGCCGATGTGGACACTGTCGACACGGCCGGCTGGCACGAGCTGCTCGATCGCTTCGCCGACGCAAACATCTATCAGACCTGGGCCTACGAGTCGGTGCGCCGCAACGAGCGCGACACCAGCCGCATCGTGGTCCGCCGGGCCGGCGAGGCGGTCGCCGCCGCCCAGGTGAAGATCGTCAAGGTGCCCTTCGTCAAGCTGGGCGTGGCGTATGTGCGCTGGGGCCCGATGTGGCGCCTGCGCGGACGCGATGCCGATCCGACGGTACTGTCGGCCGCCCTCGACGCGATCCGTCACGAATACTCGGTGCGGCGCGGCCTGACGGTGCGCATGCTGCCCTATTTCCTGACCGACGAACGAGACACCTTCCACCCCCTGCTCCGTGCCGGCCGCTTCGATCGGTTGGGGGTCGAGACGCCACAACGCACCTTGCTGATGTCGCTCGAGTACTCGCTGCCGGAACTGCGCGCGCGGTTCGACCAGAAATGGCGCAACTGCCTCAATCGCGCGGAAAAGAACGACCTCGTGGTCGAAGAAGGTACAGGAGACGACCTGTTCGAGCGCTTCATCGGCATTCACGCGCAGATGCATGCGCGAAAGGGATTCGTGCCGGGATCGGACATCCGGGAGTTCCGGGCGATCCAGCGCGAGTTGCCCGAGCGCCACAAGATGCGCGTGTTCCTCGCATCGAAGCGCGGCGCGCTGGCGGCCGGCGCCGTGTGCAGCCGGATCGGCGACCACGGCGTCTACCTTCACGGCGCGACGAGCGACGCGGGCATGCCTACCAACGCGTCGTACCTGCTCCAGTGGCGCGCGCTCGCCTGGCTCAAGGACGGCGGCGCCACGAGCTACAACCTGCACGGCATCAATCCGATCACCAACCCGGGAACCTATCGGTTCAAGGCCGGCCTCAGCGGCCGCAGCGGGCGCGAGCTCCACTACCTCGGCACGTATCAATCCAGCGGCCCGGCGAGTAGCCAGGCGCTGGTCGGCCTGGCCGAGTCGTTGCGCCGCGCCTGGCGCCATCGCCGCGCCAACGCCGGTCAGGCCCATGCCGGCACGAGCCAGTGACACCGCATCAAGGAGAGTCCATCGTGGAATGCCAGGTCAGACCATCGCAGGAACCGACGTCGCAACCGGCGCCTGCCGGGCGGCGTTACGTCGTGATCACGCCGGCCCGCAACGAGAGCCGCCTGATCGAGGAGACGATCAAGGCCGTGGTCGCACAGACGATCCCTCCGCAGCGCTATGTCGTCGTCAGCGACGGTTCTACCGACGGCACCGACGAGATCGTCCAGCGCTACGCCGCCACCTACCCGTGGATCACCCTGGTGCGGACCCCGGAGCGCGCCGAGCGCAACTTCGCCGGCAAGGTGCATGCGTTCAACGCGGGCTACGCGACGCTCGGCGACCTGGCCTACGACGTGATCGGCAATCTCGACGCCGACATCACGTTCGACGCGAGCTACTTCGAATTCCTCCTCGCGCGATTCGCCGAGGACGCGCGCCTGGGCGTCGCCGGGACGCCGTTCCGCGAAGGCAATCATCAGTACGACTACCGATTCACGAACATCGAGCACGTGTCGGGTGCGTGCCAGATGTTCCGGCGAGCGTGTTTCGAGGACATCGGCGGCTACAAGCCCCTCAAGGGCGGTGGCATCGACTGGATGGCCGTCACGAGCGCGCGCATGCGCGGTTGGCGCACCCGCACCTTCACCGAGCAGGTCTGCCATCACCATCGCGCGATCGGCACCGCCCAGCACTCCGAACTCACGGCACGCTTCCGCCAGGGCAGGAAGGACTACGCGCTGGGCGGGCATCCGCTGTGGCAGGTGTTTCGCAGCGCCTACCAGATGAAGTGCAGCCCCGTGCTGGCGGGCGGCGCGTGCCTGATGGCCGGCTACACCTGGGCGTGGATCACGCGCACGGAGCGTGCGGCCGCCGCCGAGCTCATCGACTTCCACCGTCGGGAGCAGCTGGCCCGCCTGCGCTCCGCCTTGCGACCAAGGCCCCGCCATGTCGCGGTTGACAGTCTCCTCGAGGGGCCACGGCGGTGATCATCGTCAATGCCGACGACTGGGGCCGAACGGTCGGCGAGACCGACGCGGCCTTGCGTTGCCACGCGACACGACGGATCACCTCCGTGACCGCCATGGTCTTCATGCAGGACTCCGAGCGCGCGGCCGCGCTGGCGCTCGAACACGGCCTGGACGTCGGCCTCCATCTGAACTTCTCGCAGCCATTCACCGCTGCGCCGCAGGCCTCGATGTTGGCGGACCGACAGGACCGCGTCTGCCGCTTCATCAACTCCAGCAAGTACGCATTTCTGTTGTACCACCCGGCGCTGCGGCGCGACTTCGCCGGTACCTATGCGGCGCAGCTGGAGGAGTTCCATCGCCTTTACGGAAAAGCGCCGTCGCATGTGGACGGCCATCATCACAAGCACCTGTGCAGCAACGTGCTGCTGGGCGACGTCATTCCCGCGGGCGAAAAGGTCCGCCGAAACTTCTTTTTCTGGCCAGAGGAGAAGAGTCGGCTCAACCGGGCCTACCGCGGTGCCACCGACCGCCTTCTTTCAAGGCGATATCGGCTGACCGACTACTTCTTCGCACTGTCGCAATGCCTCAACGGAGACCGACTCGCCAAGGTCCTCGACCTGGCGAAGCACCACGCCGTCGAAGTCATGACGCATCCGGCCAATCCCCAGGAGCGGGAATACCTCATGAGCGACCGCTTCCTCGAGCAGCTGGATCTCGTCGAGCGCGGCACCTATTCATCCTTGTGATCGCCCCCGCGAGCACCGGAACAATCGACGAGAAGCGGCATGGCCTCCAAAGACATCATCAGCTCGGGCGGACTCGACATCAAGGTGGCGGGACGCCTGCTCAGGACAGCCCACCTCAACGACGAGTACTACGTGGGCGCGGCCGATCCGGCGACACTCATCACGGAGCTGAAACAGCGCCGCGTTGCCGACGTCTTCACCTTCGTGCAGGAACTCCACGATCCGAAGCCGCGCTTCGCGCATCGGATGAGCTGGGACAAGATGGCGGTGCTTCCGCTGGACACCTACGCCCACTGGTTCGACAAGCAGATCAAGTTCAAGCCGCGCAACCGCCTGCGCAAGGCCTGGAAGGCCGGCGTCGACACACGCATGCTCGATTTCTCCGACGACCTGGTGCGGTCCATCATGGAGATCTACAACGAGACGCCACTGCGCCAGGGCAAGCGCAATTGGCACTATGGCAAGGACTTCGACACCGTCAAGCGCGAGCACGCCACGTTCCTCGAACGCAGCGAGTTCATCGGTGCGTGGTTCAAGGACGAACTTGTCGGCTTTGCCAAGATCACCCATGGCGATCGCAGCTCGATCATCATGAACATCGTGGCCAAGATGTCGGCGCGCGACATGTCGCCCATGAATGCGCTGATCGCCAAGTCGGTGGAGTGCGCCGCCGCGAGGAGCAGTGCGTTGCTCAACTATGGCGTGTGGGGGCGTCGCGGCATGAACGAATTCAAGGTCGCCCAGGCGTTCGAATGCCTGGAGGTTCCGCGCTACCACGTGCCCCTCACCGCCAAGGGCGCGTGGGCGCTGAAGCACGACCTGCATCGCGGGCTGAAGGAGCGCATGCCCGAGGCATGGATCGTCAAGCTGGCCGACACGCGCGCCAGGCTCAACGGATGGCTGCACCACACGGATGCCGCGCCGCGTCCGTCCCAGGCGGCCACCGCCAAGGCGGGTGCCGCCGCCGACACCGAGTCCTGAAGTCTCCTACGCCGCCTATTTCAATCAGCGAACCAACATCGACATGCCGGGAATCACGGGAATCATCAGTCCGCACCAGTGGCTCGCGAGCCCCTCGGTCGTCGACGGCATGGTCGATGCCATGCGGCACGAATCGTTCTATCGAACCGGCACGGTGCATCATGAGCGCGCCGGGGTCGCGGCCGGTTGGGCCCTTCACGCAGGCCTCTTCGCCGATGCCAACCCGATATGGAACGCCGCCGGGGACGTGTGCCTGCTGCTCGCCGGCGAGGAGTTCTCCGATCCGTCCAGCATCGCGTCACTGCAGGGCCGGGGACAGCGCTCCGTGGAGGACGGCCACTACCTCGTCCAGTGGTACGAGGCCGTCGGGCCGGCGTTCCTGGATGAGCTCAACGGCAGCTTCAGCGGCCTGCTCGTCGATCTGCGGCAGGACCTGGTCATGCTCTTCAACGACCGGTTCGGGCTCGGACGCATTTACCTCCACGAAGGTGCCGATGCGCTTTTCTTCTCGAGCGAGGCCAAGTCCATCCTGCGCGCCGTGCCGTCCACGCGGCGGATCGACGACCAGGCGTTGGCCGAATTCGTCACCTGTGGCTGCGCGCTGCACGACCGAACCCTGTTCGCCGGCATATCGCTGTTGCCGCCCGCGTCTCGCTGGATCTTTTCGCGCGGCCGCCTCGTGCGCAAGGAGACCTATTTCGACATCCGGTCGTTCGAGGATCTTCCGTCGCTCGGCGAGTCCGAATTCCGCGATCGGCTCCAGGAGCAATTCCCGCAGGTGGTGCGTCGCTACTTCAAGGGAAGCGCACCGATCGGCATGTCGCTCACGGGCGGTCTCGATGGCCGAATGATCATGGCCTGCAGCGGCCACGATGCTGGCGCCCTCCCGTGCTACACCTTCGGCGGCAGCTACCGCGACTGCACCGACGTATCGCTCGCGCGACGCGTCGCCGAGGCGTGCGGCCAGCCGCATCAGGTGATCGCCGTGGACGACGCGTTCATCCGCCAGTTCAGCACGCTCGCCGAGAAGGCGGTCTACGTGTCGGATGGCGCGATGGATGTCACCGGATCCGTCGAGCTCTTCGCCAACGCGCGCGCGCGCGAGATCGCGCCGGTCCGGATGACCGGCAACTACGGTTCGGAGATCCTGCGCAGCAACGTCGCGTTCAAGGCCGAGCCCATGGAGGCAGGCCTCTTCAGCCCCGATTTCATGCGCTTGGGCGCACACGCCTGCGCCAACTATGCGCGGGAGGCCGCGATTCGACGGCTCTCGCTGATCACCATGAAGCAGGTGCCGTGGCACCACTGTTCGCGACTTTCGGTGGAGCAATCGCAGTTGACCATGCGCTCCCCCTACCTCGACAACGACCTGGTGCGCCTCGCCTACCAGGCGCCCCAGGGCGGGGAGACCTCCAAGACACCCGCGCTGCGCTTCGTGGCCGACAACAGTCCGCAGCTGGCGGCGATACCGACCGATCGCGGCCTGTTGCATCGACCCACGCCGGCGCTGACCGCGCTCGGCAACCTGTACCAGGAGTTCATGTTCAAGGCGGAATATGCATACGACTACGGCATGCCGCAGTGGCTCGCGCCGATCGACAACGTGCTCAAGCCGCTGCGTCCGGAGCGCCTCTTCCTGGGTCGTCACAAGTTCTATCACTTCAGGGTGTGGTACCGCGACAGGCTCGCCGCCGACCTGCAGGATGTACTGCTCGATCCGCGGACTTCGCAGCGTCCGCATCTCGCCGAAGGCCGGCTGAAGACTCTGGTCGGCGAGCACCTGGCGGGAACGCACAATCACACGACAGCGCTGCACCAGGCGCTGTCGATCGAACTGATCCACAGGCAACTTGTCGAGAGGAAGTGGTAGCGAGTCAACGGGCTTTCCGAGACGCCGACGCCGCAACCCCATCGTGGAGCGCCAACATGAAAATC
>JBBQYL010000145.1:0-13279 GCA_038208735.1 Burkholderiales bacterium
GCCACCGTGAACAGCCACGTGGTGAAGCGCGCCGTGGCCACGTAGCGCGGCGCGGCCTTGGCCACGCTGATCCAGGTCTCCTGCAGCACGTCGTCGGCCGCGCCCCCGTGCTGCGCGCCGAGGCGATGGCGGATGAAGCGCCAGGTGGCCCGCTCGTGGCGGTCGTACAGGCGGGTGAAGGCAGCGGCATCGCCGTCCGCGAAGGCATGCATCAGGGTCTCGTCGCTGTCGGCGGGCGGCACCGCGGCGTCGGGGGCCGGAGCATCGGCCCACGCGCGCTCGCCGTCCTGCTCGCGTACGAACGCGAGGGGCGGAATGGAGTCGGGGTGGGCCTGCACGGAACACGATGCTAACGCCTCGTGGTCGGGCCACCGGATCGGCGCCAGCTGCAATTCAACGCCGCGGCGGATCCGGCACGAAGTCGCGCGGAGGGTCGGCCGGGAACGATTGCGGTCCGGTCCTGGCCATGCGCGGCGGCGGCACGATGCCTGCGGCCACCAGGTTGTCGAAGCTGTCGTAGCGGATCTCGACGCGCTGGTCGGGCTGCGGCGACGCGCGCTCGAAGGTGGTGGAGCGCGCCACCGAGGTCTCGCGGGCGCCGTGGCCCGTGCCCAGGCGGTCGGCGGTCGACGGTTCGTCCAGGCCTCCGGTGGCCCGCGACGTCTCGGCGGCACGGCGTGAGTCGGGCGCGGGCGAGGCCGCCGCGGCGGTCGCCCCGTCGGCGGAAGGCGAGGACTTGGCCGTCCCCGAGAAGCCGAGCCACGGCCGTGGCAGCGTCCAGCGCTCCGGCGGGGGCTCGATCGTCTCCAGGCGTTGCGCCTCGCGGAACACCGCCACGCCGATCACCCCGACGTCCAGCGGCCGCCCGGTGCGCGCCGCGTAGGAATCGGGCAGCGAGGTGAACTCGAACGCGGCCACCTCGCTGTCGCTCTTGCGCCAACCGGTGAGCTCGGTACGCTGCCAGGGCCCCAGCACGTAGCCGCGCTGGCCCACGCCGGCGGTCTCGCCCGTGACGACGTTGACCCCGTCGATGGCCACCACGGCCAGCACGCGCTCGCCGCTGTCGTTGACCAGGCGCACCGCGTAGCGCGCGCCGGGACGGCCGGCCACCACCGGCCGGCCATGGTCGCGCCACACGCGCAGGATGTCGCCGTTGTCGCGGTCGAGCACGTCCACGCGCACGTGGGCGGTGTCGGCCAGCGCGGCGGGGACGGCGGCCAGGTTCAACAGCGCGGCCAGGGCGCCGTTAGCCAACAGGCCACGGCGGCGCAGGAAAGCAGGAGTCGTGTTCATCGCCAGATCCTTGTTCGGGGCAGGTGGCGGTTGAACGGACTGCGCGTGGAAACGGGGTGAACGGGGGCCGTGGCAGAAACAACGCTTGCCGTGGGCCCGCGACCACAGGGATTCCGTGTGGTTACATCACACTGGCAAGATTCCTTCCCCCCCCCCCGGCGGCCATGCCGGGAACGAAGGAGTCCTCCATGGAAAAGAACACCGCCGCCCTGTCGCCCGCCGAAGCCGCGCTGCGCGACGCCGCCCTCGAGTACCACCGCAGCCCGGTGCGCGGCAAGATCTCGGTCACGCCCACCAAGCCGCTGTCCAACCAGCGCGACCTGTCGCTGGCGTACTCGCCCGGCGTGGCCTACGCCTGCCTGGCCATCGAGGCCGATCCGTCGCTGGCGCACGACTACACGGCGCGCGGCAACCTGGTGGGCGTGGTCACCAACGGCACCGCCGTGCTGGGCCTGGGCGACATCGGCCCGCTGGCCGGCAAGCCGGTGATGGAGGGCAAGGGCTGCCTGTTCCAGAAGTTCGCGGGCATCGACGTGTTCGACATCGAGCTGGCCGAGCGCGATCCCGACAAGCTCGTCGACATCATCGCGGCGCTGGAGCCCACGCTGGGCGGCATCAACCTGGAGGACATCAAGGCGCCGGAGTGCTTCTACATCGAGAAGAAGCTGCGCGAGCGCATGAACATCCCGGTGTTCCACGACGACCAGCACGGCACGGCCATCATCTCCACCTCCGCGCTGATCAACGGCCTCGAGCTGGTGGGCAAGAAGATCGGCGAGGTCAAGATCGCGGTGTCGGGCGCCGGCGCCGCGGCCATCGCCTGCCTCGACCTGTTCGTGGAGCTGGGCGTCACCCGCGCCAACATTACCGTGTGCGACTCCAAGGGCGTGATCCACGACCGCCGCGAGGACAAGCTGGACGAGTCGAAGAAACGCTACCAGAAGGTGACGGCCATGCGCACGCTGGCCGACGCGATGGCCGGCGCGGACGTCGTGCTGGGCTGCTCGGCCGCCGGCGCGATCAGCGCCGACATGGTGGTGTCGATGGCCGACAAGCCCATCATCCTGGCGCTGGCCAACCCCGAGCCGGAGATCCGCCCCGAGCTGGCGAAGTCGGTGCGCCCGGACTGCATCATCGCCACCGGCCGCTCGGACTATCCGAACCAGGTCAACAACGTCCTGTGCTTTCCCTACATCTTCCGCGGCGCGCTCGATTGCGGCGCCACGCGCATCACCGAGGCGATGAAGATCGCTGCGTCAAGGAGATCGCCGACCTCGCCAAGGCCGAGATCTCGGGCGAGGTGGCCGCGGCGTATCCGGGCCGCGAGCTGCGCTTCGGCGCCGACTACCTGATCCCGACGCCGTTCGACTCGCGCCTGATCCTGCGCATCGCGCCGGCCGTGGCCCGCGCCGCCGAGGCCTCGGGCGTGGCCACGCGCCCGATCAAGGACTTCGACGCCTACGTGCACTCGCTCGACCGCTTCGTCTCGCACACCGGCATGCTGATGCGCCCGCTGTTCTCGGCGGCGCGGCAGGCGCCGAAGCGCGTGGTCTACGCCGAGGGCGAGGACGAGCGCGTGCTGCGCGCCGTGCAGATCGCGCTGGACGAGCGCCTGGTCAAGCCGATCCTGGTGGGCCGCCCTGCGGTGATCGCCACCCGCATCGAGCGCGCGGGCCTGCGCCTGCAGGCGGGACGCGACTTCGAGATCGTGAACCCCGAGGACGACACGCGCTTCCGCCAATACTGGGAGACGTACCACCGCCTCAACGCGCGTGACGGCGTCACGCCCGAGATGGCCAAGGCCGCCGTGCGCCGCTCCAACACCACCATCGCGGCGCTGATGGTGCACCTGGGCGACGCCGACGCGCTGCTGTGCGGCCTGGTGGGTCGCTTCGACCGCCACTTCGGCCACCTGCGCGAGGTGGTGAGCCAGCGCCCCGGCACCCACGGCTTCGCCACGGTCAACGCCCTGCTGCTGGACAAGCACACGCTGTTCATCGCCGACACCTGCGTCAACGACGACCCGACGGCGGAACAGCTGGCCGACATCGCCGCGATGAGCGTCGAGGAGGTGCGCCGCTTCGGCCTCGTGCCGCAGGTGGCCTTCCTGTCGCACTCGATGTTCGGCAGCAGCCAGCGTCCGTCGGCGAAGAAGATGCGTGCGGCGCGCGACCTGTTCGTGCAACGCTTTCCCGACGTGGCCGCCGACGGCGAGCTGCAGGGCGACGCCGCGTTCAGCGAGGAACTGCGCGAGACGCTGCTGCCCGACTCCACGCTCAACGGCGCGGCCAACGTGCTGGTGTGCCCGAACCTGGACGCCGCCAACATCCTGTTCAACGTGCTGAAGATGACCGGCGGCCACGGCGTGACCATCGGCCCCATCCTGCTGGGCGCCAACGCGCCGGTGCACATCCTCACGCCGTCGGCCACGGTGCGCCGTATCGTGAACATGACCGCGCTGGCGGTGGCCCATGCGGGAACCGCCAAAGGCTGACGGCCGAGTTTGCGGCTAGATACCCTGAACAGGGTATTGTGGCCGGCAGAATACCCTGAACCGGGTATCAACGCAGCCTCCGGGCTGCGTTTTTCGTTGTAGGCGCAAGATTAATCAGATATTCAATCTCGAAAACTGCGACAAATCCCGAATAGTGGTTACCCTAACTACCCACCGCGATTGATTCAAGCCTGAAGCAATTGAATTGTCGGGTAGATATCAATGCGTCGTTGAGCGCCTCCGTAACAGGCGAAGCCCCTCGATACACACCTGTCTCCGAGCTGAACCAAGATCTTGGAGCAGGCGCACACTTCAGAATATTGCACGGTCGAGGTGCAGGGTATGCACCGTCATACCCCTCGGGGTTCCCCCTGATACCGTGGATATTGCTGCGGCACAGAATCAGCGCCTGCATCGGCGACCTCCCCCCGAACTGGATAACCCAAATCGGTGATCCCGATGCATTCACGAGCGACACCGACAAAATCGAATCGCCGCTCACATAGCAAAAAACTCACGCCACCGAAATAGCGTGAACTGACCCATCGTTTAGGAGAAGAGTTCCATGAAGAATCAAGGACAAGCTTCGAGCCGGCAGGCTCTCGCAGGCAAGATGACCCTGCTGTCGGCCCTCCTGGCCGGTGCCTTCGCGGTCTCCGCCCAGGCCGCCACCGCCGAGGCATGGGTCGCCACGAGCACCAAGGCCCACGACCCGCGCGCCGCCGTTCACGTCGCCCCCCTGAAGGCCGGCGAGCAGGTCGACATCGTCGTCTCGCTGAAGCTGCGCAACAAGCCCGAGCTGGATGCCCTCACCGCCAAGCTGATGACCGGCGCCACCGGCGTCAGGCCGGTGACGTCGGCCGAATTCATGACCCGCTTCGCTCCGACGGCCGCCCAGGCCGCCGAGGTCGTCAAGTACCTGCGCGCCCAGGGCTTCAGCAACATCGAAGTCGCCCCGAACAACCTGCTGGTGACCGCTACCGGCGGCGCCGGCAACATCCGCAACGCTTTCAAGGCCGACCTGCACGAATACAACGTCAACGGCCGCCGTGCGTATGCGAACGTGACCGACGCGCTCGTGCCCCAGCACCTTGCCAGCACCGTGCTGGCCGTCGTGGGCCTGCAGAACGTGCACATGATGCACACCCACGCGCAGCGCATGACCGCTCCGGATGCGGCCACGCCGCAGGCCGTCGCGGGTGTCAGCATCCCCAACTTCGCGTCGATCTATGGCGCGTCCAGCCTGCCCAGCGCCAGCACCGGCACCATCGGAATCATCACCGCCGGTTCGCTCACGCAGACCGTCACCGACCTGAAGAGCTTCGCGTCGAGCGCCGGCTACCCCGTGCCCAACGTCACGACGACGGTCGTCGGCACGGCCGGCACCAGCACGTCGGGCACCGACGAATGGAACATGGACTCGCAGAGCTCGCTCGCCGCCGCCGGCGGCACGATCTCCCAGATGATCCTGTACAACGTCACCGACCTGAGCGACGCCAGCCTGTCCGCAGGCTACAACAAGGCCGTCTCCGACAACAAGGCACGCGCGATCAACGTGTCGCTGGGCGGCTGCGAAAGCAACGAAGGCTCCGTGGAGGCGTCGCAGGACCAGATCTTCCAGTCGGCCGTCGCGCAAGGCCAGATGTTCTCGGTGTCGTCGGGCGACTCCGGCGCCTACGAGTGCGGCGCCACCGCCGGCAAGGCCCAGAGCTACCCGGCGGTCTCGCCTTACGTGATGGCGATCGGCGGCACCACGCTGTCGAGCTCCGGCGGCACGTGGCAAGGTGAGACGGTGTGGGCGTGCAGCAGCGCCTCCAGCTGCCAGCAGTCGTCGTCCGGCGGCGCCGGCGGCGGCCCCTCGTTGACGGAAAACGCCCCCAGCTGGCAGACCGCTGCCGGCGTGCTGGGCGGCTCTACCAAGCGCGGCGTGCCCGACATCTCGTTCGACGCATCGCCCAACTCCGGCGCGCTGGTTCTCATCAACGGCGCCCAGACGCAGATCGGCGGCACCTCGCTGGCCGCGCCGCTGTGGGCCGGCTTCTGGACGCGTATCCAGGCCGCGCACGGCAATACCCTTTCCTTTCCGGCATCCGCGATCTATTCGGGCGCGGCGGCCAACCCGAGCTGGTTCCATGACGTGACCTCGGGCAACCAGGGCTACGCAGCGGGCACCGGCTGGGACTACGCATCGGGTTACGGCTCGGTGCAGATCGCCAACTTCTCCGCCTCGTTCAGCGGCGGCGGCGGGGGCGGCACCACCACCCCGACGGCCAACTTCTCCGACACCACGTCGGGCTTGACCGCGACCTTCGCCGACAGCTCCACCGACGTCGGCGGCACGATCAGCTCGTACGCCTGGACGTTCGGCGACGGCGGCACCTCGACTGTGAAGAGCCCGACCCACACCTACACGGCGGCCGGCACCTACAGCGTCACCGAAACCGTGAAGGACAGCGGCGGCGTGTCGGCTTCGAAGTCCGCCTCGGTCACCGTGGCCACCACGGGCGGCGGCGGCGGCATCAGCAACGTCGTCACCAACGGCGGATTCGAGTCGTCGGCCAGCCCGTGGACGGTCAGCTCGGGCGTGTACTGCACCAACAGCACCTGCTCCGGCGAGACCGCGCACGCCGGCACCGGCTTCCTGTGGCTAAACGGCTACGGCTCGACGCACACCGACACGGCGACGCAGTCGATCACGATCCCGGCCGGCAAGACGTCCGCCAGCCTGACCTTCTACGTGCACATCGACACGCAGGAAACGGGCACCACGGCGTACGACAAGCTGGCCGTGGCCGTCACCAGCGGCAGCACGACCACCACGCTGGCCACGTACTCCAACGCCAACGCGGCCGCAGGCTACGTGCTCAAGACCATCAGCCTGAATGCCTACATCGGCAAGACGGTCACGCTGAAGTTCACGGGCACGGAAGACTCTTCGCTGGCCACCTCGTTCGTCCTCGACGACGTGGCGGTGACGGTGCAGTAAGCCTTCCGGCTTGCCGCAGCGAGGGCCGATCGGGCAACCGATCGGCCTTTTTTCATGGGTCTTCGGCGCTGGGCTGTTTGCGCGTGGTGCGGGGCGTGCGGGCGTGCGGGTCGTGCGGGTCGTGCGGGGAGTTGGGGCAGTCACGACAACGGAAACGCCCGTTCAAGCAACGACACCCCTAACTTGTCTATACAGGACTAGCCACCCAGACGCACCCACGCGCACGACCGTGGTGCGTCAATCGGCATGCCCGCCGCACTCGGATGAGCGCGAACCGTAACAAGCCGGCGTTCAGGAAGCGCGCTGCGCGTTGCGGCCGATGCCCTCGGCGATGCGGCCGAGCAGCGGCTGGGGCAGGTCGTGGCCCATGCCTTCGATGAAGTCGCCCTGCGCGCCGCGGATGCGCTGCACCAGGTCACGGCCGTTGGCCACCGGCACCAGCGGGTCGACCACGCCGTGGATCACCTGCGTGGGCGCCTGGATGCGCGCCAGGAGAGGCGTGCGGTCGCCGTCGGCCGCGATGGCCAGCAGCTGGCGCGCCGAGCCCGCGGGCCGCTGCGCGCGTTCGATGCTGGCCGCCACGCGCGCGCGCAGGTCGGCGGGCGCGGGACGGAACTGCGGGCTGCCGATGGCGGTGAACACGCTGATCGAGTGCGAGATGAGCGTCTCGGGCTCGCGATTGGCCGGCTGCGACAGCAACGCGCGGCGCGCCAGCATCGTGGGCCCCGGCAGACGACGCGAGCCGCTGGTGGTCATGATCAGCGTGAGGCTGGCCACGCGCTCGGGCCAGTGGGCTGCCAGGTGCTGCGAGATCATGCCGCCCAGCGACGCGCCGACCACGTGCGCGCGCTGGATGCCCAGCGCGTCGAGCACGCCCACGGCGTCCGCGGCCATGTCCTTCAACGCGTAGGGCGCGCGCACCGGCAGGCGCAGCGTGTGGCGCACGAAGTTCCAGGCGATGCTGGGCACGCCGGCATGGTCGAAGCCGTCGCTGAGGCCGGCGTCGCGGTTGTCGAAGCGCACCACGCGGAAGCCCTGCGCCACCAGCAGCGCCACGAGTTCCTCGGGCCAGCCGGTAAGCTGCATGCCCAGGCCCATCACCAGCAGCACCACGGGCGCGTCGCGCGGGCCCTGGTCGTCGACTTCGATCATCAGCCCGTTGGCGTGCACCTTCATGCCGTACATCCTGTCTTGAAGAAGAGGCCTCGAAGGCCGCGGGTGTCGAAAGGCTTCCAGGCGCCGGGAGCCTGCGCGAGGCGAACGGCGAACCGAGCGTGATCACGCAGCGCACCAGGTCGGGCATTTCCTTGGCGAGCTCGCGCGCGTGGACGCCGCCCAGGCTCCAGCCCACCAGGCTGATCTTGGCGCCGTCGGCCGCGTGCAGGGCGCGCAGGCGTTCGCGCAGCGCCTCGAGGACGCCAGGGCGCGGGCCCAGGTTGAGGCCCTGCTCCCAGGGCAGCGCGGCGTAGCCGCGATCCTTCAGGAACGCGCGCAGCGGCAACGTGGTGAGGTCGTTGGCGGCCAGGCCCGGCAGCACCAGCACGCGGTGGCCGTCGCCGCGCGGCAGCCTGCGAAGCAGCGGCGCGGCCACCAGGCTGGCGGCGAGCTCCCACGGTGCGCGGCCTTCCAGCGCCAGCAGCAGCGCGCCCGGCGCGCGGATGGCGACAGGCGCGGGCTTCACCTCGCGCGTCTCGACGTCGACGTCGACGACGACTTCGGAGCGGGAACGGCGGGACGGCGTACGCGAGGCCATGGGCGGGTGGGACGGGATCATCGGACAGTCAAGAGGTCGGGCGAGGCTTCAACACGCTTCGAGCCAGCGGGCGGCGCCCTGGCCGGCGGCGCGTCCGGTGGCCAGGCACGCCGTGAGCAGGTAGCCGCCGGTGGGCGCCTCCCAGTCGAGCATCTCGCCGGCAACAAACAGGCCCGGTATCGCGGTGGCCATCAACCCGGAGTCCAACGCCTCGAAGCGCACGCCGCCGGCGCTGGAGATGGCCTCGTCGATCGGGCGCGTGGCCGACACCCGCACGGGCAGCGCCTTGATGAAGCCGGCGAGCACGTCGGGGTCGTTCAGTTGCGCGGGCGTCAGCAACTCGTGCAGCAAGCCCATCTTCACGCCCTGCAGGTTCAGCCGGCTCTTCAGATGCGTGGACAGACTGCGCGTGCCGCGCGGGCGGCGCGTCTCGGCACGCACCTGTTCCAGCGTGTGCTGCGGCAGCAGGTCGAGCGTGAGCGTGGCCTGGCCCTGCGCCGCGACCTGCTCGCGCAGGCCGGCCGAGAACGCGTAGACCAGGCTGCCCTCGACGCCGGTGGCCGTGACCACGAACTCGCCCTGCTGGCGGTGCACGACGCCGGCCGCGTCGGGCGCGGTGATCGCCACCGGCTTCACCGGCTCGCCGGCGAAGCGATCGCGCAGGTGCGCGCTCCAGCCTTGGCGGTCCGGCCCGGTGGGGGCCACGTCGAAGCCGCAGTTGCTGGCGCGCAGCGGTGCGACGTCGACGCCGCGCGCGGCCAGCAGCGGCACCCACGCGCCGTCGGAGCCCAGGCGCGACCAGCTCGCGCCGCCGAGGGCCAGGACGGTGGCCTCGGCGGCGAACGTCGTCTGGCCATCGGGATGGGCGAAGCGCAGCGCGGCGCCGTCGGACGCCCAGCCGAGCCAGCGATGGCGCCTGTGAAACTGCACTGGCGGACGGCCCTCGCCGCCGGTGCGCAGGCGGTGCAGCCACGCACGCAGAAGCGGCGCGGCCTTCATGTCCTTGGGGAACACACGACCCGAGGTGCCGACGAAGGTGTCAACGCCCAGGCTCCCGGCCCACGCGCGTACGGCGTCGGGCCCGAAGGCGTCGAGCAGGGGCGCGAGCGCGCGCTCGCGCTCCGCGTAACGCGCGAGAAAGCCGGGCAGCGCCTCGGAATGCGTCAGGTTCAGCCCGCCGATGCCGGCCAGCAGGAACTTGCGGCCAACCGAAGGCATCGCGTCGAAGACGTGCACCTGCACGCCGGCGGCCTGCAGGGTGTCGGCGGCCATCAGCCCGGCCGGACCGGCGCCGACGATGGCGACCGAACGTGTCATGCCTGCGGCGCCAGGAAGCGGCGTTCCCACGCGCCGATCTCGGCGAGCCAGCTTTCGTACTCCACTTCCTTCACCGACGCGTAGGCACGCACGAAGCGTTCGCCGAACAGCCGCTCGGCCACGCCCGAGCGCAGGAAGTCTTCATGCGCGGCCACGACGGTGCGCGGCAGCGTGTGCGCCGACTCGTAGGCGCTGTCCACCATGGGCTCGGTGGGGGGCAGCGCGCGCTCGATGCCGTCGAGGCCGGCGGCCAGCGTCGCGGCGATCACCAGGTAGGGGTTGGCGTCGGCGCCGGCCACGCGGTTCTCGACACGGCGCGCGGCCGGGCCGCTGCGCGGGATGCGCAGGCCGGCGGTGCGGTTGTCGTAGCCCCAGTGGAAGTTGACCGGCGCCTGGCTGCCCTTGACGAAGCGCCGATACGAATTCACGAACGGCGCGAACAACAGCATCAGGCTGGGCAGGTTGGCCTGCAGGCCGGCGATGTACTGGCGGAACAGGGTGCTCTCCCCGCCCTCGGCGTCGCTGAACACGTTGCGGCCGTCGGCGTCGACCAGGCTCTGGTGCAGGTGCATCGAGCTGCCCGGCTGGTGCGCGATGGGCTTGGCCATGAAGATGGCGTTCAGGCCGTGCTTGATGGCCACCTCCTTGGCCGCGTACTTGAACAGGAAGGCCTGGTCGGCCACCACCAGGGGGTCGTCGTGCAGCAGGTTGATCTCGAACTGCGTGAGGCCCACCTCGTGGATCCAGGTGTCCGCGCGGATGCCCAGCACATCGAGCGTGATGCGGAACTCGTCCCAGAAGCCGGCGTGCTCGTTGAGCGTGTTGAGGCTGAACGCCGACTGGCCCACCTCGCCGCGGCCGCCGCGCAGCGCCGGCGCGCGCAGCGGCTGGGCCGGGTCGTCGACGGGCGCGGTGAGATAGAACTCGATCTCGGGCGCGACCACCGGGCGCAGGCCGCGCTTCGCGTAGCGCGCCATCACGTCCTTGAGCACGCTGCGCGGCGCGAACTGGCAGCGCTCGCCGGTGAGCTCGACGCAGTCGTGGATGGCCATCGCGCGCGGCACGCTGGCCCAGGGCACCGCCTTGACGGTGGCGTAGTCGGGCACCAGCAGCACGTCCGGATCCTGGTCGGGAAAGATCGGGTCGTACGAGTAGTCGCCGGTGACGCACTGCATCGGAATCGCCTGTGCGATGCGCAGTTCGGCGCCGGCTGCGAACGCCGCGGCCGGCATCAGCTTGCCGCGCGGGTAGCCTGACACATCGGGAAACAGGCATTCGACATCTCGAACACCCGCGGCGGCGAAATCGGCGGCCAGGTTGACGGGGACGGTGTGGCTCATGCCGCCATTAGATCAGGAGCCGGCCACCGGCAGTGGGGGCGCGCCTCGAATGCCCGGCCTCGGCGCACTGCAACATGAACCCGATAAGCTGCCGGTTCCCACCTGCCTCGCGCTGGAGTGCCATGCCCGTTGAACGTCCGCCCTTCGAAACGATCGCCCTCGTGCTGCAAGGCGGCGGCGCGCTCGGCGCCTACCAGGCCGGCGTGATGGAAGGCCTGGCCACCGCGGGCATCGAACCCGACTGGGTGGCGGGCATCTCCATCGGCGCCATCAATTCGGCCATCATCGCGGGCAACGAGCCGCGCGACCGCATCGCGAAGCTGCGCGACTTCTGGACCACCGTGTCGCAGCCGGCCGTGTGGCCCGACGCGCTGTCGTTCATGGACGCGGTGGTGGAACCGGTGGACGACTGGCGCCGCCAGATCTGGAACGGCTGGAACGCATGGCGCGCGCTCACCGAGGGCCAGCGCGGGTTCTTCGCGCCGCGCCCCACCACCGCGCTGCTGGGCCCGCAGGATCCGGCCGCGGCCAGCTTCTACGACACCGCGCCGCTGAAGGCCACGCTGGAACGCCTGGTGGACTTCGACCGCATCAACGCCGGCGTCACGCGCCTGACGATCTCGGCCGTCGACGTGGAGACCGGAAACTTCGAGGCCTTCGACAATCGCCACGGCCGCTGGCGCAAGCGCATCCGGGCGGAGCACGTGATGGCCTCGGGCGCGCTGCCGCCGGGACTTCCGGCCGTGGCCATCGAGGATCCGGGCCCGCTGGCGTCGGCGCGCGGCAGCGGCGCGCCGCGCGCGGTGCGCTACTACTGGGACGGCGGGCTCGTGTCGAACACGCCGCTCACCCAGGTGCTGGACGACCACCCCCGGCGCGACACGCTGGCGTTCCAGGTGGACCTGTGGAGCGCGCGCGGCAAGGTGCCCACCAACGTGATCGACGCGCAGGAGCGCGTCAAGGACATCCAGTTCTCGAGCCGCACGCGCGCCATCACCAACACCCAGGCGCAGGAGCAGCGCCAGCGCCGCATGCTGCGCGAACTGCTCGAGCAGATCCCGCAGGAGGTGCGCGACACCCATCCCGCGTGCCGCGCCGCCGCGCAGCAGGCCACCGCGCGCAGCGTCAGCGTCATCCAGCTGATCTACCAGGACAAGGAGTGGGACGGCCTGGCCAAGGACTACGAGTTCGGCGCCGTCACCATGCGCAGCCACTGGGAGAGCGGGCTCACCGACATCAACCACACGCTGGAGCATCCGCGCTGGCTGGAGCGGCCCGAGGGCGACGATCCGTTCGCAACGCACGACATCCATCGGCACAGACGTTCGCGCGACTGACCCCCCCGCGCCGACAGCCGGTCGTAAGATCGTTCCCTGCCCACGGCCGGAGTGCCCACCCATGAGCCCGATCAAGATCCTCGTCGCGCAAGGCGGCGGCCCCACCGCGGTCATCAACCAGTCGCTGGTGGGCGTGGTGCTGGAGGCTCGCCGTTTCGCGCAGGTGACGCGCGTGTACGGCGCGCTGCACGGCGTGCGCGGCATCGTCGAACAAGACCTGGTCGACCTCACCCAGGAAACGCCGTACCACCTCGAACAGGTGGCGGGCACGCCCGCGTCCGCACTGGGTTCCACACGCGACAAGCCCGACCTGGACTACTGCCGGCGCATCCTCGCCGTCCTGCAGGCGCACGGCATCGGCACCTTCCTCTACATCGGCGGCAACGATTCGTCCGACACCGTGCGCATCGTCGCCGACGAGGCGCGCCAGGCCGGGCATCCGCTGCGCTGCATCCACATTCCGAAGACCATCGACAACGACCTCGTCGGCAACGACCACACACCGGGCTTCCCGTCGGCCGCGCGCTTCGTCGCGCAGGCCTTCGCCGGCGCGAACCTCGACAACGCTGCGCTGCCTGGCGTCTATGTCGGCGTGGTGATGGGGCGTCATGCCGGCTTCCTCACCGCGGCCGCTGCACTGGCGCGCAAGTTTCCCGACGATGGACCGCACCTCATCTACGTGCCGGAGCGCGACTTCCGCATCGAGCGTTTCCTCGCCGACGTGAAGGCCCAGTACGAGCGCCACGGCCGCTGCGTGGT
>JBBQYL010000146.1:0-13102 GCA_038208735.1 Burkholderiales bacterium
GCCAATCACTCCGAAGCACAGACCGACATCGCCGACTACATCACCAGCTTCTACAACCCGGTCAGACTGCATTCGACGCTGGGATACCGATCCCCGAGCAACTACGAGCAGCAGCACGCAGCCGCCCATTGAAGTTCACAACTTCCCTTATCGTCCCGTCCGAAAAAGCTTGACCACGACAGCCGGGCGTGGCCTGCCAGCGGCCCTTCTTGTCCACCCACAACGCGTCCACCTGCCACTGCCGGGCGAGGCCCCTGGCCTGCGCCGGGCCGCCCACGAACAGCACCTTGGTGAGCGCGTCGGCCAGCGCGCCGGTGCGCGCGGCCACGGTCACGCCGGCCATGTCGGCCGGCGACCACCCGGTGCGCGGGTCGAAGATGTGATGGTGGCGGTGATCCGCCGAGAACGCGGTCTGGTCGTCGCCCGACGTGGCCACGCAGCGTCCGTCGGCGAACAGCCGCGCGTGCAGCCGACCCTGCACCCGGGGATCGGCGATGCCCAGCGTCCAGCGATCGCCGGCCGGGTCGTGGCCCACCGACGCGAATTCGCCGGCATCGACGAGCGCATGGCGCACGCCGTGGCGCTCGAGCACCGCGCGCACGCGATCGGCGGCGTAGCCCTGCGCGATGCCGTTGAGCGTGACGCCCATGCCGGCACGCGCCAGGCGCACGTCGCCGCTCGCATCGACCGACAGTGCGCGCCAGTCGACGCGCGATCGCGCGGCCTCCACCTCCGCGGGCGTGGGCAGCCGGCCCGCGCGTTGCGCATCGGCGAAGGCGGTCCACAGCGGCTGCACGGTGGCGTCGAACGCCCCGCCGCTGCCCCGCGCCACGGCCGTCGCGATGCCCAGCACCTCGCGCAGTTCGGCCGGCGCCGCGGCGAGGCGGCCGTCGCGGTTGAGGTGCGACAGCGGGCTGTCCTCGCGAAACAGGCTCATCTGGGCCTCGATGCGCTGCAGCGCCGCCACGGCCGCATCGAGCGCGATGCCCAGCGCGACCGCCTCCTCGTGCCCGGCCTGGAGCGACAGCGTGGTGCCGAAGCCGACCAAATCCCGGCGTTGCCACGCGAGCGGCTCGCCCGAGCGCGCGTTCGCGCCCAGCGCGCATGAGACAGCGCCGCCCACCACCACGCGGAGCGCGCGGCGCCGGTTCATCGCCCGGCTCCCGCGACCTGCGTCGGCAGCGGCCGGATGGCGATCGTGCGATGGCGCTTGTGCTGGATCAGCGGCGCGCAGCGTTCGTCACTGTCGTGGATGGCCACGCATTCCAGGCACTGGAAACAGTCCTCGTAGACGACCTCGCCCGCGGGCTCGATCGCCTGGTAGTCGCAGTGATGGCGGCAGCTCTGGCACGGCGTGCCGCACTCCACGCGCCGCGCGATCCAGTCGATGCGGCGCAGCCGGCCCAGCAACGCCAGCCCCGCGCCCAAGGGGCACACGTAGCGACAGAAGCCCTTGAACACGAAGGCCGACGACGCGACCACGGCCACCGCCCAGGCCACGAATGGCCCCGAGCGCACGAAGGCCAGGGTGATCGCCGTCTTGAAGGGCTCGACCTCGATCGCCCGATCCGTCCACGGGCTGGCCGCCGCGCCGAAGGCGACCAAGCCGACGATCCCCGCCAGCACCGCGTACTTCACCAGCTTCAGCCTCGCGTCGAGCGCCGCGCGCACGCGCCGCGGCTTGATGCCCAGCGCGCGGGTGACCTGGCTCACCAGCTCCTGCAGCGCGCCGAACGGGCACAGCCAGCCGCAGAACGTGCCGCGGCCCCACGCCACGAGACTCAGCGCGACGAAGGCCCACAGCACCACGGTCATCGGGTCGTACAGGAAGAAGCCCAGCCCGCGGCCGGCCACCACCGCCTGCACCGCGGCCGTGATGTTGACGATGGACAGCTGGCCCTGCGCGTACCAGCCGATGAACACCAGCGTGAAGACGAGGTAGCCGGTGCGGAAGACCACCAGCCGCCGACCATTGGCCACCAGCCAGCGGGGCCGCGCGAGCACGACGGCGAGGATCGCCAGTGCGACCCCCAGCACGGCCAGCTCGCCCGCGCGCGCGCGCCAGATCCCCGGCCACGACTTGCTGTCGGCGGTGGGCAGCACGACCTGGTCGGCCGGCAGCTGGTACGCCAGCGTGAACTCGCGCCCGATGCGCTCGGGGTAGATGGCGCCCTTGTCGCGCACCACGTGCAACACCAGCTGCATCGCGTGCGCCGGGTCGAGCCCGGCCGGGCCGATCACACGCAGCACCTTGGTGTCCGCGCCGCGCAGCTCGGGTGGCAGCGCGAGCGCGTCGTCGAGGTCGAGATCGCGCATCTCGATGGGCAGGTCGCCCTGGCGCAGCGTGATCCGGTCGGGCACCGCGCCGCGCACGAAGCTGTCGCCCACCACGCTCCACGCGCCGCGCGAGACCAGCAGCAGCGCGTGGTCGCCGTCGTCCAGCCGGCCCTGGAGGTGCGCCCAGCCGGCATCGCCGAGCAGGTTGCGTCCCACCAGCGGCGAGGCCAGGTACGCCACCCACAGCTCGGTGAAGGTGGCGTCGGGCGACGTGGCCGGCGCCTCCTCGACGCCGGTGTCCTTGAACGCGCGGTCGACCTGCGCGCGCGTGACGCGCAGGTGCGCCACCAGGCCGGCGTCGACCAGCGCGTTCCAGTCCATCGCGCGCCAGGTGTCGCGCCGCACGCGCGCCAGCTGGTCGGGGTCGGCGCCTCGCGCGAAGCCCAGCTTGGCGCGGGCCACGTGCAGCGCGGCCGCCAGCAGGCTCTGGTTGACGATGCGCACCGACGCCGTCGCCTTGGCCACGCCGTCGATGTACACGTTGGCGCTGCCGCGCTGCTCGCCGCGGTTGCTGTTGGAGCCGATCTTGATGTTCTGGCGCAGCGACAGCCCGCGGTACTGCTCCACGAAGCGCGCCAACGGCGCCGGGCCCAGGCCGTCGACGAACACGGGCTCGTGCTGCGTCAGCACCTGCACATCCGAGAACGTGCCCTTGGCATCCAGCAGCACCAGCAGGTTGACCGGCGTGCCCGAGAAGCCGGGAATGGGCGCCAGGTCGACCGACTCGAACGCGTAGCCCACCAGCGGCGTGGCGGTGCCGTCCTGGCGAAACAGCGGCCACACCGGCAGCTGCGCATCGCGCTCGCCCACGATCAGCGGCGACGGAAAGCGCAGCTGCATCCCGGCACGATCCAGCGTGCCGGCCTGTGCCGTCGCCAGTCCGAGACACGACAGCACAAGCGCCCCCAAAGTCCACCGGAGCAGCCACCAGGGGTCTGGCATCTCCTGCGTACCCGCAGGCAAAGCCTGACCCCACGCGAAGCGGAGCATCGCGAGCATCCGTCCCTCAATCGTCCACGAGGACGGCGTTGGGACTACGGCCCACGGCGATCGTCCTGAGCGCCTTCGCCTGGGCCGTGTCGATCACCGTGAGGTCGTCGGACAGCCCACCCGCCACGAACAGGCGTGCTCCGTCGGCGCTCAGCGCCAGGCCCCAGGCCCGCTTGCCCACTGGCACCAGCGCGCCCACCTTGCGCGTGGCCACGTCGACGAAGGCGACGCGGTTGGCGCGGCCCAGCGCCACGTACATCGTGCGGCCATCTGGCGACGGCACGATGCCCACCGGCGTGATGCCGTCCGGGGCCAGGCCCTCCACCTCGAAGGCGATGGTGTCGAGGACGGTCAGGTCGGACGTGGAGATCACGCTGACCGCCGCGCTCTGCTCGTCGCTGACCCACAGCTGGGCGCCGTCGGCGCTCAGCGCGAGGCGGCGCGGACGCTTGCCCACGGCGATGGTCTTCGTGATCGCCAGCGTCGCGGTGTCGATGGCGTAGACCACGCCGGCCACCTCGGAGGTGACGTACACGCGCTTGCCGTCCGCCGACAGCTTCACGCCCTCGGGCTCCGGTCCGGTGGGCACGCGGCCCACCTGCTTGTGCAGCAGCAGGTCGATGACCGCCAGCGCGCCGCCGTCCTCCGACGAGACGTAAGCCAGGCGGCCGTCGAGCGACAGGTCCAGCACCTCCGGATCGGGCCCCACGGTCGACTTGTCGACGACCTTGCGCGTGGCCAGGTCGAGCACGTCGGCCGACCCCGATTCGCCGCACACCACCAGCATCCGCGTGTTGCCGGGCAGGCGCTGCAGGTGACGCGGGCGCTTGCACGACGGCAGCGTGCCCACCACCTCGAGCGTCTTCGCGTCGATCATCGTCAGTGAGTCGTCCTTCTCGTTGGCGACATAAACGAGGCCGGTGGCGGCATGCGCGCCCGTGGCCAGCAGCAGCACCAGGGCGATCGACAGGAGGGACAGTGGCTTCATGGAATGGCCTGGTGCATGTCGCGTTCGACCACGGGTTCGGACAGCGCGAGCGACATGGCGTCGCCGCGGAAGACGAGCCCGGCGCTCTTGGTGGCCCCGGGGATGAAGCGCAGCGGCGCGGTGGCGGCGGCACGGTGGCCGGCATCCGCCAGCATCGCGTCGATGCGGTCGCGGTGCTCGCTCTTGGGGCATACCGGATCGGTGGCGGACGCGTCGCCCGCCACGAGGAAGGCCTGGCAGCGGCAGCCGCCGTGGTCCTTGCCCCGCTCGTCGCAGGTGCCGCAGGTGTCGTTCATCCACGCCTCGCCGCGATAGGCGTTGAACGCGGCGCTGTCGAACCAGGCCGCGCGCACGGAGTGCTCGCGCAGGCTGGGAAACTCGAGCCCCGGCAACATGCGCGCGCTGTGGCACGGCAGCGCCAGGCCGTCGGGCGCCACCACCAGGAACACGGCGCCCCAGCCGGCCATGCAGGGCTTGGGCTTGGCGTCGGCGTAGTCGGGCGACACCCACAGGATCTTCATGCGATCGTTGCTGGCCGCTCGGTGCGCCATCACGATGGCCTCGGCGTCGCGCAGCTCGTCGACCGTGGGCATCAGCGCCGCGCGGTTGTGCCAGGCCCAGCCGTAGTACTGCGTGTTGGCCAGCTCCAGGAAGTCGGCGCCCATGCGCTCGGCCATCTCGATGATGCGGCCTACGTGCGGCAGGTTGAAGCGGTGCATCACGCAGTTGAGCACCATCGGATAGCCGGCGTCCTTGATGATGGCCGCCACGCGCGACTTGAGCTCGAACGTGCGGGTGGACGTGATGAAGTCGTTGAGCTCGCGGGTGGAGTCCTGGAACGACAGCTGCACGTGGTCGAGGCCCGCATCCTTCAGCGCCCGGGCGCGCGCCGCGGTCAGGCCCACGCCGGACGTGATGAGGTTCGTGTAGAAGCCCAGGCCACGCGCATGGGCCACCAGCCCTTCCAGGTCGTCGCGCAGCAGCGGCTCGCCGCCCGAGAACCCGAGCTGCACCGCGCCGAGCGCGCGCGCCTCGGCCAGCACGCGCTTCCACGTGGCCGTGTCGAGCTCCTGGTCGTGGCGCGCGTAGTCCACCGGGTTCGAGCAGAACACGCAGTGCAGCGGGCACCGGTAGGTGAGCTCCGCCAGCAGCCAGAACGGCGGCTTCACGCCGGCGCCGGCGGGCATCATGCTTCCTGCCAGAGCCAGCCGCGCTCGTCGGCCTGCAACAGGAAAGCGTGCACGTCGTCGCGCAACGGGCTGCGCGCGAAGGCCTGCTCGAGCTCGCCCACGATCTCGGCCACCGAGTGGCTGCCGTCGCAGCGGCGCAGGATCTCGGCGGCGGGCGTGTTGAGCTTGACCATGCCCTCGGGGTACAGCAGCACCCAGGCGTCCTGCGCCTGCTCGAACTGCAGGCGGTACATGGACGCGACGGCGGGTCGGGAGGCGGCATCGATCATGGTTGGAACTCCGTCGGGAGGTCGTCGGGATACGCCAGCGCGATCGCGTCGAGCATGGCCCAGAGGATGTCGAGCTTGAAGTCGAGGATCTGCAGCGCGCGCTCCTGGCGTTCACGCGTGGTGCACCAGCGCCGCGCTACCTCCAGGCCGTGCTCCACGTCGCGATTGGCCAGCGTGATGCGGCTGCGGAAATAGGCGAGGCCGTCGGCGGCGATCCACGGGTAGTGCGACGGCCAGCCGGCCAGGCGGTCGGCGTGGATCTTCGGCGCGAACAGCTCGGTGAGCGACGAGATGGCCGCCTCTTCCCACGGCGCGCGGCGCGCGAAATTCACGTAGGCGTCGACGGCGAAGCGCACGCCCGGGCGAAGGTGGCGCAGGCCCTCGATGTCGGCGCGTTCGAGGCCGGTGGCCATGCCCAGGCGGCACCAGGCCTCGATGCCGCCGGCGTTGGGGCCGGCGAAGTCGCCGCGGCCGTCGTGGTCGAGGATGCGTTCGATCCAGCGCCGGCGCTCGGCGCGGTCGGTGCAGTTGGCCATCACCGCGGCATCCTTGATGGGGATGCACAGCTGGTAATAGAAGCGGTTGGCCACCCAGCCGCGCACCTGGAACGGCTGCAGCTCGCCGCGGTTCAGGCGCACGTTGAACGGGTGGTGGATGTGGTACCGGGACTCGCGGGCGCGCAGGCGCGACTCGAACTCGTCGGGGCTCCACGGCGCGTCGTCCAGCACGGCGGTCACAGCACGATCTCCATGCCGTCGTGCGCCACCTCGATGCCCAGGGAGTCGAGCGTGCGGCGCGGCGCGCTGTCCTCGTCCAGGATCGGGTTGCTGTTGTTGATGTGGATCAGCACCTTGCGGCGCGCCGTCGACTCGCGCAGCGCGTCGACCATGCCCGGCCGACCGGCGAAGCCCTGCTGCGGCAGGTGGCCCATGTCGCTGGCCGACTTCGTTCCCAGCCCGGCCTGCTGCATCTCGTCCTCGCGCCAGAATGTGCCGTCCACCAGCACGCAGTCGGCGTCGTCCAGCCAGCCCTGCTCCTGCTCGTCGACGCGCGCCAGGCCCGGCGAATAGAACAGCGTGGTGCCGTCGGCGACGTCCTCGATGCGCAGCGCGATGTTGTCGCCAGTCATCTGCTCGCGCCGATGCGGCGAATAGGGCGGCGCCTTGCCGGGGATGGCCAGCGCCGTGAAGCGCAGGCCGGGCGCCGCGTCGACGGCGAAGTCGGCGCGGGTCTGCGGGCCGTCAACGGGCAGCAGGTGCCAGCGCGTGCCGCAGTAGTGCTGCAGCACGTTGAGCAGCGGCAGGCCGGTGGTGAGATCCTCGAACACGCAGCGCGTGGCGTACAGGTCGATGCAGGGGCCTTCGCGCAGGCCCAGCAGGCCGGTGACGTGGTCGACCTGTGCGTCCATCAGCACCACGGCCTTGATGGGCGTGTCGCGCAGGCCGTGGCGCGGATGCAGCTGGGGGTGGCGGCGAATCTGCTCGCCGATGTCGGGCGAGGCGTTGAGCAACACCCACGACTGCCCGTCGGCCGAGACCGCGATCGAGCTCTGGGTGCGTTCGCTGGCGCGCACGCGCCCGCTGCGCTGGCCCGCGCAGTTGGCGCAGTTGCAGTTCCATTGCGGGAACCCACCGCCGGCACCGGAGCCAAGAACAAGGATCTTCATGATGCGGGCGGTGGGTGGGTCTTCGGATCAGCGCGAGGCGATGTACATCGTGATCTCGAAGCCGAAGCGCAGGTCTTCAAAGGCGGGTAGCGTCCATTGCATGGAAAGTCTCCTGGAGTGTGTTGAGGAACACGGGAGAGGTCGCAAATCGCGTGCCACTTCGGCCAGGGCGCCCATCTCGAGGGTTGACCCTCGAAACCGCGGGCCGAAGGGGCTTGCGGCGCACATGCGGCGGAACGCCCCGAGGGCGCCGTGTCGCGGACTGTCTCGTCATGGAGCAGCGGGGTTGCCGGCCTGGAACAGGGTTTACCCGCTAGGCCGTGACACGCTCACTTGGCCCAGCGCAGCTTGCGATAGATGGTGTTGCGGCTGATGCCCAGTTGCTTGGAGGCTTCCGAGATATTGCCGTTGGCCGCGTCGACCGCGGCTTGGATCAGCGCGATCTCCGACTCGCCCAGCGTGCGCGCGAGCGTGGCGGCGACTGGGAGTTCGGGCTCGGGCAAGGACGATGCGAGGCGCGCCTCGGGCTGCGCCGCCATGCCGGTCGTCGCGGCCAGCGTCGACGCCAGCGTGGCGGGCGCGTGCCGGATGTCCTCGTGGAAATCGTCCGACAGGTGCTCCTCGGTGATCTCGCCCTCGTTGGCGCACATGACGGCCGCGGTACGCAGCACGTTGGCCAGCTGGCGGATGTTGCCGGGCCATGCATAGCGCTGGAACAGGCCCATCACCGATGCGCTGATGGCCGGCGTGGCGCCGGGCGACTCGGCCATCAGGATGCGGCGCGCCACGGCGCGGAGGTCGCTGCGGTCGCGCAGCGCGGGCAGGCGCACCACGAGGCCGTTGAGCCGGTAGTAGAGGTCTTCGCGGAACTGCTGCGCGGCGATCATGTCGCGCAGGCTGCGGTGCGTGGCGCTGACCACGGCGATGTCCACCGAGATCGCCTTGCTGCCGCCCAGCGGCATCACGCTGCGCTCCTGCAGCACGCGCAGCAGCCGGGCCTGCAGCGACAGCGGCATGTCGCCGATCTCGTCGAGGAACAGCGTGCCACCGTTGGCCTGCACGATGCGTCCGCTGGCGCCCTTGCGGCGCGCGCCGGTGAACGCGCCGTCCTCGTAGCCGAACAGCTCGGCCTCGATCAGCGACTCGGGAATCGACGCGCAGTTCACGGCCACGAAGGGCTGGCGCGCGCGGTTGGAGTCCTGGTGCACGGCGCGCGCCAGCAGCTCCTTGCCGGTGCCCGTCTCGCCCAGGATCAGCAGCGGGATGTCCTTGTTTAGCACGCGCTGCACCTTGTGCACGATGGTGTCGATCTGCGCGTCGCCGGTCTTCAGGTAGTGCAGGCCCGACAGGCGGCTGGTGCGCGCCGCCTCGTCGGCCTGCGCCTCGCGCTCCGCGGGATCGATCACGTGTGGCGACCCGCCGGACGACCGCGTGGACGTCGTGACGCGGCCCGGCGCCTGCACGTCGTCCGCGCCGTCGAAGCCCGCGAGCATCGAGCGGATCGGTCCGTTGAAGCGCGCGCTCGCATGGAAGCTGCGGCCGCTGGGAATCGTCAATCGCATCGGCACCGGCAGCGGCGCGCGGAAGTGGTCGGACACCGACGCGATGGTGGTGTCGAACAGGCTCGTGAGGCTGTGCATGCGCAGCGCGGCGCTGCTCATGTCGAGCTGGTCGAGCGCGCTTCGGTTGCCGCCCAGGATCCGGCCGTCGCCGCCCACCACCACGATGCCTTCGAGCAGCGTGCCGATGAACTCGGGGCGCAGGTGGAAGTGCAGCCGCAGGCGGTTGCCGTAGTCGTCGGACAACCAATGGTTCTCGATCATGCGCGCCGACATCCGCACCAGCCCCATGGTGTGCTGGTGATAGCTGCGGTGATCGCCGGTGACGTCGAGCACCCCCAGCATGTTGCCGCGCGGATCGATGATGGGCGCGGCCGAGCAGGTGAGGAAGTTGTTGGCGTGCATGAAGTGCTCGCCCGCATGGATGAGCGTGGGCCGCTCCTCGACCAGCGCCGTGCCGATCGCATTGGTGCCCTTGGACTGCTCGGCCCAGTTGACCCCGGGCGCAAGCGCCACCTTGCCGGCGCGGGCGAGGAACTCGTCGTCGCCGATCGAGTGCAGGATCGTGCCCTGCGCGTCGGTGAGCAGGATCATGCTCTCGGTGTTGACGATCTGCTCGAACAGCATCTCCATCACCGGCGCGGCGTGCGTGAACAGGCGCTGGTTGCGCTCGCGCGCCACGGCCAGGTCGCCGCGCACCATGGGCTCGAAGTCGGCCCGTTCGATGCGCGAGAGGCCGAGCGCCGTGCAGCGCAGATGGGAACGCTCGATGCGTTCCGCGCGGGCGGGAACGTCGTCGCCGGTCTGCGCCACGGGCGTGGACCAGATGCCTGGGACAGCCAGGGCGTGAAGGGATGCTGACATCGTCGCTTCCTCTGTGCCTGTCGGGGATCAACCGCAGGTTGTCTCTGTCGTTGTGCCGTCCGCTGCTGCCCCGTGGTTGTCGCAGTCGTGGCGGGATTGTTCGATTCTGGTACAGCGGCGGGTCGCGAGGCGGGGGCTATCCCTGAGACCGCGCCGCACGCTGACGTGTCGCTCGCCGGCCAGGAAAGGCCCTTCGCCCCGGGGCGAAGGGCGGACCGATTTCCGCGCGGCACCCCAACCCGCCTCTGCAAGCCAGTACCGATTGCAATAAGTGTTCCTGGCTGCAGCAACTCGCCGTGGCATGGCCTTTGCAGACCGGTGTGCCGAGTGTTCAACAACGAGCTTGACGGAGACCGACATGAAACGAACCCCGAACGGCGTCGCATCGCGCCGTCCACGACGGCGCCTCGCGATGCGCGCCGGCGCCGCGCTCCTGGCCCTCGGCGCCTGGGCCCCGGTCGCCGCGCACGGCAACGTCACGCCGCAGCCGGTGGACACCACGGGCCTGGCCCCGCTGGGTGACGAGTGGCGCAGCGTGAACCCGTATTCGGGCAACGCCACCGCGTTGGAGATCGGCGCGTCCGGCTTCAACCAGAACTGCGCACGCTGCCACGGACTCGAGGCGATCTCGGGCGGCATCGCGCCCGACCTGCGAAAGCTGGACAACGAATGCGCCGGGATGAAGGACAAGCCGGCGCGCGAGGCCTGCCTGAAGGACAACGACGACTACATGGTGACCACCGTGCGGCACGGCCGCTCGCGCAACGGCGCCGTATACATGCCGCCGTTCGAGGGCGTGTTGAGCCAGGAGGCGATCTGGGCGATCAAGACCTACCTGGAGTCGCGCCGCGAGAAACCCGTGGCGGACGTGCCATGACCGCCGCCACGTTCAATCGGCGCGCGCTGCTCGGCGGCCTCGGCGCCCTCGCGGCGGCAGCGCTGCCGCTCGACGCGTTCGCCGCCGACGACGGCCTGGCCGGCGTGAAGGCGCGCGGCACGCTCACCGTGGCCGTCTACAACGACATGCCGCCCTTCAACGACAAGGGCCGCGGCATCGACGTCGACCTGGCCGCCGCGCTGGCGGAATCGCTGGGCGTCAAGCTGTCGCTGATGCCGTTCACCGCCGGCGAGGAGATGGACGACGACCTGCGCAACATGGTGTGGAAGGGCCACTACCTTGGCTACGGGCCGGCCGACGTGATGCTGCACGTGCCGGTGGAAGCGCCGCTGATGGACGCCTCGCCGCAGGTGCGCATCTTCGCGCCCTACTGGCACGACCGCGTGATGATCGCCCGCAACGTGGAGCAGTTGCCCCACCTCGAGACGCTGGCGCAGCTCAACGGCAAGAGCGTGGCCGTGCCCGGAGACACGCTGGCCAGCGTGCTGATGATCGGCGCCGACGGCGGTGCCTACCGCAGCCAGTTGACCACCACGTGGAAGAACGGCGTTGAGGCCGCCGCGGCGCTCAAGCGCGGCGAGTTCCCGGCGGCCGCCGGGCTTGACTCGGAGCTGCAGTCGGTGCTGGCGGGCGACCCGCGCTTCGTCATCAATCCATTGCCGACGGTGCACAACTCGCGTTCGGGCTGGGCCGTGGGCATGGCCGTGAAGAAGGACGCGGGCGACCTCGCCACGGCCTTGCAGGCGAGCGTGGACGAACTCGCGCGCACCGATCGCCTGAAGCAGATCTTCGCCAAGGGCAATCTCGACTGGCACGTGGTGTGAAAGCCACCGATCCCGCCGTCACGCGGCAAACCCCTTTCCTCAACGACCCAGGAGACTGACATGAACATGCTCGAACCCGGCCGCTTCGGCGCCGCCGTCAACTTCAAGAAGCGCTACGCCAACTACATCGGGGGCGAATGGGTGCCGCCGGTCAAGGGTGAGTACTTCGAGAACATCACCCCCATCACCGGCCGCGCGTTCTGCGAGATCCCGCGCTCCAGCGCGGAAGACGTGGAGCTGGCGCTGGACGCCGCGCACGCCGCCAAGGTGGCCTGGGGCAAGACCTCGCCCACCACGCGCGCCAACATCCTCAACAAGATCGCCGATCGGATGGAGGCCAACCTCGAGCTGATCGCCACGGCCGAGACCTGGGACAACGGCAAGCCCATCCGCGAGACCCTGGCCGCCGACATTCCGCTGGCCATCGACCACTTCCGCTACTTCGCCGGCTGCGTGCGCGGCCAGGAAGGCGGCATCAGCGAGATCGACGAGACCACCTACGCGTACCATTTCCACGAGCCGCTGGGCGTCGTGGGCCAGATCATTCCCTGGAACTTCCCGATCCTGATGGCCGTGTGGAAGCTGGCGCCGGCGCTGGCCGCCGGCAACTGCGTGGTGCTCAAGCCCGCCGAGCAGACCCCGGCCTCGATCCTGGTGCTGGCCGAGATCATCGGCGACCTGCTGCCCTCCGGCGTGCTCAACATCGTCAACGGCTTCGGGCTGGAATGCGGCAAGCCGCTGGCGTCCAACAAGCGCATCGCCAAGATCGCGTTCACCGGCGAGACCACCACCGGCCGGCTGATCATGCAGTACGCCAGCCAGAACCTGATTCCCGTCACGCTGGAGCTGGGCGGCAAGTCGCCCAACATCTTCTTCGCCGACGTGCTCAGCAAGGACGACGCGTTCTTCGACAAGGCGCTCGAGGGCTTCGCGATGGTCGCGCTGAACCAGGGCGAGGTCTGCACCTGCCCGTCGCGCGTGCTGATCCAGGAGTCGATCTACGACCAGTTCATCGAGCGCGCCATCAAGCGCGTGGCCGCCATCAAGCAGGGCAACCCGCTGGAGATGTCCACGATGATCGGCGCGCAGGCGTCTGGCGAGCAGTTGGAGAAGATCCTCAGCTACCTCGACCTGGGCAAGCAGGAAGGCGCGCAGTGCCTGATCGGCGGCGAGCGCAACATGCTCAAGGACGACCTGGAAGGCGGCTTCTACGTGAAGCCCACCGTGTTCAAGGGCCACAACAGGATGCGCATCTTCCAGGAGGAGATCTTCGGGCCGGTCGTCTCCGTGACGACCTTCAAGGACGAGGAAGAGGCCCTGTCCATCGCCAACGACACGCTGTACGGCCTGGGCGCCGGCGTGTGGTCGCGCGACATGAACACGGCGTTCCGCATGGGCCGCGGCATCCAGGCCGGCCGCGTGTGGACGAACTGCTATCACGCGTATCCGGCGCATGCGGCGTTCGGCGGCTACAAGCAGTCGGGCATCGGTCGCGAGAACCACAAGATGATGCTCGA
>JBBQYL010000147.1:0-13084 GCA_038208735.1 Burkholderiales bacterium
GAACAGCAGCCCCACCGGGCCTTCCTCGATCACCTGGCCGGCGTACATCACCACCACGCGCTGCGCCACCTCGGCCACCACCCCCATCGCGTGGGTGATCAGCAGCACGGCCATGCCCAGGCGATCCTTGAGCTCGGCCAGCAGGTCGAGGATCTGCGCCTGGATGGTGACGTCGAGCGCGGTGGTGGGCTCGTCGGCGATCAGCAGGCGCGGCTTGCAGGCCAGCGCCAGCGCGATCATCACGCGCTGGCGCATGCCGCCCGAGAACTGGTGCGGGTAGTCGTGCACGCGGCGCGCGGCCTGCGAGATGTGCACCAGCGCCAACAGCTCGGCGGCGCGATCGAGGGCGGCGGCGCGCGACAGGCCCTCGTGCAGCCGCAGGCTCTCGCCGATCTGCTCGCCCACGGTGTAGACCGGGTTGAGCGCGGTCATCGGCTCCTGGAACACCATGCCGATCTCGCGGCCGCGCAGCTTGCGCATCTCGTCCTGCGACAGCGGCACCAGGTCGCGGCCTTCCCACAACACCTGGCCGGCCACGATGCGGCCCGGGGGCATCGGCAGCAGCTTGAGCACCGACATCGCCGTCACCGACTTGCCCGAGCCCGACTCGCCCACCACGCACAGCGTCTCGCCGGCGTCCACGTGCAGGTCGACGCCGTCGACGGCGTGCACCCAGCCGTCGTCGGTCCTGAAGTGGGTCTTGAGGCCGCGGATCTCGAGCAGGTGGGTCATCAGAGCACCCGCCGCGGATCGAGCGCGTCGCGCAAACCGTCGCCGACGAAGTTGATGGCCATCACGGCCAGGAAGATCGCGCCGCCGGGAAACAGCGCCCAGTACGCGGTGATGTCCAGGTGGTCCTTGCTGTCGAACAGCAGCCGGCCCCACGTGGGGATGTCGGGCGGAAAGCCCAGTCCCAGGAACGACAGCGTCGACTCCGCGATGATGGCGCCGGCCACGTTGATGGTGCCGGCCACGATCACCGGCCCGAGCGCGTTGGGCAGGATGTGGCGCCACACCACGCGCGTGGTGGTGGCGCCCAGCGCGCGCGCCGCCTCCACGAACTCCTTCTCGCGCAGCGAGAAGAATTGCGCGCGCACCAGCCGCGCCACCTGCATCCAGCCGAAGCAGCCGATCACCACCACGATCAGCACGAAAACGCCGCCCTCGGGCCCGAAGACGGCCTTCAGCGGCTCGCGGAACAGGTAGATCAACAGCAGCAGCAGCGGCAGCTGGGGCAGCGACAGGAACAGGTCGGTGACCCACATCAGCACCATGTCGACCGGGCCCTTGGAGATGCCCGCCAGCGCGCCGATGGTCACGCCCACCAGCACGGCCATGCCCATGGCGGCGAAGCCCACGGCCAGCGAGATGCGGCCGCCGTAGAGCATGCGCGCCAGCAAATCCTGGCCCAGGTCGTCGGTGCCGAACGGATGCGCCAGCGACGGGCGTTGCGTGGTGGCCGAGAAGTCGATCTCGTCGATGGGCATGTGCCACGCGAACGGGCCCAGCACCACCGCGGCCACCAGCAGCGCGAGCACGCCCAGGCTGGCGACGGCCATGCGATGGCGCCTGAAGCGCCGCCAGGCCTCGCCCCAGGGCGACGCCGGCCTATCGGTACGCGATGCGGGGATCGAGGAGGCCATAGAGCAGGTCGGCGACGAGGTTGAACAGGATCACGAGCACGCTGAAGACGAAGGTGACGCCCATGATGACGGGCGTGTCGTTGCGCAGGATCGCGTCGATGAGCAGCGAGCCGATGCCGGGGATGCGGAAGATCTGCTCGGTGACGATGGCGCCGCCGAATACGGTGGGCATCTGCAGCGCCACCAGCGTGACCACCGGGATCAGCGCGTTGCGCAGGATGTGGCGCATGACGACCACGCGCTCGGCCAGGCCCTTGGAGCGCGCGGTGGTCACGTGGTCGAGCCGCACCACGTCGAGCACGGCCGAGCGCACGTAGCGCGTCCAGCCGGCGCCCTGGAACAGCCCGAGCACGGCCACCGGCATGATGGCCTGGCGCACGTGCTCCACCACCGCGGCCCAGCCGGTGGCCTCGACGTCGGAGCGGTAGACGAAGGGCAGCCAATCGAGCTTGATCGAGAACACGAGGATCAGCAGGATGCCGGTGAAGAACGTGGGCAGCGAGAAGCCGGCCAGCGCGATCGTGCTGGCGATGCGGTCGAACCACGAATAGGGCCGCACCGCCGACAGCGTGCCCACCGGAATGGCGATGGCCAGCGCCAGCAGCTGCGAGGCGCCGATCAGACCCAGCGTCACGGGCACGCGCTGCCAGATGAGCGTCGAGACGTCGATGCGGCTGATGAACGAGAAGCCCCAGTCGCCATGCAGCATCGCCGCCAGCCAGTGCAGGTATCGCAGCGCCACCGGGTCGTCCAGGCCCAGGCTGGCGCGCAGGTGCACTCGCACCTCGGGCGGCACGTTGGCGTTCGTGGCGAGCTCCGCGAACGGATCGCCCGGGGCCAACGCCAGCACCGTGAACAGCACGATGCTGATGCCCAGCAGGCTGGGTACCGCGAGCGCCAGGCGGCGCAGGATGAAGGCCCCCATGCGTTCTGGCGACTACGCGCGGTACCAGTCGTGCAGGCCCGACAGGTCGAGATCCCAGCCGGTGAGCGGCGCCACGATGGACTTCGACAGCGCCGTCACCTGCCCGCGCAGCGCCACCGGGATGGAGAAGCCCGAGTTGCAGGCCAGGTCGTTCATCTGCACGAACAGCGCCGCGCGCTTGACCGGGTCGAGCTCGATCTCGGCGGCGCGGAACGCCTTGTCGTATTCGGGGCTGGACCAGCGCGTCTTGTTCTGCAGCTGCCACCCGTTGGCCTTCTGGCAGATCTCCCACGACACCCACTGCTGCATGAAGCGGTCGGGATCGGTGCCGGTGCGCGTGTTGAGGTACATCTCGATGTCGGAGAAGAACTTGCCGTAGGTGTCCGGGTTGGTCATGTCCGACGAGAAGAACACCGAGGCCTGCACCGTCTTCAGCTCGACCTCGATGCCGGCCTTGGCGCAGGCCTGCTTGACGATGGCCTGGATCTTCTGGCGCACCGAGTTGATGGACGTCTGGTAGACCAGCTTCAGGCGCTTGCCGTCCTTCATGCGCACGCCGTCGCCGCCGCGCTTCCAGCCGGCCGCGTCGAGCAGCGCGTTGGCCTTGTCCACGCTGAACTCGGGCACGATGGCCTTGCTGTTGAACTGCACCGGGTTGTTGAGCAGGTTGGGCGCGGGCGTGGCCAGGCGGCCGAACACGAAGTCCTGGATGCTCTTGCGGTCCACCAGCAGCCCGAAGGCCTTGCGCACCGCCGGATCGGAGAACGCGAAGTGCTTCGACTTGACGTTGGCGCGCTCGCCGTCCACCTCCGTCGTCGGGTCGGCCGCGTTGAGCATGATCAGCTCGGGATTGCCCGTGGGCTTGAACACCATGCGGCCCTTGCCACCGGTTTCCATGGCCTTGAGCACGGTGTCCTCCACCAGCACGCCCCAGGCGTAGTCGTACTCGCCGGTCTGCAGCACCGCGCGTGCCGCCGAGGTGGCGTCACCGCCGCCCTTGATCTCGAGGGTGTCGAAGAACGGGCGGTTGGGCAGGTAGTAGGCCAGGTTGGCCTCGCCGCGCACCAGGTCGCCGGGGGTGAACGCGACGAACTTGTAGGGGCCGGTGCCGATGGGCTTCAGGTTGGCGGGGGCCTCGCGCGACTTCGCGCCCATGTAGGCCGAGAACACGTGCTTGGGAATCAGCCAGATGTTGCAGGCGCGATCCCAGATCGGCGAGGGCTTGGCGAAGTTGAAGCGCACCGTGGTCGCGTCGATCTTCTCGACGCTTTTCACGTTGGTGTAGAAGCCCGTGCTGAATGCGCCACCGGCGGGGTCGGTGGCGTACTGCCAGTTGAAGACGACGTCGTCGGCCGTGAACGGATGGCCGTCGTGCCACTGCACGTTCTTCTTCAGCTTCCAGGTGGTGGACAGGCCATCGGCCGCGATGCCGCCGTTGGCGCGGCTGGGGATCTCGGCCGCGAGCACCGGCACGATCACGCCGTCGGCGTCGTAGCGGGCCAGCGACTCGTAGAACGGGCGGCAGCCTTCTTGGTCCTTCGTGCCGGTGGCGAAGTGCGGGTTCAGCAGCGTCGGGCCCTGCCACAGCAGCAGCCGCAGCGGGCCGCCGCCGCCGCGCCTGGTCGGCGTGTACGGCGGCTCCGTCGACTGGGCCACGGCCACGTCGGCCAGCATCGTCGAGGCGAGCGACACGCCCACGCCCAGCGCCACCATGTGGGCGATGAAGTCGCGGCGCGCGAGCCGGCCCTGGCGGACGTCGTCGACCAGGTCACGCAGCATCTGTTCGTTCATGGGCTCTCCCTTGGCTATCGGGCGTAGTGTCGCCGTTCGCACCGCACTCTAGGCGGCGGAACTCAAATGCCATACCCGGGTCTACGAGAAGCCCGCGAATGGGGCAGCGCGCACCACGCTGGCCGGTCGCCTGCCCTGGTGCGGATCCTGCTTCGACGAGGACACCCTCCCCCTATACTGCAACGCGCCCGACCACGGCACGCCCTGGAGTCCCCCCGCAATGTATTTGCGCTGCAAGCCACCGCTCGCACGAGCCCTGATCGCCGTCGTCCTCGGCATGGCCGCCTCGGCCTTCGGCGCCACGCTGCCGCCCGGCACGCCGCTGTCGCCGAAGCAGGAGATGGTGCGCAACAACGGCGCCGAGCCCGACTCGCTCGATCCGGCCCTGGTCGAATCGGTGCCCGCCGGCTCCATCCTCAGCGACGTGTTCGAGGGCCTGACGGCCGTCGACCACCATGGCGCGCCCGTGCCCGGCACCGCCGAGTCGTGGAAGCAGGTCGACCCGACGACCTGGGTGTTCAAGCTGCGCAAGACGGCGGTGTGGTCGGACGGCCAGCCCGTGACGGCGGACGACTTCGTCTATGCGTGGCGCCGCCTGTTCGACCCCAGGACCGGCTCGAAGATCGCGTCCACGCTGGGCGTGTACCTGCTCAACGGCAGCGACATCGTGTCCGGCAGGATGCCGCCCGCCGCGCTGGGCGTGCGCGCCATCGACAAGCTCACGCTGGAGGTGAAGACGCCGGTGCCGCTGCCGTTCTTCCCGGCGGCCGCGGCCATCGTGCAGTTCTCGCCGCAGCCCAAGGCCACCATCGACAAGTTCGGCAAGGACTGGACGAAGCCGGCCAACATGGTGGGCAACGGCGCCTACGTGTTGAAGGACTGGCAGGTCAACAGCAAGATCGTGCTCGAGAAGTCGCCGCGCTACTGGGACGCCGCCAATGTGCAGCTCACGCGCGTGACGTACCTGTGCGTGGAGGACGCCAACGCCGACCTGAAGCTGTACCAGTCCGGCGAGGAAGACTTCATGCTTCAGCTGGCGCCCGGCGCCTACGCGTCGCTGAAGGCCCAGTACCCGAACGAGATCCACAACGGCCTGCTGCTGGGACTGCGCTTCTATACGTTGAACAACCAGGATCCGCTGTTCAAGGATGTACGCGTGCGCAAGGCGCTGTCGATGGTGATCGATCGCGACATCCTGGCCACCAAGGTGACCGCCGACGGCCAGCCGCCGCTGTACGGCCTGGCGGTGAAGGGCATCGCGGGCATGGACGCCACCCGCTACGACTGGGCCGACTGGCCCATGGACAAGCGCGTGGCCGAGGCGCGCAAGCTGCTTGCCGAGGCCGGCGTGAAGCCCGGCACGCGCGTGAAGTTCACGTACAACAACAGCGACTATCACAAGAAGATGGCGATCTTCGCGGCCAGCGAATGGAAGACCAAGCTGGGCCTGGACACCGAGATGGACAGCCTCGAGTTCAAGGTGCTCATCCGCAAGCGCCACGACGGCGACTTCCAGATCGCGCGCAGCGGCTGGGTGGTGACGTTCAACGACGCCACGCTGCTGCTCACGCTGGTGCAGTGCGGCTCGGAGTCGAACGACGACCGCAACTGCAACAGGAAGGCCGACGACCTGATCGCGCAGGGCAACCTGGCCACCGATCCGGCGAAGCGCTCCGCGCTGCTCACGCAGGCGGCCAGGCTGGTGATGGACGACTACCCGATGATCCCGTTGCTGCAATACTCGGTGCCGCGGCTGATCAAGCCGTGGGTGGGTGGCTACGACGAGGCGAACGGCATGGATCGCTATCGCAGCAAGGACTTCTGGATCCTCAAGCATTGAACCGCGCTTCATGACCTTTCGTCTCCCCCTGACGCTGGCGCTGACGCTGGCCGGCGCGCTGGCGGCCTCTGCCGGCGCCGCGGTGATCCCACCCGGCACGTCGCTGTCCCCCAAGCAGGAGATGGTGCGCAACAACGGCGCCGAGCCCGAGTCGCTGGATCCGGCCCACACCGAGACGGTGAACGCCACCGAGATCGGACGCGACCTGTTCGAGGGCCTGACGTCCACCGACCACCAGGGCAACGTCGTGGCCGGCGCGGCCGAATCCTGGAAGCAGGTGGACGCCACCACCTGGGTGTTCAAGCTGCGCCGCAACGCCGCCTGGTCGAACGGCCAGCCGGTCACTGCCGACGACTTCATCTATGCGTGGCGGCGCTACATGGATCCGAAGACGGCGTCGCTGAGCGCCTCGGTCTACGCGGCCTACTTCCAGAACGGCATGGACATCGTCAAGGGCGGCAAGCCCCTCGCCGACCTCGGCGCGAAGGCGCTCGATCCGCTCACGCTGGAAGTGAAGACGCCCGGCCCCGTGCCCTTCCTCCCGGGCGTGATGGCCGCGGCGCAGATGGCGCCCGTGCCGCGCGTCACCATCGAGAAGTTCGGCAAGGACTGGACGCGGCCCGCCAACATCGTCGGCAACGGCGCCTATGTGCTCAAGGACTGGCAGGTCAACAGCAAGGTCGTCGTCGAGAAGAGCCCCACGTACTGGGACGCGGCCAACGTGCAACTCACCCGCGTGACCTTTCTTTGCGTGGAGGACGCCAGCGCCGACCTGAAGCTGTACCAGTCGGGCGAGGAGGACTTCATGGAGTCGCTGCCGCCCGGTGCCTACGCGTCGTTGAAGGCGCAGTACCCCGCCGAGATGCGCAACGACCTGCTGCTGGGCCTGCGCGTGTACTCGCTGAACAACAAGGACCCGCTGCTCAAGGACATCCGCGTGCGCAAGGCCTTGTCGATGGTGATCGACCGCGAGGTGCTCGCCGGCAAGATCACCAACGACGGCCAGGTGCCGCTGTATGGCCTGGCCGTGCAGGGCCTGGTCGGCGCCCAGCCCACGCGCTACGACTGGGCCGACTGGCCCATGGACAGGCGCGTGGCCGAGGCGCGCCGGCTGCTGGCCGAGGCCGGCGTGAAGCCCGGCACGCGCCTGAAGTTCACCTACAACAACAGCGACTATCACCGCAAGATGGCGATCTTCGCCGCCTCCGAATGGAAGTCCAAGCTGGGCCTGGAGACCGACATCGACAGCCTCGAGTTCAAGGTGCTGATCCGCAAGCGCCACGACGGCGACTTCCAGATCGCGCGCAACGGCTGGGTCTTCAACGTGAACGACGCCACCACGCTGCTGAACCTGGCCGAGTGCGACTCCGACTTCAACGACGACCACAGCTGCAACCGCGCCGCCGACGCGCTCATCGGCCAGGCCAAGCAGCTCGTCGACCCCGCGAGGCGCTCGGCCCTGCTGAGCCAGGCGGCCCGCATGATGGCGGACGACTACCCGATGATCCCGCTGCTGCAGTACACCGCGCCGCGCCTGGTCAAGCCGTGGGTGGGCGGCTACGGAAGCTCGGGCGGCACCAACCGGTACCGCAGCAAGGACTTCTACATCGTGAAGCATTGACATGCTGGCCTACATCGTCAGGAGACTCCTGATCACGATCCCCACGGTGCTGGCCGTGGTCACCCTCTGCTACGTGCTGCTGCACGTGACGCCGGGCGGCCCGTTCGACTCCGAGCGCAAGGTGTCCGCGGCGGTGCTGGCCAACCTGCAGGCCAAGTACCACCTCGACCTGCCGCTGTGGAAGCAGTACCTGCTGTACCTCGACGACCTGCTGCACGGCGACCTCGGCGCGTCGTTCCGCTATGCGGACTGGTCGGTGAACGACCTGGTGGCGCGCGCGCTTCCGGTGTCGCTGGTGATCGGCGGCACGGCGATCGTCATCTCGGTGGTGGTCGGCGTGGCCCTGGGCATCGTGGCCGCGCTGCGCCAGAACAGCGTGGTCGACGTGGCGGTGATGCTGTTCGGCAACGTCGGCAGCGTGCTGCCGTCGTTCGTGCTGGGCCCGGTGCTGGTGCTGGTGTTCGCCATCGCGCTGCCGTGGCTGCCCTCCGGCGGCTGGGACAACTTCGCGCCACGCTACATGGTGCTGCCCATCGCGCTGCTCACGCTGATCAACATCTCCACGGTCGGCCGCATCATGCGCGGCAGCCTGATCGAGGTGCTCAGTTCCAACTTCATCCGAACCGCGCGCGCCAAGGGGCTGCCGATGCGGCTCGTGGTGCTGCGCCACGCCTTGCGGCCGGCGCTGCTGCCGGTGGTCTCGGTGGTGGGGCCGCTGGCGATCTCGTCGATCACCTCGGCCATTGTCACCGAGTCGTGGTTCTCCATCCCGGGGCTGGGCAGGCTGATCGTCAACGGCGCGTCCGACCGCGACTACACGCTGGTGCTGGGCCTCGTGGTGCTGGTCACCGTGCTGGCCGTCACCTTGAACCTGCTGGTCGACCTGGCCTACGCCTGGCTCGACCCGAAGATCCGCTACTGATGACCACGCCTGCCCTCGTCGATGCGGCCCCGGCCGGCCGCAGTCCCTGGCACGACGCGCGCAAGCGCTTCGCCCGCAACCGCGCCGCGGTGGCCAGCACGGGGGTGCTCGCGCTGATCACGCTGGCCTGCGTGCTCGGACCGATGGTGCTGCCCAACGCGTTCGACTCGGTCGACTGGAACCTGATGAGCGCGCCGCCCACGCGCGCCGGCTGGCACCTGTTCGGCACCGACGACCTCGGCCGCGACCTGCTGGTGCGCACGCTGATCGGTGGCCGCATCTCGCTGCTGGTGGGCCTGCTGGGCACGCTGGTGGCGGTGTGCATCGGCGTGGTGTGGGGCGCCACCGCCGGCTTCGTGGGCGGGCGCGTGGACGGCGTGATGATGCGCATCGTCGACATGGCCTTCGCCGTCCCCTACCTGCTGATCGCCATCCTGGTGGTCACCGTGTTCGGCCGCGACATCCTGCTGGTGGTGGGCGCGATCGCCGCGTTCTCCTGGCTGGACATGGCGCGCGTGGTGCGCGGCCAGACGCTGTCGATCAAGTCGCGCGAGTTCATCGAGGCGGCGCGCGCCATCGGCGTTCCCACGTGGCGCATCATCTTCCAGCACGTCGTGCCCAACCTGATGGGCGTGGTCGTCATCTACACGTCCATCCTCGTGCCGGGCGTGATCCTGTCGGAGTCGGTGCTGTCGTTCCTCGGCCTGGGCGTGCAGGAGCCGATGACCAGCTGGGGCGTGCTGATCCACGACGGCGCGGCGGTGATGGCGGCCTCGCCGTGGATGATCCTGTTTCCGGCCGGCGCGCTGTCGATCACGCTGTACTGCGCCAACTTCATCGGCGACGGGCTGCGCGACGCGCTCGACCCGAAGGAGCGTTGAGATGAGCGACGCGACCACCACGCCGGTGCTGGAGGTCAAGGACCTCAGCGTGCGGTTCCAGACGAACGACGGGGCGGTGTACGCCGTCAACCACCTTGATTTCTCGTTGAGTCGCGGCCAGACGCTGGGGATCGTCGGCGAGTCCGGCTCGGGCAAGTCGCAGACGGTGCTGGCGATGATGGGCCTGCTGGCGCGCAACGGCACGGCCACGGGCCAGGTGCTGCACCACGGCCGCAACCTGCTGGGGCTGGCGCCGGGCGAGCTCAACGCCGTGCGCGGCGACCGCATCGCGATGATCTTCCAGGATCCGATGACGTCGCTGAACCCGTACCTCACCGTCGAACGCCAGATGACCGAGGTGCTGGAGCTGCACCGCGGCCTGTCGCGGCGCGAGGCGCGCGTGCGCGCGATCCAGGCACTCGACGACGTGAAGATCCCGGACGCGAAGCGTCGCATCGACTTCTACCCGCACGAGTTCTCCGGCGGCATGCGCCAGCGCGTGATGATCGCGATGGCGCTGTTGTGCGAGCCCGAGGTGTTGATCGCCGACGAGCCCACCACCGCGCTCGACGCCACCGTGCAGGCGCAGATCACGCAGCTGCTGCGCGAGCTGCAGCGTGACCACGGCACGGCCATCGTGATGATCACGCACGACCTGGGCGTGGTGGCCGGCCTGTGCGACGACGTGATGGTGATGTACGGCGGCCGCGTGATGGAGCACGCGTCGGCCGACGCCATCTTCCACCGCCCGTCGCATCCCTACACGCGCGGACTGCTCGCCGCGTTGCCGCGCCTGGATGCCGGCGCGGGCCCGCTGGTGAGCATTCCCGGCAACCCGCCCAACATGAACGCGCTGCCGCCCGGCTGCCCGTTCTCGGCGCGCTGCCGCTACGTGGAGGATCGCTGCGTGGCCACCATGCCACTGCTGCAGCACCTGGCGCCGGGCGCGCCCACGCTGCGCGCCTGCCATCGCTCCGTGGCCGACCTCGATGCGATGGAGGCCGCCGATGCCTGACGTGCCGCTGGACAAGAGCGCCCCGCTGCTCTCGGTGCGCGATCTGAAGGTGCACTTCAAGGTGCGCGACCGCAAGGCCTGGCCGTGGACGCCGGCCGCAAGCCTCAAGGCCGTCGACGGCGTGTCGTTCGACCTCCAGCCGGGCGAGACGCTGGGCATCGTTGGCGAGTCGGGATGCGGCAAGTCGACGCTGGCGCGCGCCTGCCTCAACCTGATCCCGGCCACCGGCGGCGAGGTCGTGTTCCAGGGCAAGACGCTGCGGCCCGACGACCACGCCGCGTGGCTGGCCGCACGGCGCGACATCCAGATCATCTTCCAGGATCCGCTCGCGTCGCTCGACCCGCGCATGACGGTGGCGCGCATCATCGGCGAGCCGCTGCGCATCCACCGGCCCGAGCTGAGCGACGCGCAGGTGCACGAGCGCGTGGCCGCCGTGATGACCGAGGTGGGCCTCACGCCGCAGCAGATCAACCGTTATCCGCACGAGTTCTCGGGCGGGCAGTGCCAGCGCATCGGCATCGCGCGCGCGCTGATCCTCGAGCCCAAGCTGATCATCTGCGACGAGCCGGTGTCGGCGCTCGACGTGTCCATCCGCGCGCAGATCGTCAACCTGCTGCAGGAGCTGCAGCGCCGCAAGGGCCTGGCCCTGATCTTCATCGCGCACGACCTGGCGGTGGTCAAGCACATCAGCGATCGCGTGCTGGTGCTGTACCTGGGCAAGACGATGGAGGTGGCGTCCAGCGATGCGCTCTACGCGCGGCCAGGGCATCCGTACACCGAGGCGCTGCTGTCGGCCATTCCCGTGCCCGACCCGCGCATCGAACGCGGCAAGGTGCTGCGGCTGCTGTCGGGCGACATCCCGTCGCCGATCTCGCCGCCATCGGGCTGCGTGTTCCGCACGCGTTGCCCTAAGGCGATCGACGAGTGCGCCCGCGAGGTACCGGCGCTGCGAGCGCTCGATGCGCAGACGCAGGCCGCGTGCCTGCTGGCGGCTTCGCGCGAAGCCTGAAGGTTGCGTGAAGGGTTGTCGAGCTTCTGTGGTGGCGTCTTGGGCTGTCGACGGTTGCGTGCGACGACCTCGGTTGGCGGCGTCGGTGGGGCCGGCCTGCGCGGGGCAGCTGTCGCGGTCGCTGCGGCCTGCGGCCTCCGCGACTTCGCTGCGGTGCTCGGCGTCCATGGCGTCGTCGTGAAGTCACCGGCGTAGCAGACCTCGGTCTACCGGGGGGGCGCACAGCGCCGGCTCGCTCTCCTCGGCCCCGCTGCGCGGGGCAACCCTGGACGCCTGCGCTCCTCGCCGCGCCAGATGCCCCGCGCAGGCCGGCCCCACCGCCGCCGCCGGGCACCGAATTGGCGGTTGAGACAAATGCCTCTTTCCCCATTTTTAGTTGGTCTTGGCATTGACGAGGCCATCGAGGCCGCGTCAATGCCCGCGGCCGGCGCCAACACGGGCCGCCGCGTCTGACGCGAAATTCGCATCGCCGTGCCAGCCATGCAAGTGATGGACGAAAAGGAAGTTTGAGCGCCCGCGGAAGTTCCCGTAGATGGCCCGTCCCTGACCGTCGTCACTCACGAAAGGGGCAAGTAGCGCCTGCGCCTGGCCGGTCGTTCGCGTCAAGCCCGCCGCCCTCGCCAACCGAGGTCTTCGCGAGCAACGTCAACACCCTGCCACCCTGACCGACGCTCGAACGTCTGCTCGAACGTCTGCGAGGACGTGCGCTCAGTTCCGCAAGGAAGAATCAGCCGTGCGCCGCGCGCCCGGTCGACGCGCGCACGATCAGCCGCGGCGCCGACGTCACGCGCAGGCGTGACTGCGGCTCCTCGCCCACGTTGTGCTCGTCGAGCATGTGCATCAGCGCCTCCACCGCCAGCTCGGCGGCCTCGGCGGTGGGCACGGCCACGGTGGTGAGCGCGGGGCGCACCTCGCTGGCCAGCTGGATGTCGGTGATGCTGCACACCGACAGGTCGCGCGGCACCGACAGTCCCAGGTCGGCCGCGGCCTGCAGCGCGCCGATGGCGGGCAGGTCGTTGGTGGTGAACAGCGCGGTCAGGTCGGGGATGGCGGCCAGCAGCGCGTGGGCGGCGCTGCGGCCGGCCTCGATGGTGTCGTGGCCGAAGCGCGTTTCGGTGTCGGGATGCGCGATGCCGGCGCGCGCCAGCGCCTCGCAGAAGCCGCGGTAGCGCCAGATGTGATTGCCGCTGGCCTCGCTGCCCACCACCGCACCGATGCGGCGGTGGCCCAGCTTGACGAGGTGTTCGGCGGCGATGCGGCCGGCCATCTCGAAGTCGACCGCCACGCAGGGCAGCGCGGGCGGCACGTCGGGCTGCTCCCACATGCACAGCACCACCGGCACGCCGCGTTCGCGCAGCGCCAGCAGCGCGTCCATCTGCACGAAATCGGCGTTCATCACGAGCACGCCGTGGGCCAGCGAGCCGCCTACCGCGTCCA
>JBBQYL010000148.1:0-12798 GCA_038208735.1 Burkholderiales bacterium
GGCCGGGTTGTAGCCATTGGTGGCCGCGTAGTAGAGGTTGGTGCCCGCGCCGACGGCACGGAACGGCGAACCGGTGCCGTAGCCCAGGGTGCGGAAGGCCTTGTACAGCTGCGGTTGCAGCAGGCCCAGGCGCTTGCCGGCCTGCTGCGTGATCAGCGAGAAGATGCCGTTCAGCTGCGGGGCCACGAAGCTGGTGCCGCCGCCGCCCGCGTACAGCGAGTTGCCGAACACCAGGTAGTAGCCGGTGTTGGGGTCTGCGTTGAGCGAGACGTCGGGCACGTTGCGGCCGGCAACGTTGCCGGGCATGTCGATGTAGTCGACCACGGGGCCGCTGAAGGTCTGCGTCGCCGGGTTGTAGTTGGCGGGGCCGAACATCGACTGGCCCGGGGACGACTTCTTCACGCCGGCGAGGCCCGCCTGGTAGCTGGGCACGTCCCAGACCACGCTCACGCCGCCGCCGCCGCCCACCGGGAACACCTGGGAGTAGTACACGGCCTGGCCGTAGTGGCCGACGTAGTAGTCGCGGAAGTAGTCCCAGCCCCACGGGCGCTCCGTGGGCACCGTCAGCAGCGCGTACTTCATCTGGATCTGCGTGGGCAGCGTGGTGCCGCCCGCGGCGAGCACCAGCGGGTGGCTCGCCGGGAAATCCACCGTGAGGATGGGCGTGAACTGCGGGTACAGGTAGGTGCTGCGATTGATGTCGTACGCGCCCGAGTCGCCCGCCGACGCCATGATGGGCGTGCCTTGGGCGGCGGCCTGCTTGAACATCGTGTCGTAGGCGAGCAGGTCGGACGTGTACTCGGCCACCTCGGCCTCGCCCCAGCTGATGGACAGCGTGTCGCACTTGTTCTCGTTGATCGCCTGCGAATAGAGCTGCAGGGCGCCCAGGCGGGTGTTGGCCGCTTCGTACACGCGGATGTTGGCCTGCGGGGCGAGGCCGCCGGACTGTTCCACGTCCAGGCTGGTCTCGTCCGCGCCGTTGTCGGTGGGATGGGCCTTGTGGCCGGCCACGCCGATCTCGGTGATGCGGTTGGCCAGCACCGGCTGCTTGATCACCGACCAGTAGGCGTAGGCGTCGTTCTGCGAGAAACCCGCGAACGTCATGATGCCGATGGTGGTGCCGGCGCCGCTCATGCCGCGCGCGGGCAACTGCAGGCCGTTGTACGTGTTGAGCACGTCGCCAGTGGTGAGGTAGCCCGGCGTGTCGGTGATGACCACGTTGCCGTCCAGCGATTGAACCGCGGGGGCGGGTTCTGCGGACAGCGCGCCATCGCGCGGCAGGTACTGCACGTGCGAGTGCGCCAACGGCTGGGTGTCGAGGCCGGTGACGGATTGGGCCAGGCCTTTCAGGCCCAGCGGCATCACGGCGGTGCCCACCGGGCGCTGGAAGACCTGCCCGCCTTGGCTGTAGGCGTGGATGGCGGCGCCGAACATGCTGCTCAGCTGTGCGTTGGTGGCGGTGGCCGTCACCAGCAGGCGGTTGTCGGACACCTCGCTCACGGCGATGCCGTTGGCGGCCAGGAACGCGGTGACCTGCGCCACGGCATCGTGCGTGGCGCCGTAGGCGTCGGCGAACTGGGCCGCCGTCAGAAACTTGCGGAAGTTGGCGCTGGACGGGTCGACGGTGCTGGCGATGAACGTGTCGAGCGCCGCGGCGTTGCGCAGCGGCAGCGACAGCGCGATCGTCTGCACGGCGTCGGAGGGTGCCAGGCCCAGGTCGACGAGCGGCGCCTTCATGATCCTGGACTGGCCTGCGGCGGGCACGGCGGCTTGGACGGACGGGACGGCGCCGGCAGCCAGCAGGGCAGCTGCGACGACGGTGGCCAAACGGAATTTCAATGTCTTCTCCTCGAGGACGCGGTTGATCGGCGCGGCGGTGGCCTGCGCCAATGCACTATAGGTACCGGCGCGTTCGAGAATTCCGCTGGAAAACGTTTAACGGGTTTGCGAGCAACGCTCGTCCCGAGCGTTTCCATAGAGGTACAGGCATCCGTATTCGGGTTCCTTCTTCCCTAGATTGAGGGGGTGAGGATTCGTCGTGCCGATACGTCAGCCGCCGGCGCTCGCTGGCGCCAGTCGGCGCAGCGGGGTACCCGGACCGAACGAGCTTGCGCACGGATCGCCCTCGGCAGGCATGTGGCGCAGCTTGCTCGACGGCTGGCCGGCGCCCTGCGGCGAGGAGGCGGCCCGATCAGGGCAGGTGGCGACGATCGTGCCGGCGGCTCCGGAGGCGGCCGAGGCGCTCGCGGGATGCGGGGTCTCGGCCGATGCCGAATGGGCGTGACCGCTGGCAAGAAGCAGGGCGAGCAAGGGGAGGAAGTACCAGGTCGGCACGGGCGTTCTCGGTGGCGCGGGAGGGCGTCCCGCCCTGGAAGTGTGCATCGCTTCAGCCCTTGCCGCCCAACTGCTTCCTCGCCCACATCAGATTGGTGACCGCCTCGGGCAGCCCGGTGGCGGCTGACTTCTCGAACCCGGGGATGGCCGCGGCGCGGTCGGCCTTCACCGGCGCGACGCCGAACCACAGCGCCTTGCCCCATTCGTTCTCGGCGTAGGGATCGCCCAGCTCGGCACCGCGGCGATACGACGCGGCGCTGTCGGCGGCGAGTCCCAGCTTGGCCTGGCAGTAGCCGAGGTGTCCCCAGGCCCAGCCATTTTCCAGGAGGACAGCCACGTCACGCACGTACAGCGCGCGTGCGCGATCCAGGCGCTTCAGGCGTTCCTCGTCCCACGCCGCCTCGCCGAGCAGCGAGCTCTGCGTGGCCTTGCCGAGGAAGCGGCCGTCGCCCGCGAGGTCGATGGCGGCGAGCGCGTGGCGATCCGCGCTCTCGAGGTCCCGGGCGCTGTCGGCCACCCAGCCCGCGTCGCGCTCGATCAACGCCTCAAGCGTCTTCAGCTTCGCGACGTCGAGTCCAGCCGCGCGGCACTCGGAAAGGAAGTCACGCATCTCGCGCACGCTGCCGCCCCATCGGCTCTCGAGCGTCGTCATGTAGCGCAGTCGCAGGATGTAGCCGTGCGCATCGAGCTTCAGGCCGGCATCGAGCAGCTTGCGCGCGTAGTCGTCGTCGCCATGGTGGCGCGTGAGGTCGATCAGCAGCGAATAGCTGAGGATCGGTCGCTCGTCGAGTGCGAGCGACGCGCGCAGCGCGCGGGTGGCGCGCTGGTTGGCCGCGTCCATGGCGGCCATCTGCGCGGCCGAGGTCATGGCCGCATAAGCGCCGCCGCGCGCCACGCGTGCGACGTGCACTTCGTATTCGCCCTGGGCGAGATGCGCCACATACGACTTGGGGTACGCCTTCACCCAGGCGTCGTACGGCGCGGCCAGCGCCGGGTCCGCGTCGCCGAACGGGCGGAACGCGGCCAGCAGCGCGAGCTCGTCGATGCGACCGCGCCGGTAGTCGGCCTGCACGGCGCTCATGCGCGCGTCGAGCTCGGCGAAGTGGGCCTCGCGGAGCAGGGTGACCGGGTCGGCGGAGGCATCGGCGATGGCGGACGTGTTCGGAGCCGGGAGCGCGATCGCGGCGGCCTGGGCAGCGACGGCGATCGACAACAACAGCAGCGATGCGAGCGCGATGCGGCGAGACTTCTTGAGCATGGAATCCTCCCTGGACTCTCGTTGGCGTCCGCGGCTTGCTTGCGCATCACTTGGCGAGTCTGCCTGGCAGCCGTCGGCGGGCGGGCGACAGGCGGCCGCTCCCTCAGTTCGCCTTCGTCTTGCGAAAGATGAAGAACCAGAACCCGACCCACAGCGCCGCCGGCACCAGGATCAAGGCTGCGACGATGGCCATCCACCACATCGCATCGTGCATGGGTGGCCACCGCAGTCGCCCCTCGGTCAGCAACGAGATCAACGGGTACACCACGAACGGATAGAAGCCGGAGATCAGCGCGACGACGATCGCCGCCGAGACGCCCCAGACCCCTGCGCCAGGTTGTCTTGCTGGGGGCACGCCTGCGACATGGGTCGAGCGCGCAGGCTTTTGTTGTTTCTTGCGTTTGGACATGCAGGCCTGTCGTCAGAGCTTCGCCAGCAGCTTCATCGTGTACGAATCGAACTCGATCAGCGCCTCGTCGCTGATCGGCCGCTGCATCATCTTGCGGCGCTCGTTCCGCAACGTTTCCGTGTTGGAGAACGAGAAGCTCAGGCCGGAGAAACTGCTGCGCAGCTCGTTGGCGTGGCTGGCCAGCGCCGGATCGACGCCGGGCCGCTCGGCGAACGCCTTCAGCGCCGCCATGCTGGCGGGCGTCATCAGGTACCAGGTTGCGCGGAGCAGGCTCTTCTGCGCCACCGGATCCTGCTCGGAGGCCAGCCTCTCGAGGAGATCCTGGTCGAACGACACGCCGTCTATCGCGTACAACATGTAGATCGGCGAGAAGTTCTGCCCGAGCGTGAGCACGTGCTCCGGAATGAACGCCTTGAAGTCCGGATAGGCGAGCACGCGGAAGGCGGCCTCCCTCGTATCGAAGCCGATGCTGGCGAGCCAGTGGATCGTCTTCAGGTAGTCGGTGTTGTCCACGTCCAGCAGGTCGACCTTCGGCATCGAGGCCAAGGCCAGTTGCCGGTCGGCGCGATCCGTCGACAGCTTGAGCAGCAGCTTGGCGCCGTCGTAGGCGAAGAAGTCGGGGCTGGGCGTCCGTGCGAGCTCCTCGCGCAACAGCGGCAGCACGTGCGCCGGATCGGCCTGCGCCTCGGCCCAGAACGCGTCCAGCTGGATCGACTTGGCGTTGACCTCGGCCTTCGTCATCGCGTGCGGATGGAACGCGTAGAGCGACACGACCTTGGCGTGAAAATCGGATGGGTCTGTCTCGGCTTGGGCGCCGAACGACGTGAGCAGCGCCAGGACGAGGGGGAGGGCTCGGCGGAGAGGAACGGCGGCCACGAGCATTGATCGATTTGCGCAAAGGGTTCGATACGGAACCAGGTTCACCGCTGCTCCTCCGAGCTTGCTCAGGAACAAGTGCACTCGCCGTGCACTGCCCTGTAAGGCACATCGCCTGGTGCAATCGTCGACTGCGCTTGGGTGCCCCTCCATCCAATGCGACCACGCAACCTGCGCGCCGATCAACGCGGCGAAGGCTGCAACGATTGCGAGCCTGACCTTCGCAGACATCATCACGCGGTGCTGCGCCAAGACTGGCTTTCTTTCGTGCTTGATCATATGGCCCCGACCAAATCGCGTCCTCAGGCGCTGAAGAGCCTCCCGACCAACGCGGTCACGCCCATTGCCAAGCTGCTCCACAGGAGGATCCGAAGCACGGAAGGCCAGGCAGACGCTCCTCCCAGGCGCGCAGCCAGCCACCCGAGCGCACACAGGCATGACAAGGAAGCTGCCGCGATGGCCGGCACGCGATGCTCCGCCGGGATGGCGATGGCGGCGGCCAACGGCACGATTGCGCCCAAGGTGAAGCTGAGTGCCGAGCTCCCCGCAGCCTGCAGAGGCCTCGCAGTCGAGACCTCGTTGATGCCCAGTTCCTCTCGCGCATGGGCGCCCAGTGCATCCTTCTCCATCAACTGCTCTGCAACCTGCCTGGCCAAGGGCGGCTTCACGCCACGCTTGACGTAGATGGCGGCGAGCTCGCGATGTTCCGCTTCGGCATCGACTTCAAGTTCCAGCCGTTCCTCGTCGAGCGCAGCCTTCTCGGTGTCGGATTGAGACGATACCGAGACGTACTCGCCAGCGGCCATGGACATGGCGCCGGCAACCATCGCGGCAACCCCGGCAAACACGATGTTCGCGGCGTGGCTGCCCGCTGATCCGATGCCCAACATCAGGCTCGCGGTCGAAATGATGCCATCGTTGGCGCCAAGAACAGTTGCCCGCAGCCAGCCGATGCGAGTGATCCTGTGAGGCTCCTTACTGCGAACGCGCATGTGTTTGCTCCAAAGCGACGAGTGTGAACGGCGCCCGCGTACCAGGAGTTCTCGAAGGACATTTGGAACGGAAGAAATTCTCATTGACGCCTTGACAAGGATTCAGGGATTGACCCTCGAAGGGCTTGCGGTGAGACGACGCTGAAACGCTGCGCCTCGAGGCATGTCAACTCGCTTCCAAGAAACGATGTTGCAATCCAGACGTGATCTAGCCAGGGGATCGTCATGCATAGAAGCAGGTCGTGGAAATTCATCGGCAACCTCGGGTGCATTGGCGCCACGCTGTCATTCGCTTCAGGCAGCGCGTTGGCAGTGCCCGGTTTTGCGCGTCAAACAGGGATGGCTTGCGAGGCCTGCCACACGGTGTTTCCGGAGCTCACGCCGTTCGGCCGCAACTTCAAGCTGCACACATACACGATAGACAACCTGCCCCAGGTCAGCGGGATGAATGCGAACAGGGATCAAACCCTCTCACTGAATCAGCTACCGCCGCTGTCATTCATGTTCCAGGCCTCCTACACCTCGACAAAGAAAAGCGTTCCCGACACGCAGGCCGGCACCGGCGCGTCGCACTTCAAAGCAACCCAACGCGCGCAGCCTAGGGATGCGTAGCTGAGCCCGGGCTGACTTCCGCAGGCGACTCCGATGGCGGTACGCCACGGTCGGTGTCAGGCGACGCCGCTACTGCTGTGCAGCGCCCGCACACCGCGCCTTGGCACAGGGGCCCGTCGATCTGCCGCGCAGCGACAACGGGATCTCTCTGCCTGTGAACCCGACCACTCGGGACGAATGGTGGCCCGGGGCCTGACGTCGCTCAGGCTCGATCTGCCATGCTTGGCGAAACGCTTGGCCGCTCTGCGCGTCGAACTCGTAGCCCGAGTTGCGCCGCAGCACCGATTCTCGAGAGGCCGGCACGCAGGCGCCCGACCACCGCTGGCAGCGGCACGGCTTGAAGCCGGTTCTTTCTCAGGAATGCCGACCGCTGCGCTTGCTTCACCAAGTCGGCTGCGAAGACGTCACTCAAACCCGCGGGCCAGTCGCCGGGCAGCGGAAACTTGCGGCGCCTGAACGTGGCCTCGATGGCGCGCCGCAACTCGGCCGGATCCAGCGCATCATCTTGCAGCAGCAGGTCGAGGTCGAAGTAATCCTTCATGCGCGTATTGGCCAGGCCCAGCAAGCAGATGGCGTGCAACTTCTCGGCGATCACCGTTGCCTTCGGATAGGCGCGCAGTTGCGGAGCCGGCAGGCCCGCGAGCAGCAGGGGGAAGCTCACGGGCACCGGCCCGGGCGTGACGACATCGCCGAAGCCGACGTCGGCCTGCAACGAGATCCGTGCGCCGTCGAGTCGAGCCTGTAGTTCGATACGCACGCCTCCGTAGCCGGCAGATTTGCGGATCTCCGCACCGCGCACGCTCCCCGGATCGAGGATGAGTCCATCGTCGCACGGCACCGCACAGATCTCGCGAAAGGTGTCGACCATCGCATCGATCGCGTCTGGGCCGAAAGCCAGCAGGTCGGCATCCCGTGTCGGTCGACGCGGCTGGTCGTACCAGAGCGAGAAGAGCAGGGCGCCTTTCAGCAGGAAACGGCCGGCATGCGTTGAGGCGGACAACCGGTACAGCAGGCGCTCCAAGCCGTAGCGCGTCAGCGTCAGGTTGAAGTCCTCCCCGGCCGCGTCCGCATGGTTCTTCAGGCGGGCCCGGATCGAAGCGGCGAGGTTGCGGCTCATGCAGCGACGCTCTCGAGATAGGGTCGCATCACGTTGGCGACGCGGTCCGTAGCCGCGTGACGCGTGAGCGCATCCATCGACAGCAGCCCGCGCGACCAGCCGTCCCGCAGCGCTTCCAGCGCCACGTCGATGCCGAGCTTGTTGCGGAACTTGAAGCAATCGGTCACTGTCTTCTCCGCGCTGAAGATCGGCACCTTCACGCCGTCGATGTGGCGTGTCTCGATGCCTTCGATCAGTGATGCGCCCGACATCCGCACGATGCGCAGCGACGGCCGGGCGACGCGAGGGGCCGGCGCGTTGTGCGGGATGGCCATCCAGACTTCGAAAGGCGCCTGCGTGCCGATCTCGTGCACGCGCAGGGCCGACAGCAGGCAGATGACGCCTTGCGGAACGAGCACGCAGGCCTCCGCGAGCGAGCGATGCTCGCTGAGCGGTTGGCCGGGCAGGGTGTACACGCCGCGGGCGACACGATCGAGCTTGCCGGCCGCGACGAGGCGTGTGAGAGCGATCGTCGGTAGTCCGTGCTCGGCCAGTTCGCGCGCGCGCAGGAGCGGCCGTTTGCGCGCGAGGGCGAGGATCGACTCTTCGGATGAGGCGGCGGCGGCGGCGGCGGCGTGGCGTGTCACGCGACGAGTTTGTTGCAATAGCTATGCAGTTGTCAATAACTTCCTAGATATCGCAACGGCCTGCCTCGCGTTTCGATGCGTCGGGGCTCGGCTCTGTCGCAAACACGACGTACGTGAGTGCGCTTTTGGAACCGAGCCAGGCACCCGGCCGGAGGCCGCGAGGTGCTGGCGGAAGCGGTGACTGTCAAGGCCCGCATGGATGCTAGCTCTCCGGGAGGCGCCTTTCCAGTCCGCCAGTTTGTCCGCCGCAAGCTCAGGTGCCGCACAATCGGCGGTGAACTCTGAAGGATCGTAGTGAAAATTTCCGAGTGGCTCGGTTGGTGGGGCGCAGTTTTGTCGACGGTGCTGGCGGTTCGCGAGGTCTGGAAGCACCGGAGAGCCTCGCATCCCCACCTTGTTGGCCATATCAAGCGCGGTGAGACGAGCTCGAATGTTGAAGAGGTCGTCGCCGGCGTCTTTCAAAGGGGAGAAGGTCGAGAGGTCTTGCTTCACAACCGCGGCGGTGCAGACACCGTGATCAGCAGCTTCGAGCTATTTGTCGGGGCAAGATGGTGTCCCTCGTTACTTCTGCGTTGGGCTGGCGAATGGGGGTGGGCACCTGGAGCACCTGGCCAGTCGAAAGAATTGCGCACCCAGTTGCGTCCTGCAGCCGTCGAACTAGCCGCTGGTGCTGAAGGCGGACTGAGGGTGATGTTGTGGGAACAGCATCGAGAGGCGATCAGCCGCGGACGCCTGATGTTGAGCTTGTCTCACTCTTGGAGTCGTGACAGATCTCAGCAGATTCCGGTGCGTTGGGCAATCTGACCTGCCGTCTCTCCACGGCGTTTGCTGCATGAAGACTCGTTCAGCCCGCCACTGAGCTGGCGACGCGTCCAGACGAGCGACGCGTCACAGCGGCAAATCGAGCGGCCGCACGGCTCGCCCGCTTACCACGGCGCGGCGGTCTGCAGGGTTGCACGCCGTACTGTCGGGTATCCTCACATTGACTGCCAACGGAGGAGAAACGAATGTTGAAGTTCGCGATGGTCTTGCTGCTCTTGACGCTCACCACCGATTCGCCGCCCCTCGATTGCGCATCGGCAGGCGGAAGCCTGCTCTGAATCTTGAGGCGCATTGGTCAGCGGCGATCCGCTGTCTCGTGAGGATCACAGTGACACAGCCCCCATACCTCACCGACGCGGAACTCGCCGAGATTTGCGAGCCGCTGGTCGCGCCCTCGGCTCAAATCCGATACCTCAAGAGCCTGGGCATGATCGTCCATCGGAAGCCGAACGGCAAACCGTTGATCGCCCGTGCCGAATTCGAACGCGTGCTGGTCGGCCGATCATCCAAATTGCCGCCCGTGCGGCCGGGCTCTCAGCCGAACAGGGAAGCGTTGCTCGAGCTACTCGCGAAGCGAAAGCCTGCGGGCCAGAAGAAGCCACTGGCGGAGCCGGCGGGGGACGGGCTACCTGCGCGCGCGCCGAAGTCGCCGCAGGGCTAGGCTTGGCGGAGCATGAGTCCGCCGCGATGCCCTTCTTCCTTGTGAGCACGCCTCCCTGCGTTGCCGACAACTCACCCTAAACGCCGCAGCAAATCGGCGGAGATTCGTCAGAAGGCGGCGGTCGCTGACTAGCTCACCCAGTGAGCTAGTGGCGCGCTCCAATGCCTTCATGCGTGCAGCTCGACGAGCATCCGCAGCGTCGCCGTTGTCGTCACAAAGGGGTATGCGAATGAATTCGATTGAACGCCTTCAGGCCACCGACCAAGCAGGCCGGGCATGCGTGGTCGTCAAGACCTCCGGTTCCACAGACACCAGCAACCTGGATGGCCGATCGGCACTTCCTGGGCTTGCTTCCTACCGTCTGGCCAGCGGTGGCCGCTTGACACCTACGGACGATCCCAGGGTTTTCCAGACCCTCGATCGCGAGCAGAGTTTCACGCTGCGCTGACTGACGGCGCGGTACTGTCACACACGGAAGAAAGAGCCATGACTGACAAGAAGCGATCGCCGACGATCACCGTGGGTGAACTGCGCGCCCGCTTCGAGGGCGTGCCAGACGACTGGACTGTGGACTTTTCGGGGCTCACCTTCTATCGAGCGAAGCGACGGGCTGATTCGCACTTGCAGATCGAGTTCGACCAGTCCGTCTACCGAGATTTGACAGGCCGCGTCGTGGTCGAGAACCACGAACAATCGGCTACTGCAGCAGCGTCGGCCCTTCCGCCATCAGCACGCTGACGCCCTCAGTGCGGCCATGCAGCGCCACCGCCCGCAGGCAGAGCGCGTCCAGCGACTCGCCAGGCCCGCGCTCCACGCGGCACGCGGCACGCCTGGATCGTGACCGCGACGATCGCGTCATCGGTCGGCGGCTCATTGGTTCCATCGCGGCTACGATCCCCGTCCTGGTCGACGCTGCTGTCGACGACGCGAACCAGGACGTATGCGATCTCGTCCTCAGCACTGAGGATGAACGACTCCAGCGCCTCGATGCGCCGCATCATTGCCTTTGAGATCATCGGCTAGGCCCCTGCTTCGGCTTCTGCGTCTCGAGCTGGGCGATGCGATCTTCCCAGTCGGCGCCTTCGATCATGCGGCCCATCATGAACAGGACATTCGCCAAGCGGCTGACGTCAGCGACTGAGCGTGCGCCGCCCTTGCCTTCGCGATACAGCCGGCCCATTTCGCTCTTGACGGCTTCGACGGTGTCGAGCTTGCAGCGGACTCGTGGGGAGGGGGGCGGAGCCGCTTTGGCGGCATTGGCGCTGGTGGGCGGCCGGTTTTTTGAAGAGGCCATGTGGTTTGAATCGACCGTTTAATGCAGGTTTCGAGGCGGAATCGCGTGAGGTTTGGCGTCGACGGCACCGGCACGATGGACGGCGCCATCCCACTCGGCATCACTCATGGCGTGGGTGTCATCACGGAAGACCGGCATGGGGAACGTCTGGTGCGAGCTGCCTGGGTTGGCGCGCCGCTCGAGCTGGTCCACCGATTCACCGGGCCAGCGATCAAAAGTGCGACGTGCGGAGCCGAGCCCTAGCCCGACGCCAACGACCTCCGACTCCGATCGCTTCAGAGCCTCGATCAGGAAGCGCACCATCACCAGGCCGGTGCGGCCATCGGGGCCGAGCGTGCGCTCTCGCTCGTTCAGCTTGTCAATCACTCGGAAGGGCCCGTGCTGGGCAGGCTCTTTCTTCGATGTCATGACAATGCGCCTTTGACATGAGAGGCCGAGCTTTGCGGTGCTGGTACTAGCGTTGCGCACTCTTGCGCCTCGAGCGCAGCAAGCAGGCGACCGGATTTGGCCAGCGCAGCCGAAGTGCTCTTCAGGGCCTTCGCCTTCGCGGTTTGCGCCTCTTCCACCGCGGTGCGGCGCGCCTGTTCGACTTTGGACGTCATGACTGCTCGCCTCCGATGTTGCCGCCGAAGTAGCCAGCGTCGAGTACCACCTCGCCGCCCAGAATGCCCTCGACGATCGCGCGTCCGAGCAGCTTCTCGATCTTCGCGCGGTTCTTGAAAACGGCCGGCCCGAGCACGGGCCGCGGCGGAATCGTCGCGGTGCCGAACTCTTGATACTGCAGCACCGGGTCCGTCGAGCCGACGACGCCCTCGGTGTCGGACTCCATGTCGTGCCGGAAGCTGGCCAGCAGCTCGCCCGTGCGCAGCAGAGGTGCGTCCGCCGGCGCGCCCATCCGAGCCTTCTCCGCCTCGGTCGACTCGGCCAGCGGCGCCCAGGCGGGGAACTCGCCAGCCTCGTCCTGGTAGTGGCCGATCTGGACCTTCGCGTCCTTCTCGATGACCACCAGCGCCTTCTCGAGGCCGCGGCGCATCGCATGGTGGATGCCAGTCTCCAGCGCCGCCAGGTGCAGCGCGAAGTCGGCGAGGTTCTCGAACTCGCGGGGGCTGTTCACGGCTGGTACTCCAGCCCGTTGCCGCGTTGAGTGGCAAGCACGGTGCTCAGGTCGGCGCACAGGGCAAGGATTCGCTCGAGGTAGTCGACGATGCCTTCACCTGGCCAGCGGCGCTCGCCAAGGAATCCGACTGCGGCGATCTCTAACTGCGCGCCGGCGTCGGCCATGAGCAGGTGGGCTCGGGCCAGCGCCTTCGCCTCCACGTTCGCTGCCGTACCGCGGTGGCCAACCTTGGCGAGTGAGGTGAACTCCACACCCGCGGCGGTCGCCGCACCGCGGCCTCGAGCGACCATCTGGCCTACGGTCGCGCACGAGTTCTCGAACCGCTGCAGTTGGGCATTCGTGACGACTCGCATCAGTGGCCACCTGCCGGTGCCAGCGCCTGGCGGCCGTCAAAGCTGGAGGTGCCGGACTGCGGGCGGCCCGCTTCTTTGGCCTGGTGGCGGGTGACCACTTCCGTGATCTTCCGACCGTCCAGGCTCACGTTCGTGACGTGCACCACCTCGCCCGTTGGACGCGCGACCGTATCCGGAAGCCAGCTACCGCGGCCAGACGTCGCGCCTGGCGCCCAGTGTTCGGGGTTGCCAGCGAAGCCTCGATGCATCCCCACCATGCGGTGATCGGGCATCCAGTCGCCGCCGCGGCCAGAACCGTTCAACTCCCAGTGCATGCCAGTGTGGTTC
>JBBQYL010000149.1:0-12724 GCA_038208735.1 Burkholderiales bacterium
GAGTGAGGGTTCAACGCTTCTCGCGGGCACCCGACCCGCGCGAAGCGCACCACGCCAACCAGGCGCGCCAAGCGCGCCAAGCACACCAAGCACACCAAGCACACCAAGCCAACGAAGCCAACGAAGCCAACCCGGCCCACCCAGGCGGACGACGGCGCCAGACTCCTTGCCAGCTATGCTGGGGCACTTCCATCCAAAGACCCTTCGCATGCGCATCGAGATCGAACCCGGTGTCCGCCTCTACTTCGACGTGGAGGGCACGCAGCTCGTGGCCGACGGGCCCGCGCTGCGCGAGAAGCCCACGCTGATCCTGCTGCACGGCGGCCCCGGCTTCGACCACTCGGCGTTCCGCACGCACTTCGGCGGCCTCGCCGACATCGTGCAGGTGCTCTACGTCGACCACCGCGGCCACGGCCGCAGCGATCGCCGGCCGCCCGAGGAATGGACGCTGGACACTTTCGCCGACGACGTGGTGCGACTGTGCGACGCGCTGGGCATCGTCAGGCCCATCGTGCTGGGCCAGTCCTTCGGCGGCTTCGTGGCGCAGCGCTACATCGAGCGCCACCCCCACCATCCATCGAAGGTGATCCTGTCCAGCACGTCGCCGCACATGAAGCAGGAGCGCAAGGAGGCGATGTTCGCGAAGCTGGGCGGACCCGCCGCGGGCGAGTCGTGCCAGCGCTTCTGGAGCGATCCGAACCCGGCCACCTGGGACGACTACGGCGTGCACTGCCGCCACCTGTACAACACCACGCCGCAGGATCCGGACGCCGGCGCGCGCACGATCCACAACCTCGACATCCTTTTCGCTTCGGCCTCTGGCGAGCAACGCACCATGAACCTCCTGCCCGGCCTGGCCAACGCGCGCTGCCCGGTGCTGGTGATGGTGGGCGAGCAGGATCCGGTGTGCCCGGTCGACGACGCGCGCGACATCGCCGCCGCGCTGCCCCCGCAGTGGATGCAGTACCGCGAGTTTCCCGGCGTCGGCCACGGCGCCTGGCGCGACGACGCCGACGCGGCGTTCGCCGAGCTGCGGCGGTTCCTCCTCGAGTGACCGAGCGTCGCTGCGAGAATGCCGCCATGAACCTCCGCACTCGTCCCGCAGACACCGTGGTGGCGCCATGAGCGCCGATTCGCGTTTCAAGCCACCAGCGGCGGAGGTGGCCGACTTCGACCCCTCGACCTCGACCTCGACCTCGAGCGTGCGGGCGATCGCGCCGGCGATCCCCGGCGCGCTGGCCATCGCCTGGACGTTGATCCGGCTGCCGCTCTCTTTCAGGCTGGTGGAAGTGGGCGGGATGAACCCGGCAGGCACGCTCATCGAACTGGCCGGGATGGCCTTCCTGGCCTCCGGGCTCGGGCGCGCCTGGCCCCCCGGTTTCGCCGGTCGCAAGAGCTTCATGGTGGTTCGTTCGAATGGGCAGCCCGCATGAACGCCATCTTCGAGGAGGTGACCTCCGCCGCAGACCGCGCCGTCGCCTCGCTGCAGGCCCGCGCCGGCGGCCGCCTCGACTTCTCGGCGGCCAGCCTCGCGGCCGTCGACGAGATGCTGGTGGAGGCGTCGGACTACGTGGCCGACCTCGACGAGACGGTGGTCACCGGCCTCGTGCAGCAGGTCGGCTGCTACGTGCTCGAGGTGGGTCGCCGCGCCTTCGGTGGCGAGTACTTGTGGCACGAGGAGGGCGAGCAGCCGATCCTGGTGGTGGGGGAGCCCGAGGCGCACGTCGCGTTGATGACGTGGAGCAAGGTGGTCGGCCGCCTGACGGGCGACGTCGGCGACGACATCGTGTTCTTCTTCCACGGCTTCGCCGAGAAGGCGGCCGCGCCGGAGGCGGGCACGAACGTGATGTTCCTCTGAGCTTCAGGCGAGCGGCACGGCCCAGGCGGTGCCTGCGGTGCTGCCGTCCACGACCCGCAACACATCGCCCGACAGGCTCGCGCGCTCCACGCGCCAGTCGTTCGACGCTTCGTCGAGCAGCACCCACCAGCCTCCGCGCCCGGCATCCGACTCCGCGGCCACGATCTCGCGCCGCCGCGCCGCCAGCAGCGCCGGCAGCGCGTCGAGATGCGCCTCCAGCACCGGCCCGCCGTCATGCAGCGCCACGTGGTGGCCGTGGTGCAGGCCGGCCTGCACCAGCGCGGCCATCCAGCCCTGCGCCTCGGGCGCGACCTGGCCGATGGCCGCGCGGGCCGACGGTGGCAGGAACGAGGTGTAGACCGGATGGCGTGGCAGCAGAGCGGCGACATCGCTGCGCCAGCGCACGCCGAAGCGGCGCTGCGCCTGCAGCGGATCCTCGGCGTAGAAGTGCGCGCCCAGGCCTTGCCAGAACGGCGACTGGCCGGCAGCGTCGCGCACGCCGGGCAGCTCGGCGATGAGCGGCCCCGCGTGACGCCCACGGGCGCGATCGCGATCGCGCTGGCGCGCGAGGTGCAGCGATGCGGCCTGCAGCAGCAGGCGCCACGCCAGCGCCTGCTCGGCCAGCGTCAGGTGGTCGACGTCGCAGGCGGCGTCCGAGAGTTCCGTGGCGCCGGTGTGGTCGTTGCCCATCAGCAGCGTGCTCTGGCGATGGAACAGCTGCAGCTCGGGCGCCGCATGCACCACGCAGCCCACGTGGTACCAGTGGCGCACCTGGCGCAGGCCCACGTCGCGGCGAAGCTTCAGCGTGGCGCCGGGCCTGGCCTGGGTCGCCAGGGAGTCGCGCCATTCGGCCACCAGCCAGAGGTCGTCCGGCGCGTCCTCGCCCAGGCCGCCCTGGGGCATCCATGCGGCCAGCGGGGCCAGGTCGTCGGCGCCACCGACGCGGAGGTGCCAGGTCTTCATAGCGCGCTCGCCAACAGGTCGGAGGCGCCGCCGTCGCGCAGCAGCGCCAGGTCGGCGGCGGACAGCGCGGCCGCGTCGTCGGCGAGCAGCGCGCGGAAGCGGTGGCGGTCGGCGTTGGCCACCAGGTGCGCCCCGCCCGGCAGCGGCGACGCCGGCGCCAGCTGGCGCGCGTGGCGCACGCTGCGCAGCATGGCCAGCCTCGCCTCCACGGTGGGGCCGCCGTCGAAGATGTTGATGTACGTCTCGGCGTCGAAGCCCTCGTCCTGCAGGATGCCGAACGGCAGCTCGGCGACCGGGTGCAGCTGTCCGATGGCGAACTGCGTCTCCTCGGGCAGCAGCGGCACGTAGATGGGCGCCTGCGGCATCAGGTCGGCGATCAGCGAGCGGTACTGGCCGTGGCCGGTGAGCATCTCGGCGCGCGAGAAGTCCATGTCGAAGAAGCGCCGGCCCACGGCGTCCCAGAACGGGCAGCGGCCGCTCTCGTCGGCCAGGCCCGGGTTCTCGGCGGCGATGCGGTCGGAGAAGCGCTCGGCGAACTGCGCGATGAACAGCAGCCGTCCGCGCGACAGCAGCTGCGCCGCCACGCTGTCCTCGTAGGCCGGGTCGATGTAGAAGCCGGTGAGCAGCGTCACGCCGGTGAGGTCGTGGCACAGGTGCAGCGTGTGGATGCGGTTGCGCGCGGCCAGCGCGGTGCTGGTGTGCACCGTGAACTCGTTGCGGTAGCAGTAGAAGCGGTCGTTGAAGCCGGCGGCCGCCGCGATGCCGCTGGTGCCGATGACGGTGCCGCGCTCGCGGTCTTCCAGCACGAACAGGTAGATCTCCTCGCCGCTGGCGTCGTCGGCGCTGGCGAACGCGTGGGCGGAGCGCTCGAGCCGGTCGCGCAGTTGCGCGCGATCGGTCGGCAGCGAGACGATGCCGATCGCTCGCGAGTCGGCCATCCGCTCGAAGGCGGGCAGGTCGGCGGGCGCCGAGGGGCGCAGCAGGAATCGTGCGGCGACGGTCATGTGGTTGGCTGGGGAGTATCCGTCGGGGCCGTGCGCCAGGCCTCGGCACGGCGGCTGCGCTCGTCGCGCGGCGTGTGGTTGAAATGGGCCCGGTAGGCGTTGGAGAAGTGCGGGCCCGACGCGAAGCCGCACGACAGCCCGATCTGAAGGATCGACTGGCTGGTGTGCTGCAGCAGGCGGCGCGCGCGGTTCAGGCGCAGCGCCACGTACCAGCGCGAAGGCAGTGCGTCGAGGTGCTGCCTGAACAGGCGCTCGAGCTGGCGTCGCGAGACGCCCACCAGCCGTGCGATGTCCTCGGTGGGCAGCGGCTCGCCCAGATTGGCCTCCATCAGCGCCACGGCCTCCGCGAGCTTGGCCGAGCCACCGCCCAGGCGCGCGCTCGTGGGCACGCGCTGGCGCTCGTCGGGCGCGCGCAGGCGCTCGAGGCCCAGCGCGCCCACCAGCTCCTGCGCCACGCGGTCGCCATGGCGCAGCCCGAACCACGCGATCAGCAGGTCCTGGCTGGCCAGGTGGCCGGCGGCGCTGAGGCGGCCGCGGTCGATCTCGTAGCAGTGGTGCGACACCACGGTGTCGACGTGGCGCTCGGCCAGCGCGACGACGTGCGGCCAGTGGATGGCGGCGCGATGCCCCCGCATCAGGCCGGCCTCGGCCAGGCAGGCCACGCCGGCGTCGAGTCCGCCCATCAGCGCGCCCTCGGCCGCGCGGGCCTGCAGCCAGGCCGACAGGGGGGCCGTCGCCGCATCGCCATCACGCAGGGGCATGGCGGCCACGACGAACACGGCGGCCAGGGGCGGCGCGTCGGCCAGCGCCACGCTCGCCAGCTCCAGGCCCCCCTGCGCCGGCACCGGGCCGCCGCCCGGCGACAGCGTGATGGCGGCGTAGGTGGACGCGCCCAGGATCTCGTTGGTGGCCATCAGCACCTCCACCGCCGCGGCCAGCGTGGTGGGCCCGAAGCCGGGCAGCACCACGAAGCCGAACGCCTGCACGTTCACGGCGCGTGGCGGGGGTGGGAGAGAGAAGGGCGTGGCCATGTCGGAATCAATCCGACAGCAGTTTGCCTTGTCGCAGCGGCTCGGTGCCCGCGATCTTGCAGATGCCGTTGCCCGCCGGCGTGTAGCGGCGCAGCTCGCGAGCGTAGAACACGCCGTCGACTGGGCTGGCCAGCGTCTCGGTACGGTCGGCGATCGGGTCGACGATCTGCGCGATCGGGTCGCCCGCCTGCACCGTCTCGCCCAAGTCGCGCAGGTACACCACGAGGCCGGCGAACGGCGCCACCAGCTGCATCGAGCCCGACAACGGCGTGGGCTCGCACAACGCGGCCGGCGGCGCGGCCAGCGGGCGGTCGACGACGCCCAGGACGGTGAGGTAGTCGACGATGGCCTGCGCGTCGCGCTCGGCCAGCGGGTTCGATACGTCGGACTCGCCGCGCAGCTCCACGGTCGTGGCCGCGCACGCGGCGGGAAGGGGCGTGGCCTTGCCGAAGCGCTCGGCCAACTGGTGCCACAAGCCGGCGCAGGCCTCGTCGAACGGGTCATCGCCCGAGTGGTCGGCGAGCAGCACCGCGCGGGCCCCAAGCGCGCGGGCCAACGGGGCGATGCGCGGCCAGGCGGCGGGCGACGTGTAGAGGTGCATCAGCGCCTCCTGGTCGCAATGCAGGTCGAGCACCACGTCGGCGTCGACGGCCAGCGCGAGCAGTACCTTGCGCAGGCTCTCCAGCGGCGAGCGCGCCGGCAGCGCCGCGGCCTCCTCGCGCAGCGCGGAGCGCACCACGCGCACGTTGGTGTCGGCATGCGCGCCCAGCCGGCTTTCCACGCGCCGCGCCACCGCATCGGCCAGCCGCGCGTAGTGGCGGTTGAAGTTCTCGCCGGTGGCCAGATCGAAGCGGCCCTGCGCACCGTACAGCAGGCGCTGGCCGAGGCCGATGGGGTTCGCGGCGGGCACCAGCACCACCTCGCCGCGCAGGCGGCCGCGCGCGTCGAGCTCGTCGAGGCGGCGGCGCAGGTGCTGCGCCACGAGCATGGCGGGGATCTCGTCGGCGTGCAGCGAGGCCTGGATGGCCACCTTGGGCCCGGCGCCGGGCGTGCCGTAGTGCAGGCTGACGAGCTCCAGGCTCGAGCCCGGGCCGGTCGGCACCAGCGGATGGCGAACGAGCTTCATGCGGTCGTCAGCGCTTCCATCGGGTGTAGAGCGGCGCGGGAAGGCGAACTGGCAGCACGTCGAGGCGCATCGCGATCACGGTGTAGCGGTCGTCGCCCGATGCGTCGGAGTACCAGCCCAGCGTGCGGGCGTCCTTGCTCAGGCGGAACTCGAAGCCGAGCGTAGGGCGTTTGTCGTCCTTGGCCGGGTTCGCATCGAACGCGAGGCCGCGCACGTCGGTGGCCTTGCTGTCGATGAGGTTGGCCATCGCGCCGGCGAGGATCTCGTCGCCGAGGATGTCCATCTGGAACGCCGCAGTGTCGTTCTCGGGCACGTAGGCGTTGTCGGCGGGGTCGATTCGCTGGCCCTGCAACTGCGTGGCCGAGGGCGCGACCGCGCGGGTCTTCAGGTCGACGTGGTCGCCGGGCATCAGCAGGCTCACGCGGGCGTTGCGCACGTTGAACGCGCCGAGCTTGTCGTCGTGCGTGGCCTGCGCCAGGTCCACCAGCAGCGCGGCGCGTGCGCCCAGCACCTCCACGTCGTCGCCGTGGATGAAGGCGGCGGTGTTCTCGTCCACGCCCAGTCCTAGCGTGTAGCCGCGCGCCACCATCGCCGGCAGCAGCCGGCCGATGCGGCCGCGGCGCAGGAAATGCTGGTCGACGAACACGCCGGTGCCGGCGAAGCCCAGGCCCTGAGCGAGCTCGTGCCCATCGCGCAGGCGGCCCTTGAGCACCGCCACCAGGTCGGGCGCGTCGCGGAACATCAGCGGGCTCATGATGGCCGCGCCGGCCGACGTGCCGGCCACCACGCCGCCGTCGTCGAACACCTGCCAGATGGCATCCAGCAGCGGCGTGCGCTTGCCGCCAGGCTGCAACGTGTCGACGATGCGATCCTGCGAGCCACCGGTGAAGAACACGCCGCGCGCGGACCGCACCTCGGCGATGAACTTCGGGTCGCGCGCCGCGGCCGCCGGGTCGGTGCCCGGGAGCAGCGGCGATACTGGCAGCACGGTGGCCACCGCGCCGTATTCACGCAGCGTCTTCGCGGCCTCCTCGGCGCTCTCGGCCGGCGTGATGGACGCGGTGCCGAACACCACGAAGCGCGCGCCCGGACCGCCGGCGACGTCGACGAGGTGCTTCCACACCGCGGCGTTGTCGTTGCGCAGCGCGCCGCCGATGGGTACCGCGGTGCCGGTGGCGGCGACGGTGTCGGCCGACCAGGCCGCGGCGGACGCGAGCAGGGCCAGGAGAACAGGGCGAAGGCGGTGCAGGGAGGGCATGGACACGATCATGTCACCGCGATGCCGCAACGCCTTGCCCAGAAGCGACGGCAAGTTGCCGCCAAGCGACCGCAGGCTGCGCGGCCGTATCGCGGGCACGACCATGTTTCTAGACTGTGTCATCTCCTACAAGCCCGGGCCTTCGACATGAACGATCCCCAGCGTCTCCGCGCACCGCATCGCCGTACCGCCAGCGCCCTCGCCGTCCTCTTCGCGCTGTCCGCGAACGCGTGGTCGCAGGCCCCGGCCGACCCGGCGGATCCGGCGCTCCAACGCGTGGAGATCACGGGCTCGTCCATCAAGCGCATAGACGGCGAGACGGCGCTGCCGGTGCAGGTGATCACGCGCCAGGAGATCGAGAAGACCGGCGTCACCACCGCGTCCGAGCTGATGACGCAGGTGTCGGCCAACGTGGGTGGACTGAGCGACGGCGGCAGCATCAACACCGGCGGCATGGACCAGCGCGGCTTCAACTCGGCCAACCTGCGCGGCATCGGCACCTCGTCCACGCTGGTGCTGCTCAATGGCCGGCGCCTGGCCAACTTCGCCTCGCCAGGCAACGACTCCGGCGTCGACCTGAACAACATCCCCGCCGCGGCCATCGAGCGCGTGGAGATCCTGCTGGATGGCGCCTCGGCCATCTACGGCACCGACGCCATCGGCGGCGTGATCAACTTCATCACGCGCAAGGACTACAAGGGCACCGACATCAGCGCCTACGCGTCGGTGTCGCAGCACGGCGGCGCTGGCAAGAAGGAGATCTCGCTATCGCAGGGCGTCGGCGACTACGACACCGACGGCTTCAACGTGTTCGGCACGATCAGCGGCCAGCACAACGACGCGTTGCGCTCCGGCCAGCGCGCGTTCATCAAGAACTTCGACATCCCGCACACGCTGGGATGGCTGCTCTCCAGCCGCACGTTCCCGGCCAACATCCGCCTCGACTCCGACCAGCTCGCGCAGCTCGACGCCGCGGGCTACAACTTCACGAGCCGCCTGATCAACTTCGGCGCGCCGGCCTGCAACCCGCCGGCCAACGTGTCCACGCCCACCGGCATCGGCGGCGTGGACGCCTGCACGTACGACTACATGCAGGACACCGAGATCTATCCGAAGTCGGACAAGATCAACTTCCTGGGCCGCGGCACGTTCCGGCTCGGTCCGCAGACGCAGCTGTTCGGCGAGGTGCTGCTGAGCCGCACCCGGACCGCCTACGTGTCGTCGGCCAACCCGGAGACCCTGTACGACCTGCCCGTGTCGCTGAGCCCCGAGCTCACGGCCGCGGGCGTCACGGGGCTGTTCGACGCGCGCCTGCGCGAGGCGGAGGCCGGCGATCGCACCAGCACCACCACCAGCGATGCGCAGCGCTTCGTCGTGGGCGTCACGGGCCTCGTGGCCGGCTGGGACTACGACACCGCGTTCAACCACAGCGTCAACCGCGCGGTGGATGCCTACACGCACGGCTACGTGCTCTACACGCCCTTCATGGCGGCCGTGGAGAACGGCACCATCAACCTGTTCGGGCCTTCCGGCGCCGCGGGGCAGGCCGTGTACGACGACAACCAGGTGAACGACAAGTCGCGGGTGTCGGTGGGCGTGATGGACTCGGTGGACACCAAGTTCACGCGCAGCCTCTTCGCGCTGCCCGGGGGCGACCTCGGCGTGGCGGTGGGCGCCGAGTTTCGCCGCGAGCGTGTCAACTTCACGCCGTCGGCGCTGCTCCTGAGCAACGAGATCCAGGGCGATCGCGATCCGGACGGCATTCCCATCCAGGCCACCAGCAACTCTCGCAACGTGGCCGCGGTGTACGGCGAGCTCGACGCGCCGATCACCAAGTCGCTGGACGCCCAGGTGGCCATGCGCTACGACCATTACCAGGGCGTGGGCGGCACCTACAACCCGAAGGTGGGCCTGCGTTGGGTGGCCTCGCCGCAGGCGCTGCTGCGCGGGTCGTTCGGCACGGGCTTCCGCGCGCCATCGGTGTCGGAGCTGTACCGTCCCACGCAGTACGGGTCCACCAGCATCCTGCCCGACCCGGTCTACTGCGCGCTCAACGACAACGACTACTCCATCTGCGCCGACTCGTGGGCCACCGAGTACCACAGCAACGCGCACCTGAAGCCCGAGCGCTCGCGCCAGATGTCGTTCGGCACGGTGCTGCAGCCCACCAAGTCGACCAGCCTGTCGGTCGACTACTGGAACATCCGCAAGCGCAACCTCATCAGCAACCTCGGCCAGGACGTGATCCTGGCCAACCCCGAGAAGTACGCCGACCTCATCACGCGCGATCCCGACGAGGGCTACATCACCAACATCGTGATGACGCTCGACAACCGCGGCGAGGAGCGCAGCTCGGGCATCGACGTGGTGCTCGACGCGAAGAAGATCCCCACGCCCGTCGGCGCCTTCTCGGCGCACCTGTCCGGCACCTGGATGCTGCAGTCGAAGGTGCAGACCGGCAACGGCGAGCCCTTCGTGAGCAACCTCGGCAAGTTCGTGGAGGACAAGGTGGTGCAGCGCTGGCGCCATCGCGTGTCGGTCGACTGGGACAACGGCCCGTTCTCCGTCACGCTGGGCAATACGTGGTACGCGAGCTACGAGGACCAGAACTCGGCCATCGACACCAACGACGGCAGCGTGGTGACCGCCAACCACGTCAAGGCCTATTCGCTGTGGGACCTGTCGGGCTCGGTGGACATCACGCCCAAGGCCCGGCTGCGTGCCGGCGTGCAGAACCTGTTCGACACGCATCCGCCGTTTTCCAACCAGGCGTACTACTTCATCTCGGGCTACGACCCGAGCTACACCGACCCGCGCGGCCGCGTGTTCTACGCGAGCGCGAACCTGTCGTTCTGACGCCCCGGACGTGGGCGCGCGCCGTCGGAGGCGCGGGGATTTGTCCTACGCTCCGAACTGCCCTGGGCCGACACCGTGAAGCCGTTTGGGGTGGGAAAGTAGACCCATGCCGAAAGACATCGGACGCAGAACACGAACAACACCCGATGTCGACCGGCCCCTACAACCCAACAGGAGCTCAACATGAACGAAGACCAAGTCAAAGGCCGTGCCGAAACCGTCAAGGGCACTGTCAAGGAAGCCGCCGGCAAGCTGGTGGGCAATGAACGCCTGACCACCGAAGGTCAGGCCGAACAGGCCGCCGGCAAGGTGCAGTCCACCGTCGGCGACGTGAAGAGCGACGTCGGCAGCGCCATCAAGAAGGCGATCGACCGCTGAGAACACGGGACGGCTTGCGCCCTTGGGCGCGACCGTCGCGAGCCCGGTTCACGCGCTCGATTCGTCGGTCGCATCAACTTCGAGACGGACGACGACGCCCGGACATCCATCGCATGTCCGGGCGTCGTCGTGTTGCCGGCGGATCAACCGCTGTCGTCAGACGTGGATGAAGCGGCCGCCCCCGAACGACCAGTTCTCCCAGGTCGTCTCCTTGAAGACCAGCATCACGTTGTCGGGATCCAGTCCCGGCGATTGGCGAAGCGCGTCGATCAGGTCGGCGGCGATCTTGCGCTTGATCTTCACGCTGCGCCCCACCGAAAGCAGCACCTCGATCAGCACGAAGTCGTCGGTGCGCGGCGTGGCGAGATCGGGGTAGCGTTCGTCGTAGCGGAAGTCTTCGGCGGACAGTTCGAGCACGCGGTGGAACCGGTCGGCCTGCGGCACGCCCGCGCCCACCAGCGCATCGTGCACGCCGTCGAGCACGGCTGTCTTGAACGCGGCGTCCTTGCCGCGTCGGAGGGTGAGGGTCACGAGCGGCATGGGCGGCGGTCTCTCACAGGTTGTCGGACGATTCGAGCCCGACGGGCAGCGCGTCGTAGCCGGCGTCCACCAAGGCCTGCTGGAGCACGAAGCGGTCGAGCTCGGAGCGCACGTGCACGCGCTTCGTGCCGAGATCGACGTCCACCCCGGCCGCCGGATCGAGGGCATGGATGGCGGTGGTGACGACGTTAACGCAGTGGGCGCAGCTCATTCCTTCGACGTGGAAGTCGGGCATCGGATTCTCCTTGAAAGGTCGATGCGACAGTGTCGCGCGCCTGGATGACGTCGGCCTGCCCGCGAGCATGCGGCCCCTGGTGCCGCGCGGATTTGATCTCCCGCAATCCGTCCCCAGATGACCTTTTGCGTGGGGGTTTTTCCAATCCGCGCAGATCGTTACAGGCAGACCGCCGACACTGTCGGGTTCCTGCCTTTCAATTGCCTCGAAGATGTCCAGCCTGCCAGCCGCCACCGTCCTGCCCGCCCGCCGCGATTGGTCGTTCGCAGTCGAGGGAATGACCTGCGCCGCGTGCGCCGGCCGGGTGGAGCGCGCGTTGCGGGCCGTGCCGGGCGTGGCCGAGGCCAGCGTCAACATCGCCACCGATACCGCCAGCGTGCGCGCCGACGCGCCGCTGTCGTTCGATGGCCTGCAAGCCGCCGTGCACAAGGCCGGCTACGCGGCCCGCGCGCCCGAGATGCCTGCGCCGCCGCCCGAATCCACGGCTCGGGCGTGGGGGCCGGTGCTCGTCGCGGCCGCGTTGTCGACGCCGTTGCTGCTGCCGATGCTGACGGCGCCGTTCGGCCTCGAGTGGAGATGGCCCGCCTGGCTGCAGTTCCTGCTGGCCACCCCGGTGCAGTTCTGGTTCGGCGCCCGCTTCTACGCCGGCGCCTGGCGCGCGCTGCGCGGTGGCGGCGCCAACATGGACGTGCTCGTGGCGCTCGGCACCTCGGCGGCGTACGGGCTGAGCCTGTACGAATGGTGGACGTCCGCCCGGATGCCGGGCATGGCGGCGGGGCATCTGTACTTCGAAGCCGGCGCCGTCGTCGTCACCCTGGTGCTGCTGGGCAAGCAGCTGGAGGTGCGCGCCAAGCGCCAGACCACGCAGGCCCTGCGCTCGCTGCAGGCGTTGCAGCCGGCCACCGCCCGCGTGCGGCGCGACGGCGTCGATGCCGACGTGCCGGTGGCGCAGCTCTGCGTCGGCGACCGCCTGCTGGTGCGCCCGGGCGAGCGCCTGGCCGCCGACGGCCGCGTGGTGGAGGGCGAGAGCCATGTCGACGAGTCGCTGGTCACCGGCGAGGGTCTGCCCGTGGCGCGCCAACCGGGCGATCGGGTCACGGGTGGATCGATCAACGGCGAAGGGCTGTTGGTGGTCGAGGTCACGGCCATCGGCGCCGAATCCACGCTGGCGCGCATCGTGCGGCTGGTGGAGTCGGCGCAGGAGAAGAAGGCGCCCATCCAGCACCTGGTGGATCGCGTCAGCGCCGTGTTCGTGCCCGTGGTGTGCGTGGCCGCGCTCGCCACGCTGCTGGGCTGGGGCCTGGGCACGGGCGACTGGCAGCGCGCGGTGCTCGACGCCGTCGCCGTGCTGGTGATCGCCTGCCCGTGCGCGCTGGGTCTGGCCACGCCCACCGCGCTGATGGTGGGCACCGGCGTGGCCGCGCGCCATGGCATCCTCATCAAGGACGCGGATGCGCGGGAGATCGCGCACGACG
>JBBQYL010000150.1:0-12714 GCA_038208735.1 Burkholderiales bacterium
CGCGCTGCGGAGCGACTGGCATGCACTTGGCTCGACTCCGCACGTGCGCCTTGAATCCGGCCTGGACGGCCGGATTCCGAGGGCGTTCGCTGAAATTCGTCCGCGCGGCGTTGGCGGGTCGCGTTCGGCGGCTTCGTATGCGCGCCGACATGCCCTCGACGTCCCGGTGCTGCGTCTCGCCAAGTACACGCCCGCCGCACCGCCGGTTCACCCAGGTGGTTGGGACAAAATACTGCCTCCAACTTTTTAGTTGGTCTGGGCAGCGTCGGGCCTTCGAGGCCGCGACGCTGCCCGCGGCCAGCCGTGACACGCGCCGCCGGGCTTGACGCGAATTGCGCGTCGACGCGCAGGCGTTCCTTGTCGTGATGGACGACCGGCACGGTTCCGCTGTCTTGTCATTCCGCGCGCAGTCGCGGAATCCACGCCAGAGGCAACGTGGTCTGCGCGCGTGGATCCTGCGACTGCGCGCAGGATGACACCGGGGAGAGATTCATGCTGACGATGACGTCGTTGGCGGGATGACGCCCCTTCGTCATTCACGAGAAGGAGCGCCGGCAGCGCGGCCCGACGTTCGCGTCAGGCCCGCTCGCGCGTGGCAGAGCCGGCCGCGGGCAACGTCGCAGCCTCGACGGCCCGACGTTGCCCAAACCAACTAAAAATTTGGAGGAAGTATCTTGTCCCAACCGCCTGGGTGAACCGGCGGTGCGGCGGGCGTGTACTTGGGGAGACGCAGCACCGGGCCATCGAGGGCATTGCCGGCATGCATACGAAGCCCCCGAGCGCGACCCGCCAGCGTTGCGCGGACGAATCTCAGCGAACGCCCTCGGAATCCGGCCGTCCAGGCCGGATTCAAGGCGCACGTGCGGAGTCGAGCCAAGTGCATGCCAGTCGCTCCGCAGCGCGGGCACCCGACCCGCGCGAAGCGTTCAACCCTCACTTCGCAGCGCGAAGCGGCTGAGGTCCAAGCCGCAGCCAGACTCGTTCGCACGAGAAGGACCGCCCGTCGAATCGTCGTGACGCCCACAGGGAGGCTTGGGCGACCGGTTCGACCCGACACTGCGTGAAACGCGGCCAAGCGGGCGGCAAGTGTCGCGACGTTTGGCATCGCGACGCCGTCATTGTCGAGCGATACCCCTTCGCGAGCCTGAACCGCGCCATAACGGGAGAGAATCCCCGGCATGACGAAACTCAACCTGTTCCGCAATCGACCCGTGGCCGTCATCGGCGCGGGCGTGATGGGCGTCGGCATCGTGCAGGTGGCCCTGCTGGCCGGCCATCCGGTGCTGCTGTTCGACGTGCGCGAGGGCGCCGCCGCCGCGGCCGCCGAGCAACTCGTGGGCACGCTGTCCAAGCTCGCCGACAAAGGCAAGCTCACGCCAGATGACGTGGAGGCGGCGCGCGGTCGCCTTTCCATCGCGACGGCGTTGACCGACCTGCGCGACGCCGCGCTGGTGATCGAGGCCATCGTCGAGAACCTCGCCGTGAAGCAGGCGCTGATGCGCGACCTCGAGGCCATCGTGTCGCACGACTGCGTGCTGGCGTCCAACACCTCGTCGCTGTCGATCACGGCGGTCGCGCGCGGGCTCGAGGTGCCCGGGCGCGTGGTGGGCATGCACTTCTTCAATCCGGTGCCGCTGATGCGGCTGGTGGAGGTCGTCTCCGGCCTGGCCACCCAGCCGGCCGTGGCCGACGCCATCCACCTGCTGGCGCAGGACTGGGGCAAGACGGCGGTGCACGCCAGGTCGACGCCGGGCTTCATCGTCAACCGCATCGCGCGTCCGTTCTATGCCGAGACGCTGGCGCTGTTGCAGGAGCAGGCCGCCACGCCGGCGGTGCTGGACGCCTGCGTGCGCGGCGCGGGCTTTCGCATGGGCCCGTGCGAGCTGATGGACCTGATCGGCCACGACACCAACTTCGCCGTGACGCAGTCGGTGTACGAGGCCAACTTCTTCGACAAGCGCTACCAGCCCTCGCTGGTGCAGCGCGAGATGGTGGACGGCGGACTGCTGGGGCGCAAGTCGGGCCGCGGCTTCTACCGCTACCCGGAGGGCGCGGCCAAGGTGGTCGACGGCGACGTCGAGGCCACGCCGCTGCCCGCGATGCCGCTGGTGCTGCATGGCGAGGGCGCCACGGCCGATTTGCTGGCCGCGCGCCTGGCGGCGTCGGGCCTGGGCTTCACGCGCGAGCCCGCCAGCGCGGGCGGCGACACCAGCCTGCGCATCGGCGACGGCCACCTGATGCTCACCGACGGCCGCTGCGCCACCGACCGCGCGCAGGCGGCGGGCGTCGCCGACTTCGCGCTGTTCGACTGGCCCGTGGGTCCGGCGGCCGTGCCGTCGACGACCCCGGTGGCGGCGCTTGCCTGGTCGGCCGCGGTACAGGCCTCGCCCGAATTCGTGGCGCGCGCCGCCGAGGTGCTGCGCGCGCTGGGCTGGCTGCCGCAGCGCATCACCGACGTGCCGGGTCTGGTAGTGGCGCGCACGATCTCGATGCTGATCAACGAGGCCAGCGACGCGGTGGAGCAGGGCGTGTGCGACGCCGCCGGCGCCGATGCGGCGATGACGCTGGGCGTGAACTATCCGGCCGGTCCGTTCACGTGGCTCGCGGCGTGGGGCGCGGAGCCCATCGCAAAGATGCTGGATGCGCTCGACGCGTTCTACCGCGGCGAGCGCTACCGTGTCAGCCCCCGGCTGCGCCGGGCAGCGTGGGCAGCGGCGCCGGCGTCGCCAGCGTCACGCTGACGTCGCAGCGCACGCCCGTGGGCGTGTTCTGCTGCCACGCGATGCTGCCGCCCAGCAGGCGCACGCGCTTGCGGATGCCGCCCAGGCCCAGGCCGGTGGACCAGTCCTTGGGCGTGCCGCCCACGCCGTTGTCGGCCACCGCCAGCTTCAGCCGGCCGTGAGCCAGGCCGGCATGGATCGTGACGTGCGTGGCGTGCGCGTGGGCGATGATGTTGCTCACCAGCTCGCGCAGGATGCGAGTGAGGCCCGACCACTGCACCACGTTCAGCTGGATTTCCCTGTCCTGCGTGAACGACCACTCCAGCGTGCAGCCGGTGGGCGCGAGGCGCTGGGCGATGTCGGCCTTCCATTCGGCGGCCGCGTGCGACAGGAAGTGCGTGGTGGCGGCCAGCCCGCGCGTGAGCGTCTTCAGGTCCTGCAAAGTGTGGCGGACGTAGTCCTCCATCTCCGGGTTGGGCGCCTTGTACATCAGCGTGAGCAGGCGCGCGCCGATGTCGTCGTGCAGGTCCTGCGCGATGCGTCCGCGCTCCTCGCTGCGGCCCTGTTCGATGGCGCGGTCGTGGGCCACCGCGCGGCGCAGCTGTTCGACGATGCGGTCGGCCAGGCGCGCGTCCTCCGCGGTGAACAGGCGCTTGCCGCGCTCGGCGAAGCGCAGCACGATCAGGCGGGGCTCGGGCGGCTCGCCGTCGTCGAACTGCGAGGGCGAGCCGGCGCCGGGCGGCGGCTCCACGGCCAGCGGCACCAGCAGGCCGGCGCCGCCTTCGTACCAGCGGGTGGTCTGCGTGAAGCCGGGCTCGTGGCGCGCCACCAGCGGCTGGAACACGGCGTGGAACAGCTCCAGCTGCCAGTCGGCGGCGCGCTCTGGCTGCTCCTCCACCTTGCGCGCGATGCGCAGCAGGTGCTCGAACAGGCGCTCGGTGGTGACGGCGCGCGCGCCGATCATCTGGTCGAGCAGCCACTGGCGCGACGCGGCGTACGCGCCCAGCGCCACGAACAGCGACGTGGTGATGGAGGCGAACTGGTTGAACGAGAACACCGCCACGAACAGCAGGTCGACCGACGTGGCCAGCGTGCTGACGCCGGCCAGCATCGCGAACTCGCGCATCATGTGCTGGGAGCGCGCGAGAAACGGCGACATCAGCAGCAGCGACGCGAAGAACACCGTCCAGATGACCGGTACCGCGGTCACCAGCGACTGCACCGCGCCGGGCATGCTGTCGTTCAGCGACACCACGATGGTGACCAGCGCCAGGCTGCCGGTGGCCACGATGCTCAGGCGCCGCACCACCGTGGCGTATGGATGCGGCGTGATGCGGTACGACCAGCCCAGCAGCCCCACGACCAGCAGGCCGGTGCTGAGCGACAGCGCCTCGCACCACCACCAGGCCTGCGGAAGGTCGAACGCCAGCGCCGCGCTGCTGAAGACGATGGCCACGATCCAGGCGAGCGCGGCCAGCGCGCGCCGAGGCGGCAGCGGCGTGGGATAGAGCAGGGTGGCGTTGAGCAGCGCGGCGCAGCTGACGATGTCGAGGGCCATGCGCAGCGCGGCCTCGTGCCCTTCCAGCAGGCTCACGTTGCCGATGCCGGGCACCGCGTCGACGGCGGCCAGCAGCAACTGCGCCGCCTGGCACTGCGCCATCACCACGAACAGCAGGTTGCGCGCGTCCTGGCGCAACAGGATGACCACGGCGCCCACCAGCTCCAGCGCCAGCCCCAGCCCGCACAGCAACCAGAACGTGATGCCCAGCGCGGCATAGCCGCGCGGATGCGGCGTGACCCGCGCGCTCATGCGGTCGGTGAAGCCCAGCACCACCGGCACGCCCGACTCGAGCACGCGGGCCATCTGGCGCTGCTGGCGGGCGGCGGCCGCGCGTTCGGCGTCGTTGGCCATCCAGCGGGTGGAGTTGACGACGCGGCGGCCGTCCACGACCAGCGGCGCGAGGCCGGGGACGACGATCACTTCCAGCGAATGTCCCAGCGCGGGACGCATGAACGGCAGGTCGGTGGCGATCAGCTGCAGGTGGCCGCTGCCGTCGAGGCGCCAGCGCGCGTCGAGGTCGGGCGTCTGCGCGAGCGTGCGCGCGAGCATCACCACGCACAGGGAGGCGAGCAGGGCGACCGGCAGCAGCAGCAGCCGGCGCCAGCCCATCGGCCGGACGCGCGCCGGGCTCATCCGATCGAGCGCGTGCCGGCTCTCAGACGAGCCCCTGCTTGCTGGCGAGCACGGCCGCCTCGGCGCGGCTGGATACGTTGAGCTTGCGGTAGATCGACTTGATGTGATCGTTGACGGTGAACCACTTGATCGTCATCAGGGCCGCGATCTCCTTGATCGTGAAGCCCTTGCTGAGGAACGTGAGCACCTCCACCTCGCGCGGCGTCAGCGCGGGCAGGTCGAGCGCGGGCTCGATCACCACCGGCGACGGCGAGGCGAAGGCCAGCGTCGACGTGAACGTGGACGCGGGCGCCGAGCTGCGCAGCGCGGCGCCGTTGCCCTCGTCGGTGATGCGGCGGTTCATGCCGGTTCGGGTATTGGTACGGAAGTGGCCCAGCAGCCGGCGCGCGATGGCCGGCGACAGCGGCGGCTCGCCGCGCACGATCTTCTGGAGTTCTTCCACCAGCAGCTCGAAGCGGTCTTCCTTCAGCAGGTAGCCGTCGGCGCCGGATTGCAGCGCCGGAAACAGGTGCTCGTCGTCGGAATACAGCGTGGTGACGATCTTGGTGGCCGGGTACTGGCGCAGCTCCTCCAGCAACTCGAGGCCGGAGCCGTCGGGCAGCTCGAGGTCGACCAGCACCAGCTTGAACGGATCCACCCCGTGGTATCCCTGGGCGCCTCCGGCGATGCTCACCGCGCGGCGGGCGGTTTCGAGGTCGCCCGCCTCGACGATGGTGATGGTGTCCGAGAAGCTCTCGCGTACCACGCGTCCGAGGAATTCCCGCGCTGCGGGGTTGTCCTCGAGGATCAAAACCTTGACTGCCATGACGTTCCCCTTTGCCTGCCTGTGTCGCGCCTGACGGAATGGACTTCCGTTCGTTGACGCGATCCTGGAATGCTAGCGAACCGATTGCCCCGCCGCATCCCCCGTTTCGGGGCAGCCAAATGGGGGGAATTGCCTATTGGGGCACGTCGCGCGGGGCCTTTGCCTCAGGTTTCCAGCAGCGCGTCCGGCACCATCACGAGCTTGCCCAGGATCTGCCTGTTCTCCAGACGATGGTACGCGTCCGCGAGCCGCGACAGGGGAATGATTTCGTCGATCACGGGCTTCACGAGCCCGCGCGCGTACTGCGCGGCAAGCACGCCCAGCATGCGGGCGTTGGCCGCCGGCTCGCGGCGCACGAAGTCGCCCCAGAACACGCCGACGATGGATGCGCCCTTCAGCAGCGGCAGGTTCCACGGCAGGGCGGGGATGCCGCCCTCGGCGAAGCCGATGACCAGGTAGCGGCCGCGCCAGGCGATCGCGCGGAAGGCCGGTTCGGCATGCGAGCCGCCCACAGGGTCGAAGACGACGTCCACGCCCTTGCCCCTGGTGGCGTCCTTCAGGGCGTCGCGCAAGGGCGTGGTGGCGTAGTTGATCGCCACGTCGGCGCCGATCTGGCGGCACAGGTCGCACTTGGCGTCGGTGGACGCGGCGGCGATGACGGTGGCGCCGGCCGCCTTGGCGATCTGGATGGCCGCGGTGCCGACGCCGCCGGCCGCGCCCAGCACCAGCACCGTCTCGCCGGCCTGCAGCGCCGCGCGGTCGATCAGCGCGTGGTGCGCGGTGCCGTAGGTGAACGCGAAGGCCGCGGCGTCGCGCAGCGGGAAGCCCGCGGGCAGTGGCATCACCTGCATCGCCTTGACGACGGCGTGGGTGGCGAACCCGCCGTGGCCGCCGAGCGCCGCCACGGGCATGCCGGGCCGCAGGTGGCGCACGTCGGCGCCCACGGCCTCGACGATGCCGGCGAACTCGGCCCCGGGCGCGAACGGCAGCTCGGGGCGCATCTGGTACTTGCCCTGCACAATCAGCAGGTCGGGGAAGTTGAGCGACGCCGCGTGGATGGCGACCAGCACCTCGTCGGCCGCGGGCTGCGGGGTGGGGCGCTCGCGCCATTGCAGGGCCGCGGGGCCGTCCAGCGTTTCACACATCCAGGCTTGCATGGCATCGATTCCCGTTCTTTGATGACTGGCGATGATAAGGATGCCACTCGGCGCCCACAGTCGCCGGGGTGACGCTGTCGCGCTGCCTACAATGAGCCCATGCGCATCCTCATCGCCAACGACGACGGCTACCTGGCCCCGGGCCTGGTGGCCCTCGTCGAGGCGTGCCGCGGGCTGGGCGACATCGATGTCATCGCGCCCGAGCAGAACGCCAGCGGCATGTCCAACTCGCTCACGCTGGGTCGCCCGCTGTCGGTGTTCACCGCGCGCGGCGGGCCATCCGACGGCTTTCGCGTGGTCAACGGCACGCCGTCCGACTGCGTGCACGTGGCCATGACGGGCCTGCTCGACGGCCGCCCCGACCTGGTGATCTCGGGCATCAACAACGGCGAGAACATGGGCGACGACACGCTCTACTCGGGTACCGTGGCCGCGGCGATGGAGGGCTTTCTGTTCGGGGTGCCGGCCATCGCGTTCTCGCTCCAGCACAAGGGCTGGGCCCACGTCGACGCCGCCGCTCGCGGGGCGCGCCGGGTGGTGGAGGCCGCGCTGGCGCATCCGTCGTTCGGCCAGCCCGGCGCGGCGCCGTGGCTGCTCAACGTCAACTTCCCCGACCGGCCCGACGCCGACAGCGTGCCCTGGGCCACCACGCGCCTGGGCCGGCGTCACGCGAGCGAGCCGGTGGTGGTGCAGAAGAACCCGCGCGGCGAGCCGATCTACTGGATCGGGCCCGCGGGCGACGCGCGCGAGGCCGGCGCCGGCACCGACTTCCATGCGGTGGCCAACGGGCGCGTGTCCATCACGCCGCTGCAGGTCGACCTCACCGACCACGCCACGCTCGGTGGCTGGTCGGCCCGGCTGGGCCTCGAATGACCGGGGACGGCCCCCCGCGCGCCAAGCGCTTCCCGGCCCAATGGTCGAGCAACAGCCGGCCCGCCGTGGCCAGCGGCACGGTTCGCAATCCGCTGCGCCCACAGGCGCTGCTGCACCAGGCCGCGCAGGACGCCGCGCGCCACGTGGTGCCCACCGGCCTCGGGCTGGACAACGGCCCCATGCGCGAGCGCATGGTGGGGCGCCTGCGCAACGAGGGCATCACCACGGCGTCGTTGCTGGCCGCGTTCTCGGCCGTGCCGCGGCACCGCTTCGTGGACACCGCGCTCGCCATCCAGGCCTACGAGGACACCAGCCTGCCCATCGGCCTGGGCCAGACCATCTCCAAGCCGTCCGTGGTGGCGCGCCAGCTGCAATGGCTGTTCGACGGCGCCAACGCGTCGCGCCAGGGCCACCTGGGCCGCACGCTGGAGATCGGCACCGGCTGCGGCTACCAGACGGCGCTGCTGGCGCGGCTGGCGCCCACCGTCATCTCCATCGAGCGCCTGCAGCCGCTGCACCAGCTGGCACGGCGCAACCTGGACGCCGTGGGCGTGCCTGGCGTGCGCCTGGTGCACGGCGACGGCCGCGTCGGCCATTCGCCCAACGCGCCCTACGACAGCATCGTGGCGGCTGCCGGCGGCGAGGACATCCCGCCGGCCTGGCTGGCGCAGCTGGCGCTGGGCGGCCGGCTGGTGGCGCCCACCGCGATGCCGGGCCTGGCCGGGCAGGCGCTGGTCATCGTGGATCGTACCCCGGAGGGGTTCGTTCGGCAGATCGGGGAGACGGTGACGTTTGTGCCCTTAAAATCCGGCATCGCTTGAAACAACACTGGGAAACTATGGCATCGCTCTGGGGACGACGAACGCTCGTGACGACGGTATGCGTGGCGTCCGCCTGGGCCCTGATCGGGTGCGCTACCCCGAATCAGGCGCCCGTGGAAGATCATTCGGCGAAGGTGGCCCGTCCCGTGGTGACCGCGGTCGACATCACCAAGACGACGACGCTGGCGCCCGCCTCGGAAGGCCGCACCGCCACCTACACGGTGCAGCCCGGCGACATGCTCACCAAGATCGGCCTGGACACCGGCCAGAGCTGGCACGACCTGGCGCGCTGGAACAACCTCGCCGACCCGAACCACCTCGAGGTGGGCCAGGTGCTGCGCGTGATGCCGCCGGTCGGCGACGTGGCGCCCGGCTCCACGGTCACCACCACGACCACCACCATGACGCTGGCCACGGCCGCGCCGGCGGCCACGTTCAAGCCGCTGCCGCCCATCCCGGCCAGGCCCGACGCCAGGGCGAGCGGCGTGGCCGGCTCGTCCGCCTCGGCCACCGCGGTGCCGCTGACCGGGGTGGCCACCACGCCGCCGGCGGCCGCGGCACGCGACGACGACGACCTGAACTGGGCGTGGCCCGCGGCCGGGCCCGTGGTGGCCCCGTTCGACGACACCAAGACCAAGGGCCTGGCCATCGGCGGCAAGGCCGGCGACCCGGTGTTCGCCGCGGCCGACGGCCGCGTGGTGTACGCCGGCTCCGGCCTGCGCGGCTACGGCAACCTGGTCATCGTCAAGCACAACGCCAACTTCCTGACCGCGTACGCCCACAACCAGGCGCTGCTGGTCAAGGAAGACCAGATCGTCAAGCGCGGCCAGAAGATCGCCGAGATGGGCTCCACCGACGCCGATCGCGTGCAGCTGCACTTCGAGATCCGCAAGCAGGGCAAGCCGATCGACCCGGCCAAGCTGCTGCCGCCGCGGTGAGCAGTCTTCCTGCGCGCCGTCGCAGGATCCAACGGAACGCGCCCTCGAGGCGCGTTTTTTTTTGGTTCGTCTCCGATCTGCGGGGGAGCAGCCGCTGGCGCGGTGAGCGGCGAATCTCTTGAAGCGTGGGGAAGGAATTCGTAGCTTGTGACGACCGCGGCAACGCCTGCTCCCCCGCAAATCGGCGCAGAGCCCTTTTTTCGCCTGTCCCAGGGGCGCACGTCGGCCGATAACCGGTCATGGCGGTGCTTTTCGCGCACCGGGCGCGTGCGATTGCCGCCCACGCTGGTGCGAGCGGCGATCTGAACCCGAAATCTGGCATTGATCTTCCGTTCAGCGTGAAGGAGTGCCTCAAGAATGATCTTGGAAGGTCGAAATCGGGCCATGAGCCTTGTCAGGAGTCCTCCATCGGGAGCGGGACCTGGCCGGGGCTTGAATCTGACCCTTATTACTGACCTGACCGAAGGAGTTCCCTCATGACCCGCACTGCAAACCCGATCACCATCCGCGGCGCCCTGGTCGCCTCGCTTTGCGTCCTGGCCAGCGCCGGCGCGATGGCCGGCGACGGCAAGTGGGTGCAGGACGCCAAGAGCTGCGCCGCGCCGGAATACCCGCGCGACTCCCTGAGCAAGGGTGAGCAGGGCACGACCGCGCTGCGCATCCTGGTGGGCGTCGACGGCAAGGCCATCGACAGCGAGATCGAATCGTCGAGCCACTCGCGCAAGCTCGACTCGGCCGCTCAGCGCGCGCTGATGGAGTGCTCCTTCAAGCCGCAACCCGCCGATGCGAAGCCGGCCCAGCAATGGATCAAGACCGAATTCGTCTGGAAGCTGAACTAACGACAAGGGGTCTGGCCCTGAACGGGGCCAGACCCCTCCGTTGCTGATTTGCCCGGCTGAAATGCGCGGGCCGCTCGACGCGAGGTTCGGAACGCCGGACGTCGAGACGAGACCTGCTGTAGCGCCGTCGGGCCCGTTGGGGGACACGACGGCGTGCGATTGACCAACAAATTCAACAGCCAACTTCGGAACTTCAAATGCTGACCAACCTGAAAATCGGCGCGCGACTGGCGCTGGCCTTCGGCATCGTCCTGGCGCTGCTCGCCACGCTGTCCATCATCGCGTTGGCCCGCACCAGCGGCATGCGCGACGACATGAACGCCGTGACCGGGGGCATCGCCGTCGAGTCGTCGCTGGCCGACCAGATGCGCCTGGCCGCCACGCAGCAGGCCGTGCGCGTGCGCAACATCCTGATGGTGTCCGAGCCGGAGGAAATGGCCGCCGAGAACGAGCTGCTGAAGGCCGACATCAAGACCTACGAGGTCGCCAAGGGCAAGCTCACCAGGATGATCGCCGGCGAAGCCGACGCCCGCAAGAAGACCATCCTGGGCCACGTCGACGGCACCGAGAAGGAAGCGCGCGACCTGGCCGACCAGGTGGTGCAGATGGCGCTCGACAACCACAAGTTCCCGGCCCGCGGCCTGCTCGGCGAGAAGGCCAATCCGGCCCAGGCCAGGTGGATGGCGTCCGTCGACGAGATGGTGGCCCTCAACGAGAAGCTGACCGCCGCCGCCGTCGCCAACGCCGAGGACGCCTACGCCAACACCCGCGACATCGTGCTGGGCATCTCCATCGTCGCGCTGGTGTTCGCGTCGTTCGTCGGCTACGCCGTCACGCGCTCCATCACCGTGCCGATCTCGCAGGCCGTGGGCATCGCCCGCCGCGTGGCCGACCGTGACCTGAGCGTGAAGGTGGTGTCGCACTCCAAGGACGAGACGGGCCAGCTGTTGCAGGCCCTGGCGGCCATGACGGCCAGCCTGGTGACGGTGGTCTCCAGCGTGCGCAGCGGCAGCGACGCGCTGGCCGGCGCCGCCAGCGAGATCGCCTCGGGCAACGCCGACCTGTCCAGCCGCACCGAGCGCCAGGCCGCCAGCATCCAGCAGACGGCGTCGTCGATGGACGAGCTCTCGAGCACCGTCAAGATGAGCGCGAGCAACTCCACGCACGCCCGCCAGCTGTCCAACGACGCGGCCGCCAAGGCCACGCAGGGCGGCGAGGCGGTGAGCAAGGTGGTTCGCACGATGGGCGACATCGCCACGTCGTCCAAGAAGATCGCCGACATCATCAGCGTCATCGATGGCATCGCCTTCCAGACCAACATCCTGGCGCTGAACGCCGCCGTGGAAGCGGCGCGTGCCGGCGAGCAGGGCCGCGGCTTCGCCGTGGTGGCCACCGAGGTGCGCACGCTGGCCCAGCGCAGCGCGACGGCGGCCAAGGAGATCAAGTCGCTGATCGCCGAATCGGTCGAGAAGGTGGACGAAGGCACGCACCTCGTGGACGTGGCCTCCGAAACCATCGCACAGATCGTGCGATCGGTGCAGCACGTGGCCGGCATCGTGTCGGAGATCACGTCCGCCACCGTGGAGCAGAGCGCCGGCATCGACCTCGTCAACGTGGCCGTGACCGAGATGGACCAGGTCACGCAGCAGAACGCCGCATTGGTGGAGCAGGTGGCCGCGGCCGCCGACTCGATGAGCACGCAGGTGCAGCGCCTGGTCTCGGACGTGAGCGTGTTCAGGCTCTGACCTGCCCCGTCATCCTGCGGCGCAGTCGCAGGACCCCCCAGTTCGTTCCTCAGCCCCGGTTCGCCACGCGCGATCCGGGGCTGATTGCGCTTCTGACGGGTGCTCGGGAAGGCGAGCGTTTCTCTTCTGGCCACGACCTCGCGGGCGAAGGCGGTGGGGCCGCCCTGCGCGGGTCAGCTGTCGCGGTCGCTCCGGCCTGCGGCCTCCATGACTGCGCTGCGGTGCTCGGCGCCCCGGGCTTCGTCGTGAGGTCATCGGCGTAGCAGACCCCGGTCTACCTGGAAGAGCTCGGCGCCGACTCGCTCTCCTCGGCCCCCGCTGCGCGAGGGCGACCCTGGTCACCTGCGCTCCTCGCCGCGCCAGATTCCCCGCGCAGGCCGGCCCCACCGCCTCCGCCGGCAGCGCCTGGGCGGTTGGGACAAATTCGGGTCATCCCATTTGGGGAGGGGGTTTGGCATTGGCAGGCCATCGAGGCCCGCCAATGCCCGCGGCGTGCGCCCAGCATGGGCGCGATCTTGCAGGTGAAAGTCCTGCCGAGAACTGACCACAGTGATCGAAGTGAAGCGCAACTGCGGAAGGGCGACCGACCGTGGGGAGGAAGCGTGAAGCGTAAACCGTGAGC
>JBBQYL010000151.1:0-12693 GCA_038208735.1 Burkholderiales bacterium
GACGTGCATTGGCCAGTGTGCCGGAGGAGGACCGGCGGGCCATCGACGCCGCCTGGCGCGGCGCCCGGGCAGGCGAGCCGTTCGATCTCTGGCACCGGATCCGCCATGCCGACGGCCACCTCCTGACGGTGCATCAGCGTGGATTGATCCTGTCGACGGCTGACCGACGGGCCTCCACAGGTGTCGCGATCGTCCAGGACGTGACGGCGCAGCACGACGCCGAACGGCGCATCGAGGACCTGGCCACCCTGAATCCGGTGAGCGGGCTCCCCAATCGAAGTTTCCTGCTCGATCGCATTGCCGCCTCGTTGACGGCGCCCGAATCGCCGCGCGACGGCCTGGCGCTGCTGACGGTCGGCATCCCGCAGGTCAAGCAGGTACGTGACAGCCTGGGTTACGCGCTTGGCGACGCGCTGGAAGCGGCGCTGGCGGCCCGGCTTGCCCAGATCATGCTCCCCGGCGAACTGCTGGCCCACCTCGGCGATGGCGACTTCGCGATCCTGATGGGAACCAGAGCGTCGGACGGCGAGGACGGCGTGCTCGAACTGGCGCGCCGCTTCAAAGCCGCGCTGGCGCATCCCGAGCAGATCGGCGACACCGAAGTCTTTCCCACGCACGCGATCGGCCTGGCGTGCTGGTCGGACGGCTTGACCGGTCCTCGATTGCTGGAGTGCGCGCGCAGCGCCATGCAGCAGGAGCTTCGAGAGCCCGCGGGCGGCGTCCGTGTCTTTTCATCGCAATCCAATCAAGCGCTCATTCGTCGCATGAGCGTCGAGGCGGCGCTCCGCCATGCCCTGGAACGCGACGAACTGGAGCTCCAGTACCAACCCCAGGTCGACCTGCGCACCGGCACGATGTGCTCGGTGGAGGCGCTCCTGCGATGGCGCTCGGCGACAATCGGCGAGGTCTTGCCGTCCGAGTTCATTCCGGTGGCCGAACACACCGGACTGATCGTGTCCATCGGTGCCTGGGTTCTGACCAGCGCGTGCAGGCAGGCTTCCGAGTGGCGTCGCGCGGGCATGGAGGGCCTGCGCGTCCATGTCAACATCTCCGCCATCCAGTTGGCCCGGACGGATGTGGCGCGACAGATCCAGTCCTTGCTGAGCGAGTACGGGCTGGAGCCCGGCCTGTTGGGCATCGAAGTGACCGAAAGCGTCCTGACCCGTGACCTCCCGACGGCCAGCCGAGCGCTGGGGGCGCTGCGGGCATTGGGCGTCAAGATCTCGCTCGACGACTTCGGTATCGGCTATTCCAACCTCACCACGCTGAAATCGCTGCCCATCGACGTGATCAAGATCGATCGCTCCTACGTTCACGACATCATGGCGCCGCCCGAGGACGTCTCGGTCACGCGGGCCGTGATCACCCTGGCCCACAGTCTGCACATGAAGGTGATCGCCGAGGGCGTCGAAACGTCCGGCCAGCTCGCCCTGCTCATCGCCAATCGATGCGACATGATGCAGGGCCATTTCTTCAGCCAGGCGGTACCCGCTGGCCAGATCGCGGCGCTGTGGCGCGACGGACGCACCCTGCCGATGCAGTTCGTCGATCGGGCGGCGCGGCAACGCACGCTGCTGCTGGTGGACGACGAGGAGAACATCCTGGCATCGCTCAAGCGATTGCTGCGCCGCAGCGGCTACCGGATCGTGACCGCACCGAGCGCGGCCGAGGGACTGATGCGGCTGAGTGAAGTGGATGTCGACGTGATCGTCTCGGATCAACGCATGCCCGGCATGACCGGCGTCGAGTTCCTGCGGCGGGCAAAGGAGCTCTATCCCGAAACGATCCGGATCGTGCTTTCGGGCTATACCGAGCTGCAATCCATCTCGGACGCGATCAACGAAGGCGCGATCTACAAGTTCCTGACCAAACCCTGGGAAGACGACCTGCTGCGCGCGAACATCGAGGAGGCGTTCCGGCAGAAGGAGATCGCCGACGAGAACCGTCGGCTCGACAAGGAAGTCCGGGCCGCAAATCTGGAGCTGGCCAGCGTCAACGAGCGCCTGCAGCGCGCGCTCGCCTCTCAACTCGAGCAGGTCAGTCTGGCGGAGGGGCGGAGCAGCGGCGCCCGAGAAGCCCTGTTCAACGTGCCGGCTGCCTTGATCGGCCTGGACGACGACGGCATGATCGCCTTCGTGAACGCCGAATGTGCAAACGAGTTTGTCGAGCTGCCGGGCTTGCTGGGCGGCGACGCGCGCACGGCGCTCCCCGCGGAGTTCCTGCCCGTGGTGGAGCAGGCAGATGGCCGCTCATGCCGATTCGAGTTCGACGGACGGGCGTATCGGGGCACCACGCGCTCGATGTCGAGCGATGGCGCGCGCGGACGGCTCATCTGCATCACGCCGCTGGACGTTCCACGCGGCAGGTCGATATGAGCAACCGGGGATGAGCCGATGAACTCGCATCAAGTGTCCACAGACCATGCCGTCGCCGACAGTCAGTCCGTCACCGACGCCCATTCGACCGAGCCTCCCCCGGCCGGCTCGACTGACCGAATGGACTGGTTGTTTCGCCACAGCCTGAAATCGGGCATCGTCAACCCGTTGCTGGGCCTGGTGCGCCGATACCGCGCGACGGGATAACCATGACCTCGAAGTCGGATCCGAAGGCGATCTTCATCCATGTCCGCGACCTTCCGGTACTGCCTCAGGCCCTGGTCGACCTCATGACGGCGCTGCAGAGCGACGATGTCGCCGTCGATGACATCGCCAACCGCATCGGGCGCGACCAGGCGCTCGCGGCCAAGGCATTGCGGCTCGCCAATTGTTCCTTCTATGGTGTGGCGGGACGAGTCCACTCCATCCGCGACGCCGTCAACGTGCTCGGCCTGCGCACGCTGAGTTCGGCGCTGGTCGCGGCCGCGGTGTCCAACAGCTTCACCCTGCGGGACTGCCCCCTGTTCGATATCCGGGCCTACTGGCGTCATTCGATGGCCGCGGGACTGTGCGCCCAGGCCATCGCGGATCACCTCGGCCTCGATGCCTCCAGCGCCTTCGTCGCCGGGCTGCTGCACGACATCGGCAAGCTCGCGCTCGCCGCGCAGTTGCCGGGCCCCTCGACCCAGGTCGAGGAGTACCGCATGCTGCACGATGTTCAGGCCGACGAGGCCGAGCAAAGCGTGCTGGGCACCGATCACGCTCAAGTGGGCGGCCAGGTCGCCCGGCACTGGCATTTCGCCGAGGAGATGGCCCAGGCCATCGAATCGCATCACTGCCCGGCGAACGGCGCCCAGGCCAGCCTTTCCGACATCGTCCATGTCGCCGACAACATGGCGCATGCGCTCGACCTGTCCGGCGCCGCCTGGGACCTCGTCCCCCGCCTGAGCCTCGCCGCCTGGGACCGGCTGGCGCTGGTGCCGGCCACTTGTGTCTCGATCTTCCAGAAGACGGAATGCGGGCTCGAGGAGCTTTGCGACGCGCTGGGCATCTGATCCGATCCCGGCACGGCGGCCGCACAGCCCGCGGCGTCCGAAGCCGGCTCGAAGGATCAGGTTCTGACCCATCCACGCTCCGAAAGGCATTCGAGAAGCGCGCCCCAGGGCGCGTTTGTCGTTTGAACTGACGCGGGTCTTACGCCGCCGACAACGCGCACCGCCTTGGCCCTCGGGGTTTGCACGAATCTGCGGCGAATACTTAGCGGAAAACGGCTACAGCGGCACCACAATCAAGCCGAGTTCAGCTCGCCTTGAATCACAACGCGAGGCAACGACACGTTGCCCAAACGGAGACACAACCCATGAAGTTCATTTCTCGACTCACTGTCGTCGCCCTGGCTTGCACGGCCGGTTCCGCCTTCGCGGCCGATCCCATCAAGATCGGCGTCGACGGCCCGTTCACCGGCGGCTCGTCGTCGATGGGCGTCAGCATGCGCGACGGCGTCCGCCTGGCGGCGGAGGAGATCAACAAGGCAGGCGGGGTGATGGGCCGGCAGATCGAGTTGGTCGAGCGCGACGACGAGGCCAAGAACGAGCGCGGCGTGCAGATCGCCCAGGAACTGATCAACAAGGAGAAGGTCGTCGCCGTCGTCGGCTACATCAACACCGGCGTGGGCCTGGCGTCAGAGCGATTCTTCCAGGACGCCAAGATCCCGGTGATGAACAACGTGGCCACTGGGTCGGTGCTCACCCACCAGTTCGACGCCCAGCCCGAGAACTATGTCTTCCGCAACGCGGCCAACGATTCGATCCAGGCCCCGATGATCGTCGACGAGGCGATCACCAAGCGCGGCTTCAAGAAGCCCGCCATCCTGGCCGACTCCACCAACTATGGCCAGCTGGGCCGCAAGGATCTCGACAAGGCGCTCGAGGCCAAGGGCGTCAAGCCGGTCACCGAGGAAAAGTTCAACATCGGCGACGTCGACATGACGGCGCAGCTGCTCAAGGCCAAGGAAGCCGGCGCCGACGTGGTCCTCACCTACGGCATCGGCCCCGAGCTGGCGCAGATCGCCAACGGCATGACCAAGCTGGGCTGGAAGGTGCCCATCATTGGCAGCTGGACGCTGTCGATGGCCAACTACATCGACAACGCCGGCCCCGGCGGAGAAGGCGCGCGCATGCCGCAGACCTTCATCCAGGAACCCACCACGCCCAAGCGCCAGACGTTCATCATCGCGTACCTGAAGGCATTCAATCCCAAGAATGCGCGCATGGACTCGCCCGTCTCGGCGGCGCAGGGCTACGACTCCGTGTACCTGCTGGCCGCGGCCATCAAGCAGGCCGGCTCCACCGACGGCCCGAAGATCAAGGCGGCGCTGGAAGATCTGAAGGCACCGGTCGAAGGCGTGGTCACCACCTACAACAAGCCGTTCTCCAAGACCGACCACGAGGCCATCACCGCCAACATCCCGGTGTTCGGCGAGGTCAAGGGCAACCGCGTGGTGTACGCGTACAACGACGACAAGACGAAGGCGTCGCAAGTGCAGGTCAAGGACACCAGCGCCAAGGTCGGCGCCAAGAAGTAAGGCTGAGAGCGCTTCATCGAGCGCCGCCGCGGAGCTTGCAGGCCCCGGCGGCGTTCCTCATTCGAGACTCACGCGGCAACACGGCCGCCTTGCGCCAACCTACGCCACCATCGGGCCACGCATGCAAATCCTGACCCAACTCGTCTTCAGTGGCATCGCCCTGGGGATGATCTACGCGGTGATCGCGTTCGGCTACCAGCTGACCTTCGCCACCTCCGATACGCTCAACTTCGGCCAGGGCGAGGCGCTCATGCTGGGCGCGCTCGTCGGCCTGACGCTGGTGGGCCTGGGCGTCAACTACTGGCTGATGATCCCCATCGTTTGCGTGTTCGGCGCCATCCAGGGGGCGATCGTCGAGCGCATCGGCGTGCGGCCTGCCCTCAAGATCAAGAGCGAGTTCGGATGGATCATGTCCACCATCGCGCTGGGCATCATCTTCCGCAACGTGGCCGAGAACGTCTGGGGCCGCGACATGCGCCCGTTCCCGTCGCCGCTGCCCGAAGCGCCGCTGCACTTCCTCGGGGCCAACGTGCGCCCGATGGAGATCGTGGTGGCCGTCGGCGCCGTGCTGATGATGGCTGCGGTGGAGCTGTTCAACCGCAAGACGATCTGGGGCAAGGCCGTCGTCGCCACGTTCAACGACCGCGAGGCCGCCCGCCTCATGGGCATCAACACCAGCCTGGTGATCACGTTCTCGTACGCGCTGTCGTCCATCAGCGCCGCGGTGGCCGGGGTGCTCATCGCGCCACTGACGCTGGCCGGCCCCAACATGGCCGCGCAGCTGGGCCTGAAGGCCTTCGCCGTCGCCATCATCGGCGGGCTGACCAGCGGCATGGGCATCATCATCGGCGGCATCATCCTCGGCATCGCGGAGAAGCTCACCGGCTTCTACCTGTCCACCGGCTACCAGGACGTCCCCGGCCTGGTGCTGCTGCTGATCGTGCTCGCTGTGCGGCCCGCGGGCCTGTTCGGCAAGACGGCCATCAAGAAGGTGTGAGCGAGAACCCATGATGAAATCCCGCCCCCTCCTGCTCGCCGCGGTCGGGCTCGCCCTGCTGGCGCTATTCCCCGTCCTCGTCGACAACAACTACTACATCCACCTGGTCGAGACCATCTCGATCTACGCGATCCTGCTGTTCGGTCTCGACATCGTGGTGGGCTACACGGGCCAGGTGTCGCTGGGCCACGCCGGCCTGTTCGGCATCGGCGCCTACGCCGCCGGCATCGTGGCCACGAACTTTCCCGGCACGCCGTTCCTGCTGATCCCGATCATCGCGATCGTGGTCACCGCGGCCTTTGGCGCCCTCCTGGCGCTGCCGGCGCTGCGCGTGACCGGGCCCTACCTCGCGATGGTGACGCTGGCTTTCGGCACCATCATCCAGATCCTGGTCAACGAGATGGATTTCCTCACCAACGGACCGATGGGCATCACGCTCAGCAAGCCGGCCCTGTTCGGTCACCAGCTCACCGAGCGTGAATACTTCTGGGTCGTGGTCTTCCTGCTCGTGGCCGCCCTGCTGGTGGTGCACCGCATCCTGCGCTCGCACCTCGGGCGCGCGTTCGAGGCGCTGCGCGGAAGCCCGGTGGCGTCCGATTGCATGGGTGTGTCGGTCTACCGCTACAAGGTGTACGCGTTCGTGGTCAGTGCGGGGCTGGCCGGCCTCGCGGGCTCGCTGTACTCGTACTCCGAGCAGTACATTTCTCCCAACACGTACAACTTCGAGCTGACCGTGCTGTTCCTGCTGGCCATCATCATGGGCGGTCGCAAGACGCGATCGGGCGCCCTTCTGGGCGCGGCCATCATCGTGATGCTGCCCAAGCTGCTCGACGACATCGTGCTCTTCCGCTGGACGTCGTGCGCGTTCGCCGTGCTGGTGCTCGTCGGCGCCGCGGTGTTCGTGGCGCGCGGCCGCTCGACGTTGCACCGCGTGGCGGTGCCGGTGGTGGGCAGCATCGCGCTGTCGGCCGTCTCGTTCAAGGTGGACAACATCGGCGACTGGCGCCTGGCCATCTTCGGGCTGATCACGCTGCTGGTCGTGTACTACCTGCAGGACGGCATCGTCGGCTTCGTCAGGCAGGTGCTCGGATGGCGCGGCCACGGCGCGAGCGACGCCGTGGCCGCCGCCACGTTGCCCACGCCAGCCGACGCCGTGGCCACCTCGGCGGCGGCCACCGCCACGCCGGCCACGCAGGAGCTGGTGGCCGCCGACAAGGTGCTGATGCAGTTCGGCGGCCTGAAGGCGCTCAACGACGTGAACCTGCACGTCAGCCGCGGCACCATACACGGCCTGATCGGCCCCAACGGGTCGGGCAAAAGCACGATGATGAACGTGCTCACCGGCATCTACGTGCCCACCGAGGGGGCCATCGCGTTCAAGGGCCAGTCCATCGTGGGCAAGACCTCGGCGCGCATCGCGCTGGCAGGCATCGCGCGCACCTTCCAGAACGTGCAGCTGTTCGGCGAGATGACCGCGCTGCAGAACGTGCTGGTGGGCCTGCACCACACCTACCGCAGCAACCTGCTGGACGTCGCCCTGCACCTGCCGCGCTTCCTGCGCGAGGAACGCGCGGCCACGGCGCGCGCGTACGCGCTGCTGAAGTTCGTCGGGCTGGAGACGCTGGCCGGCGAGGAGGCGCGCAACCTGCCCTACGGCAAGCAGCGCCTGCTGGAGATCGCGCGCGCGCTGGCGCTCAACCCCGAGCTGCTGCTGCTGGACGAGCCTGCCGCCGGCCTCACCGCGCCGGACATCAAGGAGCTGGTGGTCATCATCCGCAAGATCCGCGAGCACGGCATCACGCTGATCCTCATCGAGCACCACATGGACGTGGTGATGTCGGTGTGCGACGTGGTCACGGTGCTGGACTTCGGCCAGAAGATCGCCGAGGGCACGCCGGCGGCGGTGCAAGCGAATCCCCAGGTCATCAAGGCCTACCTCGGGGGCGAGCTCGAAGCTCCGGCCGCCCACTAGGACATCCCATGCTCTCGATCACCAATCTCCACGCCGGCTACGGCAAGGTCGAAGTCCTGCAAGGCATCTCGCTGGAGGTGCCCAAGGGCCAGGTCGTCACGCTGATCGGCAGCAACGGCGCCGGCAAGACGACCACCATGCGCGCCATCTCCGGCATGATCGCGCCGCGCGAAGGCAAGGTGATGCTCGGCGACGTCGACATCACCGGGCTCGAGTCGCACCGCATCGCCCGCCTGGGCCTGGCCCACTCGCCGGAAGGCCGGCGCGTGTTCGCCACGATGACGGTCAACGACAACCTGCTGCTGGGCGCGTTCCCGCGCTTCACCGGCTCGCGCCCGAAAGGCGACATCGCCGCCGACCTCGAGCGCGCGATGGAGTACTTCCCGCGCCTGAAGGAGCGCCGGCTGCAGCTGGCCGGCACGCTGTCGGGCGGCGAGCAGCAGATGCTGGCCATGGCACGCGCGATGATGATGAATCCCGAGGTGGTGCTGCTGGACGAGCCCTCGATGGGCCTCGCGCCCATCCTCGTGGACGAGGTGTTCCGCATCATCTCGCGCCTGCGCTCGGAGGGCGTCACGATGCTGCTGGTGGAGCAGTTCGCCGCGGCGGCGCTCAATGTGTCCGATTACGGGTACGTGCTGGAGAACGGGCGCATCGCGGTGCATGGGCCGGCGGACAAGCTGAAGAATGATCCGGCGGTGCAGGCGGCGTATCTGGGCGGCGGGCACTGAGCCTACGCACGATCGGTGTCAGGCATTGCCTCGTGTCGCCGCGCGGCACGAGGAGATGCCAGACACCTCAAGCCATGCCCGGCACCCGCGTCTTGGCGAAGCGCCACGTGTGGCGCCCCGACCGCTTGGCCTCGTACAGCGCCAGGTCGGCCGACTTGTAGAGCTCGTCCTGCGTGGTGCCGTCCACCGGGAACAGCGCCACGCCGATGCTGGGGCTGGCGCGCATCTCGTGGCCCTCGTGCGGCACGGGCGGATCGAAGGTCTCGAGGATGCGGGCGCAGGCGATGTCGACGGCGCTGGGCACGCCGGCGTCGGACAGCAGGATGGCGAATTCGTCGCCGCCCAGGCGGGCCACCACGTCGGACTTGCGGGCGATGGCGCGCAGGCGGCGGGCGGTCTCCACCAGCAGGGCGTCGCCGGCGTCGTGGCCCAGCGTGTCGTTGACCTGCTTGAAGTGGTCGAGGTCGATCAGCAGCAGCGCGAAGCCGCCGTCCTGGCGCTCGCAGGTGGCGATCATCTGGCGACAGTAGTCGCCGAACATGCGGCGGTTGGGCAGCGTGGTCAGCGCGTCGCTGTAGGCCAGCTCCTCGAGCTGGTGCTGCAGCTGCGTGAGCTCGTGGGTGCGCTGCTCCACCAGGCGCTCCAGCTCCAGGCTGCGCTGCTGCACGTAGCGCACGCGCACGGCCACCACCGCGGCCACCGCCAGGATGGCGCCGAGGATCTTGAGCAGGTCGAACCACCACGTCTGGTACCAGGCCGGCAGGATCTGCACGTCCACCTCCAGCGGATGCGCCGTCCACGTGCCGTCGCGGCTGGCCGCCTTCATGTGCAGCACGTAATGGGCCGGCGACAGGTTGGTGTAGCTGGCCGAGCGGTGCGTGGCGTCCACCGCGCGCCAGGTCTTGTCGTAGCCCTCGAGCCAGTAAGCGTAGCGGTTGCGCTCGGGCGACGTGAAGTCGAGCAGCGAGAACTCCACCGTGAAGCCGCCGGCCTCGGGCGGCACGTCGAGTTGCTTGCGTCCCTTGGCGTCGACCAGGGCGGCCGGCTTGCCGCCCACCTCCACGTCGGTGACGACGATGGGGGCCGCATACACGCGGCGCGTCAGGCGCTCGGGACGGATCACCGTGAGGCCGCCGAGTCCACCGAAGAACAGCTCGCCCGTGGGGCCCACCGCGCCGGAGGCGACCCAGTACGTGGAGATGGCCGCGCCGTCGGCCGGATGCAGCACGCGCAGCGCGAACGTGGCGGGATCGATGACGGCCACGCCGTCGTCGGTGCTCACCCACACGCGGCCGGTGGTGTCCATCAACATCGTGTCAATGTTCTCGCTGGTGAGGCCCTCGGCCTTGCCGATGTGGTGGAACACCGCGCGGCCCGAGGCATCGCGCTGCTCCATGATCTGCACGCCGGCGTTGTTGCCCACCCAGAGCCGGCCCTTGCGATCGGTGAGCAGCGTGTTGATGACGGCCGAGGCCAGGCTGGTGGGGTCGTTGGCCACCGGCATGATGCGCTCGACGGGATGGCCGCGGCGCACCAGGTTCAGGCCGTTGTTGGTCGCCACCCACATGGCGTCGCCCGTGGCGGGGAGCAGCGCCGTCACCTCCGGGTCGGTCAGGTCGGCGGTGGGCACCGGCTGCGACAGCGGATGGCCCGGCGCGGCCAGGTCCATCTGCCAGATGCCGTCGCCCTTGCCGCCGATCCACAGCATGTCGCCGACCAGCGAGAGCGCTGTGACGGCCTTGATGGCGCCGCGCTGGGCCATCGGCACCGGCACGACGCGGGTGTCGCCCGCGGCGATCATGAACAGGCCGTCGCGCGCACCGACGTAGCGGGTGCCGTCGGCCGTGTGCACGATGGCCTGGACGTTGTTCATGGCCGGACCTTCGGCGCCGTCGGCGGCGCTGCTGCTGCGCAGCACGGTCATCTTCTGTGCGGCGGGGTCGATGATCTCGATGCTGTTCTTCTGGCCCAGCGTGACCACGCCCCGCACGTCGGTGTCCACCGAGAAGACGTACGGGTCGGTCCAGGCCGAGCCGTCCGACGAGAACAGCGACAGGATGGCATCCTGCTGCGGCCGCGTGCGGCTCAGGCCCGTGGTGGAAGCCACCCACATCTCGCCGCCGCGGTCGCGGTGCAGGCCCCAGATCCAGCTGGCCTGCAGGTTGGTCGGCACGCTGCGGTCTCGCCTCACGCGGCGCGACACCAGGCTCGAGGCGTCGGCGATCACCAGGCCGCGCGTCTGCGTGCCGATCCAGATCTCGCCATTGCCCGACTCGGTGAACGACGTGATGCTGTCGGCCATCAGCGACGGGTCGGGCATGCCGGCGGACTGCAGCCGCGCCATCCGGCCGGTGGCCGGGTCGACCACGAACACGCCACGGCCGGCGGTACCGATCCAGACCTGGCCGCGCGAATCCTGGTAGAGCGCGTCCACCGTCACGGGGCTGGCGTCGGCCACGCCGGGCAGGTCGATGCGCCTGCCGGGGCGGCCGTCGGGAAAGCGCACCACCACGCCGGAGGCCGAGCCCACCCAGACCGTGCCGGCACGATCCTGCAGCACGGCGGTGATGCTGGCCTCGGGCAGCGCGTCGGGGGCGTTGCCGCCGTGCGGCCAGGCGTCCTGCACCTTGCCGGTGGCGTTCACGTGCATCAGGCCGGTGGTGCTGGCGGCCCACATCCCGCCGGCGGCGTCGGCCGCCAGCCGGACCACGGTGGAGCCGGAGCCGCCGAACCGCGTGAACCAGTTCTCGGCCGATTCGAAGCGCGCCAGCCCGCCGCCGTCCAGGCCCACCCAGATGCGGCCCTGGGTGTCGGTCGCGATGGTGCGCGCGTAGCTCACCGGCAGGCCGTGCGGATCGTCGGGGCGGGCGGAATAGACGCGGAAGCGGTAGCCGTCCCAGCGCGCGACGCCGTCCTGGGTGCTGGCCCACAGGTAGCCCTGGGCGTCCTCGGTGACGCCGGTGGCGATGTCGTGCGGCAGGCCGTCGTGCTGGCTCAGGTGCTCGAAGACGGTGTTGGCCATGCCCACCCAGCCGATGCTGGCGGCGGCCGCGGATGCGGCGGCGGCCGGGGCGGCGGACGCGGCCGACGGGCGCACCGGCGTCGCGGGCCGCGCGGCCGCGGCGAGCGCGCCCAGCGCGGCGACGAAGGTCAGCACGAGGCGAACGCCGACGCGCCGGCGCGTCCGACTGGACGTCCGATCGCTGTCGACCTGATCGCATTGCCTCCGACTCACTCTTTCGCGCTCCTGGCGGGGTGTCCGACGACGCGGCTGCGCATGCGGCCGCTCCATGCGCAACGAAGCGCATCCTCCCATTGTCGGCGCGGAGGCCGACAACTGAAGCGGTTCGGACTCGTCCGCGGGATTTCACCGAGGCAGGTGTCACGCCAACGCTAAAATCGTGGGATGACCCGACCCGTCCGCTCGCAATACGAAGACTTCATGCGCCTGGTCCGCGACCAGGGCCGGTTCAAGGCCGACCGCACCGGCACCGGCACCACCAGCGTGTTCGGCCACCAGATGCGCTTCGACCTCAACGAAGGCTTCCCGCTGGTGACCACCAAGAAGGTGCACCTGAAGTCCATCATCCTGGAGCTGCTGTGGTTCCTGCGCGGCGATTCGAACGTGAAGTGGCTGCAGGAACGCGGCTGCACCATCTGGGACGAATGGGCCCGCGAGGACGGCGACCTGGGCCCGGTCTACGGGGTGCAATGGCGCTCGTGGCCCACGCCGGACGGTGGCCACATCGACCAGGTGGCCGAGGTCATCCGGCAGCTCAAGACCAACCCCGACTCGCGCCGCATCATCGTCAGCGCCTGGAACGTGGCCGACCTGGGCAAGATGGCGCTCATGCCCTGCCACGCGTTCTTCCAGTTCTACGTGGCCCCGCCCTACGTTTCCGGCGGACGCGGCAGGCTGTCGTGCCAGCTCTACCAGCGCAGCGCCGACATCTTCCTGGGCGTGCCTTTCAACATCGCCAGCTACGCCCTGCTCACCCACATGGTGGCGCAGCAGTGCGATCTCGACGTGGGCG
>JBBQYL010000152.1:0-12635 GCA_038208735.1 Burkholderiales bacterium
CGCTTTCTCCGCCGTACCGAACAAGCCGTATATCGCCACCAGCGAGTTTCCCGAGCTCGAGCCGCTTCGCGCGCACGCCGACACGATCCGCGCCGAGGGCCTGGCGCTGATGGCGCAAGCCCGGATGAAGTCGCCCGACCAGAGGGACGACGCGGGATTCAACTCCTTCGCCAAGTCGGGCTGGAAGCGCTTCTACCTGAAGTGGTATGACGACGCCCATCCTTCGGCACAACGACTATGCCCCCGCACGACCGAGTTGCTGGCCGGCATACCCAACGTCAGCGCCGCGATGTTTGCCACGCTGCCACCCGGCGCCGTGCTCAATCCCCACCGGGATCCCTACGCGGGGTCGATGAGATACCACCTGGGCCTCGTCACGCCCAACAATGATGGCTGCAACATCGTCGTCGACGGACAACCCTACAGCTGGCGCGACGGCGAAGGGGTGATATTCGACGAGACCTTCATCCACGCGGCCGAGAATCGAACCGACGTCGAGCGCCTGATACTCTTCTGCGACGTCGAGCGGCCAATGCGTGCGGGGTTCGCGCGGCGTTTCAACCACTGGTTCGGGCGCCACGTCGTGGCGGCGGCCGCCTCTCCCAACGAGCCGGGCGATCGCACGGGCGTCATCAACCGCCTGTTCTTCCTGTCCGACCGCGCCGGCCAGCTGCGCCGCCGCTACAAGGCCTGGAACCGCACCGCCTATCGCCTCACCAAGGCCGGGCTGACGGTGGCGCTGGTCGGCGCCCTGGTGGTTCCCTCGTCGGTGCGGACGATCCAGCACGCAATGTCCGCGAAGGCCGGGGGGCACGCCATCGACGATCGCGGCCGCGCGCCTGCGCCATCGCTCAACTGAGCCTTCGCGCAACGGGCCGACGTCACGCTCTTCGACGCCGTAGGGCGCATTGTTCCGCTACGATCGTGTCCAGGATCCGCTTCCAATGTCCCTGTGACAACCGCCCCTTGAGCTCCGAGACTTCCCTTGCCGAACTGCGCCTGACCACCCGTGCCGAGCACGACCGCATCGAGCGCCTGCTGCGCCTGACGGAGGCCATGCCCCTGGAGCGCTATGCCGCCATCCTGTGCGGCTTCGACGCGTTCCTGCGCGTCTGGGAGCCGCGCATCCACGCGGCGCTGCCGGAGCGCCTGCAAGGCTGGTTCCGGCCGCGCCGGCGCGGCGGCTTCGCCAGCGCCGACGTCGAGTGGCTGCGCTCGGTAGGCGGCCTCGAGCTGGTCGACCTGGACGCCCGCGCGGCCGCCGCGTTGCCGCTGGGCGAGTTGTCCGAGGTGCTGGGATCGTTGTACGTGATCGAAGGTTCCGCGCTGGGCGGGCGGGTCATCGCACCGCAGCTCAAGCGCACGTTGGGGTTGGCGCAGGGCCGTGGCGCCAGCTATTTCCATGGATTCGGCGGGGAGACGGGCGTGATGTGGAACAACTTCCGGGTGTTGACGGCGCTCGAGCTCGGCGACTCGTCGCGCGCCACGGTGCTGGCCTGCCTGAGCGCCAAGCGCACGTTCGGCGCGTTGATCGAGCTGTTCGCGCCACTGGACGGCGCAGACGACACCCTCCCCGCCTCGGCCGCAGCGCCGCAGCGCATCGCGCCGGCGCTGTTGATGGCGTATGGCGAGGACGATCCCGACGCCACGCGTCCGGCCCCCCTGGAACCCGGCCACATCGACATCCCCGTCGACGAGCCCGAGGAAGGCGACACGGTGTTCGACATCCCCCTCGACGAGCCGGGCGACGGCAGCCTGGACACGCAGCCATTGCCGCTTTGAACGATATGTCGCGGCGCCGACGCGATTGATGTTGAAATGGATCGATGCCATCGCCACAGATTCCCGTTGAGCTGACCCTCGACAATTGCGATCGCGAACCGATCCACATCCCCGGTTCAATCCAGCCCCACGGCGCCCTGCTGGCGCTCGACCGCCTGGGCCGCCTGAGCCACGCCAGCACCAACGCCACCGAATTGCTGGGCGTGCCGCTGGCCTTCGGGCGCACGCTGCCGTCCAGCGCCTACGGCGGCGATGCCGCGCTGGAGCAGCAGTTCCGCGATGCGCTGGCCGACGCCGTCGGCGAGGAGCTGGTCACCAGTTCGCTGGAGACCACGCTGCGCGGCACCACGTTCGACGTCGTCATGCATGCACAGAACGGCCGCGTCGTCTGCGAGTTCGAGCGGCGCGCCGTCGATTCCGGCGAGGTGTCCACGTTCGCGCACCTGGCCTACCGGTCGATGGACACGCTCAAGCGCCAGCGCTCCATCGAGCGGCTGCTCGACGCCGCGGTGGTGGCCGTGCGCAAGATCACCGGCTTCGACCGGGTGATGGCCTACCGTTTCCAGCACGACGACTCGGGCGACGTGGTGGCCGAGGCGCGCAGCAACGCGCTCGAGCCGTACCTGGGCCGGCGCTATCCCGCCAGCGACATCCCCGCGCAGGCGCGGAGGCTCTACATCCTCAACACGCTGCGCCTGATCGCCGACATGGACTATGTGCCGGTGCCCTTGCTGGCCGACGCCGCGCAGGTGGACCCGCTGGACTTGAGCCACAGCGTGCTGCGCAGCGTGTCGCCGATCCATATCGAGTACCTGAAGAACATGGGCGTGGGGGCGTCGATGAGCGTGTCCATCGTCATCGGTGGCCGGCTGTGGGGCATGCTCGCGTGCCATCACATGACACCGCGCCAGGTGCCCTACCCCATCCGCATGGCCGTCGACGTGATGGCACAGGTGATCGCTTCCACCGTGCAGTCGCTGGCCGCCCGGGAGCGCGAGACCGCCATCGCGCGTGCGGCGTGGCTGCGCACGGAGATCGTGCGCGCCATCGCCGTAGGCAACGAGATGGACAACGAGCTCACCGAGGTGGTTGCGAACGAGTCGCCCGCGCTGCGCGAGAACCTGGGCGCCGACGCGCTGTTCCTGACGCTGGAAGGCGTGCCGCGCACTGCGGACAACGTCGACCCGGACTGGGCGCGGGCCCTGGCCGCCTGGCTGGCCACGCGCTCGGAGAGCCTCGTGCACGTGCATGACGGTGCCGAACTGCCCCCTGCTTCCGGTGCCGATCCCGATCAACACTGGTGCGGCGTCCTCGCGCTGCGCTTCGACGCGCCGCGCAACGGCTGGATCGTGGCGCTGCGGCGTGAGGTGGTCCAGACGATCCGCTGGGGCGGCAAGCCGGACAAGATCATCGCGCACGGCCCGCTCGGCCCGCGCCTGACCCCGCGCGGCTCGTTCGCGGAGTGGCGCGAGACGGTGCGCGGACGGTCGGAGCCGTGGAACGAGGTGGAGCTGGAGATCGCCTCGCAACTGCTCGACAGCGTGGGCCGCGCGTACACCGATCGGGTGCTGGAGATCGACCAGATGCGATCGCAGCTGTGGGCCGTTCTCGGACACGACCTGCGCAACCCGTTGCAGTCGCTGAGCATGGCCAACGCCGCGCTGGAACGTGGCGGCGAGCCCGGTCGCCTGAACTCCGTGATCCGCAGTTCCACTCACCGGATGAAGCAGCTGCTGGGCGACGTCCTGGACATCTCGCGCCTGCATCACGGCTTCGACCTGACGATGCAGTGGGCCCGCGTCGACCTGGTACCCGTCATCCGCCAGCTCGTGGAGGAGTCGCAGGTCGCGTTTCCCACCATCGCCTTGCCCGTGACGCTGCCCGACGCCTTGTTCGTCGAGGCCGACGAAGGCCGCTTCACGCAGGTGGTGGCCAACCTGTTGAGCAACGCGCGTCACCACGGTCTTGGCAACATCGTGCTCCGGCTCGGCGAGGAGGATCGCATGGCGGTGTTCACCATCACCAACGACGCGCCCCCGATTCCGCCGGAGATCGTGACGGCGTTGTTCGATCCGTTCAAGCGGCAGTCGGCCGTCAACCAGCGCAACCGCACCGGCATGGGCCTGGGCCTGTACATCGCCCACCAGGTGATCCGCGGCCATCAAGGCACGCTGGTGCACATTCCTGGCGACGGCACGGTCACGTTCGAAGCGCGGGATTCCGCTGGCGCGCGCGGTGTAGGCGAGTCCTGCAGTCAGGCCGAGCCGCACCCGGCCCCATCGAACGTATAGCTGCTCACCTTGCCGTTCTCCACCAGGAAGCGCGTGGTGCAGGTCACCGGCGTGGCCTGGCCCACGGGCGCGGTGACGCCCACGCCGCCGCCGACCGAGGTGTGGCCGCCGCCGAAGCCGAACCCGCCGATGGAGAAGCTCACCGTCGGTGGCGGGACGGCGCCGTTGGCGACCACGTACGTGAGCCACCGGCCGTTGCCGATCTGCTCCTCGGCCACGGGCTTGCCCCAGCGGGCGCGCAGGTTGTCCTCGGGCGCGCCCTGCCACTGGCTCAACGCCTGTTCGTAGGCCTCGCCGCGCGATGGGGGCGTGGCACAGCCGGCGATGGCCAGGGCCAGCGGCAGCGCGGTGGTCATCAAGAGAGTCCTGGCGCGCATCGTGTTTCTCCTGTCGAGGTGGTTGTTCGCAATGATGCACCTTGCACGGCAACGCGCTTGCCCGGCCTTGGGCTTCGGCGGGAGAGCCGGGTGTCGCACAGGGCTGTATGACTAAACTTTAAGCATCCAATCTCGCGAGGGAACCCCCATGCCGCGCGTTTCACGGGCCGAAGCCGAAACCCACCGACAGCAGATCACCGACGCCTCCGCCCGCCTGTTCCGCGAACGCGGCGTCAAGGGCGTCAGCGTAGCCGACCTGATGGGCGCCGCCGGGCTCACCCACGGCGGCTTCTACGGCCAATTCGAGTCGAAGGACGCGCTGGCCGGCGTGGCCGTGGCGCGGGCGTTCGAGCAGTCGGCCGAGCGCTGGCACAAGCGCATCGCGTCCAAGCCCGACGATGCTTCGCGTCGTACCCTGCTGCTGGACAAGTTCCTGGCCTCGCAGAGCGTCAAGGACGTCGGCCACAGCTGCCCGACCGTGTCGCTCGCCACCGACGTGTCGCGCGAACCCGCCGATGCGCCGATCCGTGCGGCGTACGCCGACGGACTCGAGGCGCTCCTGCGGATCCTGGCCGACGTGGAGCCCGGCGCCGACGCGGCCGCGCGCCGCCAGGCCGCGCTGGCCGACTACGCCACGATGGCGGGCGCGCTGCTGCTGGCGCGCGCCACCGAAGGCTCGCCGCTGGCCCACGAGCTGCTCGCGGCCGCGCGCACTCGCCTCATGCCGACCCAGGAGGCCTGAGGATGTTCGCGACCCCCGTCGCCCACTGGTTCGGCCGCCGCGGCATCCACTTCTCGTGGGTCGTGATGGGCATCGCCTTCCTCACGATGCTCACCTCGTCGGCCGCGCTGGGCCTGCCCGGCGCCTTCCTGCTGCCGCTCAGCAAGGAGTTCGGCTGGAGCACCGACCAGATCTCCGGGGCCATCGCGCTGCGCTTCGTGCTGTTCGGCCTGATCGGCCCGTTCGCGGCCGTGCTGATGGAGCGCTATGGCCTGCGCCGCATCATCTGCAGCGCGCTGCTGCTCATTGCCACCGGCATGGTGCTGGCCACGCGCATGACGGCGCTGTGGCAGCTCGTGCTGCTGTGGGGCGTGGTGCTGGGCGTGGGCTCGGGCCTCACGGCGCTGGTGCTGGGCGCCACCGTGGCCAATCGCTGGTTCGAGCAGCGCCGCGGCCTGGTCATGGGCATGCTCACCGCCAGCTCGGCCACCGGGCAGCTCGTCTTCCTGCCGATCGCGGCCTCGCTGATCCAGAACCACGGCTGGCGCATGGCGGTCATCCCCGTGTTCACCAGTTGCCTCGTGGTGGCCGGCTTGGCCTTCTGCCTGCTGCGCGACCGCCCGAAGGAGCTGGGACTGCGGCCTTTCGGCGCCGATCCGGCCCAGGCCGACCCGGCGCTGCCGGCCTGGCGCCCCGGCTTCGCCGAGCCCCTGCGCACGCTGGCCATGGCCTCGCGCAGTGGCGCCTTCTGGGTGCTGTTCGGCACGTTCTTCGTGTGCGGCCTGAGCACCAACGGACTCATCCAGACCCACTTCATCACCCTGTGCGGCGACTACGGCCTGGGCCCGCTGCCGGCGGCCTCGGTGCTGGCCACCATCGGCGCCTGCGACTTCGTGGGCACGATCGCGTCGGGCTGGCTGTCCGATCGCTACGACGTGCGCAAGCTGCTGTTCTGGTACTACGGCCTGCGCGGGCTGTCGCTGATGTGGCTGCCGCATTCCACGTTCACCATCGCCGGGCTATCGCTGTTCGCGGTGTTCTACGGGCTCGACTGGGTGGCCACCGTGCCGCCCACCGTCCGGCTCACCAGCGCCGCGTTCGACAAGCAGCGCGTGCCGATGATCTTCGGCTGGATCTTCGCGGGCCACCAGCTGGGCGGTGCGGTGGCGGCCTACGGCGCGGGGCTCACGCGCACCGTGATGCAGTCGTACAGCCCGGCGCTGTACGCCGCCGGCGTGGCCTGCCTCATCGCGGCCGTGGCCATCTTCCTGCTGCGCAGGCCGCCGCCGTTGCGCACGGCCTGAGAACGCGCGGCACCCTCCTGATCCCGCGGGTAATGCACGCCGGCCGGGTACCCAAAACACGGTATGGGGTATCCGCCGCACGCTTTCGACGCCCCATTTGTCACGCACGCATGCTGGAATCCGGGCCGGTCGGGCGCCACGAGCGCTCGATCCCATCACAAACCCAGGAGATCTCGAGCATGCATCCGTCCCTTGCCCTGCGACCCTTTTTCTGCGGCGCCGCCTTCGCGCTCGCCACCACCTTCGCGTCGGCCGCCCACGCCGCCTCGCCCGTCGAGAACTACGCCCTGGCCATCAGCTGGGAGCCGGCGTTCTGCCTCACCGTGTCGGGCAAGCCCGAGTGCGCCAGCGAGACGCCCAGCCGCCAGGATGCGCACGCGTTCTCGCTGCACGGGCTGTGGCCGCAGAGCGGTTCCTACTGCGGCGCCACGGCCGCGCAAAAATCGAACGACGAGGCCGGCAAGTGGTCGCTGTTGCCCGCGCTGACCTTGTCCGCGTCCACCGAGGCGTTGCTGAAGGCCGACGAGCCCGGCACGCAGTCGTACCTCGAGCGCCACGAGTGGATCGAGCACGGCACCTGCTCGGGCCTGGCGCAACAGGACTTCTTCGCGCCCACGCTGGCCATGCTCGACGGGATCAACGCCAGCAACCTCGGCTCCACGGTCGGCGCCAACGTGGGCGGGCACCTCACGCTGGCCCAGCTGCAGGCTGCGGCCAAGCTGGACTACGGCACCTACGCCAGCGTCGACATCGAATACCTGTGCATCAGCTCCGGCGGCAAGTCCTACCTCGAGGAGGTGCGCTTCCACATGCGCCTGCCCAGCCCGTTGCCGTCCACCTTGCAGTCGTCCTACATGGCCAAGCCGATCAAACCGGCGTCGGCCAGCCAGCTGTGCAAGGCGAGCACGCCGATCTACATCAAGGCCGTGACCAACTGACTTCCGCGCTCAAGCCGGCGGTCGGACGGCCGATGAACGTCCCAGGCTGCCGATGCCCGGGGCGAAACCGGCGCCCGATGATTCCCGCCCCCATCCCCACAGACGACGAGCGCCGGCTGCTGGCCCTGCGCGAGATGCCGATCCTGGACACCCCGCCCGAGGAACGCTTCGACCGCGTGGTGCGCTTCGCCGCCGACGAGTTCGACATGCCCATCGTGCTGGTGAGCCTGATCGACGCGAATCGGCAATGGTTCAAGGCGCGGGTGGGGGCCTGGACGTCTGCGAGACCGGCTGCGAGTCGTCGTTCTGCGGCCACGCCATCGCCAGGCCCCAGGTGATGGTGGTGGAGGACACGCACGTCGACGAGCGCTTCCACGACAACCCGCTGGTGCTGGGTGCGCCCCAGATCCGGTTCTACGCGGGCGCGACGCTGCAACTGCCCGGCGGCGCCATCATCGGCACCCTGTGCAGGATCGACCGCCAGCCGCGCACGCTCGACGCGATGGACCTGGCGATCTTCGGCTCGCTGCGCGACCTGGTCGTGGGCGAGATCGTCCCGATGGCCGTGATGCGGCCAGCTGCGGCACGCCGCTGGCGCTGCGCCAGAAGGAGCTGGACGTGCGCCGGCTGCTGCTGCGGCCGTTCAGGGTCAAGGGCGTGCTGGACGCCATCGTGGCCTTGCGCGGGGCGGCTGCCTTGCCTCTGAGGCCCGGCTGAGCAGGTCACGTTCGAGGCATTGCCGCCAGGTACGGCGGCAATGCCTGACCCCTTCAGGCGGCGTCGCGCAGGGCGTAGCGGCGGCAGTGCTGCAGGTAACCCGCCTCGTGGCTGGCCACCAGGTCGACGATGCTGTTCCACAGCCAGCCGGGCGCGTCGAGCGTGCGCGAGCGGCCCTTGCGCAGCTCGGCCCGCCAGGCCGTCGCCGTCGGGCCGTCCATCTGGCGCGCGTGCGCCTTGCCCACCACGCCGCCCAGGAAGGCGGCCACCTCGGTGGCCTCGTCGCGTGTCAGCTGCTCGATCTCCAGCTTCAGGTCCTGGGGCAGCAATTCACGCAGGAACACCGGCTTGCCCAGCAGCTCGGCCGCCAGCATGCGGTCGCCCAGGTGCGGCGAAAGATGGCGCGCGCCATCCACCACGCGCATCGCGTGATCCTTGGGCATGCGCGAATCCTTGTAGGCCGGGGCCGCCGCGGGCACGGCCTGCTTGATGTCGATCAGGCAGTACTGCAGGTCGTCGCCCTGCGGATCGCCTACGCCCAGCACCACCGCGTAGCGCAGCAGGCCCAGCGAGCTGCAGCCCTTCATCCAGTAGGCGGCGTCCAGCACGGCCACCGGCGCGTCGTCGTCACGCGAGCCCAGCAGCGTGGCCAGGCGCGACACCGACTTCTTCTCGAACAGGCGCGCGATCGCGTCCTTCTCGTCGGGCGCCAGCTTCCAGAAGCGCTTGCCGATGGGCACCGTGGGCACGACGGCGTCGAAGCGGTCGCGCGCCAGGTGCTTCCACGATCGGCGCAACGCGTCCTTCATCACGAGACGAACCGGCGCGGGGAGCGCCGCGGCCTGGTCGTCGGCGACGCCGGCCAAGCCGGCACAGTAGCCCTCCATCAGCTGCTCCAGCATCACCGCGGTGGTGACGCCGGGCAGGTCGGAGCCGCGCGCGGCCATGGCCAGCGACAGGCCCAGGCGGATCAGGTCGTGCGCCGGATTGCCGATGACGGTCTGGTCGAGGTCGCGGATCTGGATCTCGACGCCGCCGTTCATGTTGGCGATGGGTCCCAGGTTGCCCAGATGGCAGTCGCCGCAGATCCAGATGGCGGGGCCCGCCGGCAACGACTCCGGCGCCTGCGCCTGCAGCCATTCGTAGAACTGGCGCGTGTTGCCGCGCACATAGGCGTGCGCGGAGCGCGCCATCTTCAGGTTGCGGCTGCTGGAGAGCACCGCGGCGCGTTCCGCCGGCTTGACGGTCTTGAGCTTGGCGACGGTCATGCGCTCACCATGCCGCTGCTTTCAGCCGGCTTCAAGTTGCCGCCCAGCAGCTCGCCGATCGCCTTCAGCTCGTCCACGCGGTCGCAGACGGCCTTCAAGGCCATCAGGATGGGCGTGCCCAACAGCAGGCCCCAGACGCCCCACAGCCAGCCCCAGGCGAGCACGCCCACGAACACGACGACGGCATTGAGCCGGCTGGTGCGGCTGGTCAGCCACGGGGTGATGATGTAGCCGGTGATCACGTGCAGGATGATGGAGACGCTGCCCACGGTGGCCGCCATCTGCGGAGTGCCGAACTGCAGCAGCGCGACGACCGCCGAGGCGCCGCAGATCACCATCGTGCCCACGTAGGGCACCATGTTGAGGACGCCGGCCAGCACGCCCCACACCGCGGCGTTGTTGAAGCCCAGCGCCCAGAAGGCCAGCGCGCTGGCCATGCCCACCACCACGCTGGTGAGCAGCTGCACGAGCAGGTAGCGCTGGATCTGCTCGGTGATCTCGTCGAGCGCCTGCACCGTGATCTTGCGCTTGGCGAAGTTGGGACCGGCGATGCGCGCGAGCTTGCGCCGGAACGTGTCGCCGGCGGCCAGCAGGAAATACGTGATGAACGCGACCACCACCACCTGCGCAGCGGCCTGGGCCGCGCGCATGGTTCCGGTGAACAGGTAGTCCTGGATGTTGAACGACGCCTTGACGATCTGCACCTTGGCGACGCCCGGGGTCGTCTTCGCGTTGCTGTCGGCGGCCTGGGCCAGCGTGGTGGCGGCCTTCTGCACCTGGTCCATCGTCGACGGGTTGGGATCGCGCAGCTTCGTGTGCAGCGTGTCGCGCAGCTTCTGCGCCGCATCCGGCAGCGAGGTGATCAGGCTGTTGGCCTGGTCGCTCAACGACCACGTCGTCCACGCGAGTCCGCCCACCAGGGCCATCATCACCACGGCGGCGCCCAGCGCGCGGGGGATGCCCACGCGCACGAGGCGATCCACCAGCGGCGTCAACGCGTAGCTGAACAGCAGCCCCATCAGCACCGGGATCACGATCTCGGCCGCCCATCGCAGCGCGTACAGGCTCAGCAGCGAGGCGACGACCACCATCGACGTGCTGCGCACGTCGATGGGCATGTGCAGCAGCACGCGGTCCTGCTCGCGCGGCGGTTCGCCCGGCGCCCCCATGCGCTCCACGTCCAGCGTCAGCGTCTCGCGCGACGCGGGAATGACGTGCACGTCGCCGCTCATCGCGACCTCCGGAAAGGGGCGCGGTCGTGGCCGCAACGGCTGTCGTTCATGGGGTCTCCGCCTTCATTGTCGAGTCTTCACCAGTGTCGAACCGAAGGCCTGGCGGGGGGGGTAGGTCGAGCCCATCAACGCGTGTAGGACAGTCGGCGTTTCCAGGGGGAAGGCGCGGCCGCGGCCGCTGCCATAATCCGACGCCAGAGCCCCGCCATCGCGGTCGCCACCCTCACCCGAGCCTGCATGACTGCCGCTGCCTCTTCCCTCGACGCCCCTTCCGCCACCGCCCAGCGCGTGCTGCTGGTGGACGACAACGTCGACGCCGTGGAGTCGATGGAGATCCTGCTGCAGGCCTTCGGCTACGTGGTGTCGACCGCCATCCATCCCGATCTCGCGCTGGCCCAGCTCGATGCCTTCGCGCCCACCGTGGCCGTGATCGACATCGGCCTGCCGGGCATGGACGGCTACCAGCTCGCCGCCGAGATCCGCCGCCGCCTGGACGGCAAGCCGATGCGGCTGATCGCCTTCACGGGCTACGGCGGCGCCGACGACATCGCGCGCGCCAGGCAGGCGGGCTTCGACGCACACCTTGTCAAGCCGGTGGACATCGATCGGCTGCTGGCCGTGCTCGGCGGTTCATGAGGCCATGCGCGGCGGGTGTTTTCCGCGCGCCAACCCAGTCGAGGCTTTCCTACTTTTCATCGCCCGAAGGCATGATATTGGCGACTCGTCGCGTGACACCGCCGATCTCGAAATGGCCGTTTACCGGCGCCTGTTCTCCATACAAGTGATTCGAGCGCAAAGTACATTCAGAGCCTTGTTTTTCAGAGATTGACCTCGGCAGGCTCGCGGCGTACCGTGCGACAGGGAGCGACAAGAAACCATGGCAAGAATCTATCTGATCGACGACCACCCCATCGTGCGGGCCGGGCTCAGCGCCCTGCTGCAAGGCGCGGGGCACACGATCGTCGGCGAGGGCGAGGACATCACCCAGGCGCTGTCGGAAGTCAATCGGCTGGCGCCCGATCTCGTCATGCTCGACCTGCAGCTGGCCGGCCGTTCGGGCTTCGAGGTACTGGCCGAGATGCAGCGACGCCAGATGGCCGCCAAGGTCATCGTGCTGTCGATGTCCGACCAGCCGCGCAACGTCGCCGAGGCGCTGCGCATGGGCGCCTCCGGCTACGTGCTCAAGGGCTCGGCCAGCACCGAGCTGGCCACCGCGGTCGAGGCCGTGCAGCAGGGCCGCCGCTACCTTGGCGAGGGGCTCGGCGACATCGCCGTGAAGGGCCTCACCAGCGACGCCGACCGCGGCAACACGCTGTCGCCGCGAGAGCGCCAGATCCTGGTGATGGTGGCCAGCGGCAAGTCCAGCGCGGCCATCGGCGACGAGCTGCACCTGTCGCCCAAGACCGTGGACACCTACCGCAGCCGCCTGATGGCCAAGCTCGAGTTGGCCGACGTGCCGGCGCTGGTGCGTTGGGCCATCCGCGAGAAGCTGATCGACCTTTGAGTCGACGGCAGCGTGCCGCATTCGCGTGAAGACCGCATCGCCGAGGCCGTCGCCCTGGGCGCCCTGGTGTTCTCGCTGGCCATCCGCCTGGTCATCGCGCTGCTTCCGGCGTCCGCGAACGCCGCCACGGCGGCCGAGCCCGCCGTGCAGGCACCGACGCCGGCGACAGCGACAGCCAGAGCGGCATCATCTGGGACTACGGGGTCACGACGCGATCGGGGTCAGGCACCCGCGCCCGTGTCGTCAGCTTCAGGGGAATGCCGTCCGGGCGGGCGCCAGACCCCTTGGCTTTGGCGCGCCACGATCGCCTGCGCCAGCGCGCCGTAGAGCGGACGCGCGATCCAGCGCGACACCAGGCTCGCGCCGAGCGCGGCGGCCATCAGGCTGAGCACCATTGCGTGGCCGCCTACCATCTCCATGACGATGATGAAGGAGGTCATCGGCGCCTGAGTCACGGCCGCGAGGAAGGCCGCCATGCCCAGCGCGATCAATGCGGCGGCG
>JBBQYL010000153.1:0-12574 GCA_038208735.1 Burkholderiales bacterium
ACGACAGGCCGAAGCGGTCGGCGGCGCCGGAGGACACCAGCGGCAGCGCCTGCAGGCCCTTGACGGCGGAGCGCGCGTAGACCGGGCGATCGATGTCGCCGCCCTGGCGCAGCACGCCGCCGGCGGGGTCGACGACCGCGAACGCGCCGCGGTGGAACGACTCGACGATGTCGCCGCGCCAGAGCTCGACGAGGACGGGTTGGGTCATGTGCACTCCTTGCAGGGAGCGCACATTCTGGCTCACGGGTTCTTAGCGCTCCAGCCTGAACACCTGGACGATGCCGGCCAGCTGGCGAGCCTGGTCCTTCAGGCTCTCGGCCGCGGCGGCCGATTCCTCGACGAGCGCCGCGTTCTGCTGCGTCATCTGGTCGAGCTCCGACACGCTCACGTTGACCTGGCCGATGCCCGATGCCTGCTCGGCGCTGGCCCGGGTGATCTCCTGGATGATGTCGCTGACGCGATGCACGCCCTGCACGATGCCCTGCATCGTGCCGCCGGCCTCCGCCACCAGCTGGCCGCCGGCCTCCACGCGTTCCACCGACGCGCCGATGAGCGTCTTGATCTCGCGCGCGGCGTTGGCCGAGCGCTGGGCGAGGCTGCGCACCTCGCTGGCGACCACGGCGAATCCGCGGCCCTGCTCGCCGGCGCGCGCGGCTTCCACCGCGGCGTTCAGGGCGAGGATGTTGGTCTGGAACGCGATGCCGTCGATCACGCCGATGATGTCGGTGATCTTGCGCGAGCTGGCGTTGATCTCGTCCATCGTGGTCACCACGCGCTGGACGACGTCGCCGCCCTCGGTGGCGCCACTCGCAGCGACGGACGCGAGCTTGTTGGCTTCGGACGCCGACTCGGAGGTCTGGCGCACCGTCTGCGTGAGCTGCTCCATCGTGGCGGCGGCCTGCTGCAGGCTCGACGCGGTCTGCTCGGTGCGGCTGGCCAGGCTGTTGTTGCCGATGGCGATCTCGCCGGACGCCGTGGCGATGCTGTCGGTGGAGCGGCGGATCTGCGTCACCGTGTTGCGCAGCGATTCGATCATCGTCGCGAGGCCGGCCATCAGGCTGCCCGGCACCGGGCTGCGCAGCTGCATCGACAGGTTGCCGTGGGCCACCTCGTTCATCGCCGCGAGCGCTTCCGCCGGCTCGCCGCCGATCTGGCGCACCACGCTGCGGTAGATGGCCATGCCGATCGAGCCGATCGCCAGCAGCAGGATCACGGCCACCGCCAGGCCCTTGGCCAGCACGGCCCACACCTCGCCATCGACGTCGTCCATGTACAGGCCCGAGCCGATGATCCAGTTCCAGGCCGGCACCGTGCCGACGTATTGCAGCTTGGGCACCGGTTCGGTCTTGCCCGGGCGCGGGAACTTCATCGCGATGTACGCGTTGCCGTTGGCGCTCTTGTTCGCACCGTTGACCAGGGCGGCGATGATATCGACGCCGGTCGGATCCATGATCTTGCCCATCATGTTCTGCCCGCTCCACTCGGGCTTGAACGGGTGCATCACGCCCACGCCGTCGTTGCGCCAGATGAAGAAGTAGTTCGCATTGCCGTCGGGCCCGCCGAAGCGCGCGCCGCGCAGGGCGTCGGCGGCCGCCTTCTGCGCCGACTCCACGCTCATCTCGCCCTTTTCGGCCTTCTGCTGGTACGCGGCGGCGATGCTGCGCTGCGACTGCACCGCCATCATGAGGCCGGCCTTGCGGCCCTCGATGATCTGGTCGCGCAGCGTCCACGCCGCGCCGGCCGTGAGCAGCACGACGCCGGCGATGGACACGCCGGCGAGCAGGGCGATCTTGTTCTTGAAGGTCAGGGAACGGGAAGCGGAATGCATGGGGGCCTTCGTCGGTCGTCGTGCGACGCGGAGAGTCACGGGATCGCGGCCGCCGGGGTAGGGCGGCACAACCTTCGACTCTAGGCGTCGGGCGATCTTTCGAAGCCCGGAAAAGCCGCGCGAATGCGTGACAGATCGTCGACGTTCCTACGGCGAGCCGTTGCGGCCGTGCAGGCGAAAGGCCGCGCGCTCCGCCAGCCGGTCGTAGTAGGCCTGCACGCGAGGCAGCGCCGGCCGCTCCAGGGGCGTCATGAACCAGCGGTTCACCGACAGTCCCAGCCCGATGTCGGCCAGCGTGAACGCGTCCCCGGTGGCGTGGTCGCCGGCGCGTTGCAGCTGGTGCTCGAGGATGGCCATGTGGCGGTTCCACGCGGCAACGCTGGCCGCCACCGCCTGCGCGTCCTGGTGCGCCAGGCTGTGGCGCACCAGGTTCATGTACGCGTAGCGCCAGGCGTTGTTGAGCTCGCCGGCCTGCCAGTCCATCCATTGCTCCACGCGCGCCCGAGCCAGCGGCTCGCGCGGGAGGAGGTCGTCGCGCCCCGCCTGGCCGGCCAGGTACCGGCAGATGGTGTTGGACTCCCACAGCACGGCGTCGCCGTCCACCAGCACCGGCACCAGCGCGTTCGGGTTGAGCGCGAGGAACTCGGGCTCGTGGGTATCGCGCAGGCCGGTGCCCCAGGGCTCGAGCACGTGCGGCAGCGCCAGCTCTTCGCAGAGCCACAGCACCTTGCGCACGTTGATCGACGTGGGCTTGCCCAGGATCCTCAGCATCGTCTCCTCCCGAAATTGCGAACGGTCGATTCTAGAATCGTGCCATGCCCTTGTCCGCCCTCGCGATGGTGATCGTCGCCGCCCTGCTGCACGCGTTCTGGAACATCGTCGCGAAGAAGACCGGTGGCAACAGGCACTTCGTGTTGATGGGCGGCCTCCTGCTCGCGTTGTTCTGGGCCCCGGCCGGGCTGTGGCTGGGCTGGCGCGAGGTGCCGCGCTGGGGCTGGGTGGAGTGGGGCTTCATCGGCCTCAGCGGCTTCACGCACCTGGCCTACTTCAAGGTGCTGCTCAAGGGGTACCGGGTATCCGACCTCACCGTGGTGTATCCGGTGGCGCGCGGCACGGGCCCGCTGGTGAGCTCGCTGCTGGCCGTGGCCTTCCTCGGCGAGGCGCTGACCCTTCGCAGCGGACTGGGCGTTCTGTGCGTGTGCGGCGGCGTGTTCATCATCGCGGGCGGCCCGGCGCTGCTGCGCGCCGCGCACGACCCCGCGCAGCGCGCCCGCGTGCACGCCGGCCTGCGCTGGGGCGCGGCCACCGGCGTGCTGATCGCGGTGTACACGGTGCTCGACGGCTATTCCGTCAAGAAGCTGCTGATCGGGCCCGTGCTCATCGACTACTTCGGCAACCTGGTGCGGCTGCCGTTCATGATGCCCACGCTGCTGCGCGATCCCGCCGGCTTCTCCGAGGCGTGGCGGCGCTACAAGTGGCACGCGGTCATCCTGGCGCTGGTGAGCCCGCTGGCCTACATCCTGGTGCTGTACGCGGTGCGGCTGGCGCCGGTCTCGCACGTGGCGCCGGCGCGCGAGATCTCGATGCTGTTCGCCGCGCTGATCGGCGGGAAGCTGCTGGGCGAGGGCGACCGCGGCTCGCGCATGGCGGGCGCCGTGCTGATGGCGGCCGGCGTGGCGCTTCTAGCCGTGTGAACGCGGCGCCAGTCGCGGCAACGTCAGCGTGACGGTGGTGCCCGAGCCGGGCGGCGACGCGATCTCGATGCGTCCGCCCAGGATGCCGTTGACCATGTTGCGCGAAATCGTCAGGCCCAGGCCGCTTCCGCCCTGCGCCAGCCGGGTGGTGAAGAACGGCGCGAAGACCTGCGGCAGGTCGGCGGGCGGGATGCCCACGCCGTCGTCGTGCACGGTGATGCGCACGGCGTCGTGCCCGGACGGCCACACGCGGACCGAGATGGTGCCCTCGCCGGTGCGCGAGAAGCCGTGCACGATCGCGTTCTCCACCAGCTGGTTGAGCACCTGGCCGATGGAGCCGGGGTAGCTGTCGAGCATCAGCTCGGTCTCGCCGGTGACGATGATCTCGATCGGGTCGTGGCGATGGGCCAGGCGGGTGAGGTCGCAGATCTCGCGCACGCTGGCCAGCAGGTCGAAGGTGCGGCGTTGGTCGCTGGTCTGGTCGACGGCGATCTGCTGCAGCACGCCGATCACGTGCCGCGCCTGGTCCAGCGAGAGGCCCATCTGCTTGTGGCTCTCGTCGAGGGCGGCCACGTAGCCGGCCAACTGGCTGCGCAGGCGGGGGCTGTCGGCGCCGGAGTGGGCATGCAGTCGCGCCAGCGATTCCACCTGGGCCGGCAGTGTCATCGCCACCATGTCGGCGTTGGCCAGCGCGGCCGAGATCTCGATGGCCACGCCCTTCACGAGCGAGCCCAGCCCGGCCAGCTTCTCGGCGCGCACGAGCTCGTGCTGCGCCATCGACAGCTGCTGCAGCGCGGTGGACAGCTCGGCGTTGCGCTCGTCGGCCTCCTGCGTGCGGGCCTGCACGCGCTGCTCCAGGTGCTGGTTGAGCTCGCCCAGCTGGTTCTCGCGATCGCGCAGCTGGCGCTGGGCCTCGATCAGCTGGTCGCGGTCGCGCAGCTGCAGCGTCTGGCGCACCGCGGCCAGCACGATCACGATCACCGCGGCGGCGTCGCAGGCGAAGCGTGCGGATGGCGACAGGTGCGCCACCGAGTCCTGCAGCGTCACCGCGAACGTGACGCCCACCACCACCACCAGCGGCAGTATGCGCAGCGCGCCTTCGTAGAAGCGCTCGATGCGCGGATCGACCGCCGCCTCCACGCGCCAGCAGCTGACCGCCAGGCCGCCCATCAGCGTGCACACCGAGAACAGCGAGTTGACGACGCCGCCGTCCGACAACGCGTGCCGCAGCGACAGCGCGTTCCACTCCATCCACAGGCCGCCGTGCGCCGCGAGCATCGCCGTGAGCACCCACACGGGCCAGCAGCGGCCCACGCGCAGCAGCGCGATCAACATCACGCCCACGCAGGCGCCGGCCAGCAACAGCGTGGGATAGGTCACCATGACGCCGAGCGACAGCGCGCTCATGGCGCCGCGCTCGGGCAGGTAGACCACCAGCGCGAGCGCCACCGCCGCGATGGCCAGCGACAGGGTGTCGAGCACCGCGGCCAGCCGCTGCGACTCGCTCACGCGGCCGCGCAGGTAGCCCATCATGCCCAGCGCACAGCATGGCGCCATCATCATGTAGAACGGATCGGACGGCGCCGGGAACGGGTGCCAGGACAGGAAGGCCTGCAGGTCCCAGAAGGCCTGGCCGATGGCGTACGACGTGAAGCCCAGCGCGAACCAGCGGCGCGCGGCGACCTCGGCGCGCTGGCCGCGCTCGCGGGCGTCGCGCACGCCGATCCAGGCGAGCCAGGCGGCGCCGATGTCGGCCACCGTCCAGTGGACGTTGTCGAACAGGCGCACCCAGGACACCGACATCCCGAAGTGCGCGCCGCCGATGGCCATCGCGATGGCGGCGAGCGTGACGAGCGCGACCACCTCGAACACCGGACCGGCGCCCGCGGGCAGCCCCAGGCGCGACGGCCGCGCGGTGTCGGCCAGCAGGGCCTCGAGCAGGGGCGCGCCCTGGGTGGAGTCGTCGTCGTCGAAGTCGCGCGCGGTGCCGGGCAGGCGCGGGCTCGCCAGGGAGGCGTCGGGGGCAATGGACGAAAGCGACGGAGTCGGCGCGGGTGCGACCATGGTGTGCGGGAAAGCGACGGGATGGCCCGGCAGGAACGGTCTGCAGTGCGTTCGAGCCTACCTCAACGCGCTTGACCTTGGGGCCGCGGCGGTGGCGCCTTGTGAGCAAAAATGCCGTCATGAATCTTGCCGTCTCCCCCGCGCCCGCCGTCCCCGCGGCGCCCGAAGGCCCCGCGCTGGCCGGCGTCGATTTCTCGAGCGCGCCACGCCGCGGCAAGCCCATCGTGTGGGCCTGGGGCCGCTGGCAGCGTCCCGGCCTGCTGCGGCTGGAGCGCTTCGAGGAGAATGCCACGCTGGCCGAGTTCGCCCACGCGCTCGAGCGTGCCGGCCCGTGGCTGGCCGCGTTCGACCTGCCGTTCGGCCTGCCGCGCGAGCTCGTGCAGGCGCTGGCCTGGCCCGACGACTGGGCCGGCTGCATGACGCACTACGCCGGCCTGTCGCGCGCGGCAATCGTCGAGACCTTCGCCGCGTTCTGCGATGCGCGCCCCGTGGGCGGCAAGTTCGCGCATCGCGCCTGCGACGGCCCGGCCGGCAGCAGCCCGTCGATGAAGTGGGTGAATCCGCCGGTGGCCTTCATGCTGCACGCCGGCGTGCCCGCGCTGCGCACGGCAGGCGTGCACGTGCCGGGCCTGGTCGACGGCGACGCCACGCGCGTGGCGCTGGAGGGCTATCCGGGCATGGTGGCGCGCGCGTTGATCGACCGCCGTTCGTACAAGAGCGATACCAAGGCGCAGCAGACCGCCGACCGCCTCATCGCGCGCAAGGATCTCGTCGACGCGCTGGAGCAGGGACGCTGGCGCGGCCTGCGCCTGAAGCTCACGCACGCGCAGCGCGACGAACTGGTGGCCGATGCGCAGGGCGACAAGCTGGACGCCGCGCTGTGCCTGCTGCTGGCGGGGTGGGCCGACACGCAGAAGGGCTGGGGCATGCCGGCGAACATCGATGCGCTGGAGGGCTGGATCGTGGCGGCCGATGGCCACGGCGCGAACGTGCCCCGCACAACCAAACCGGAGGTGTCAGGCATCGCCTCACGCCGCCGAAGGCGGTGAGAGGCGATGCCTGACACCTCCGTCAGTGTGTGCCGGCGCCCGCGCCACGCGACTGGCCGCGCGCGAGGTCGATCGCCGAGTCGACCGCATCGGTCAGGTCCACCAGGTCGTACGGCTTGACCAGGTAGCGGAAGTAGCCCAGCTCGAGGCCCGAGGCCACCATGTTGGGCATGGCCGCCGCGCTCACGGCGATGACCGGGATGCCGGCGGTGGCCGGGTCCGCGCGCAGGATGCGCATCGCCTCGCGCCCGTTCATCACGGGCATGTTGTTGTCCATCAGGATCACGTCGGGGCTGTGGCTGCGCGCCATGTCGACGCCCGCCTGGCCGTCGGTGGCCGTCAGCACCAGGCAGTCGGGGCGCAGCGACAGCGCCTCGGTGAGCAGGGCCAGGTTGGCGCGGTTGTCGTCCACGCACAGGATGGTGGTCACCTGCGGCTCGCCGCCCATCAGCTCGGTGACGGTGGGCAGGCGATACTGAACCATGGCGAGGTCCACCTTGGCGGGCTCGGCGCTGCGCAGGTCGATCCAGAACGTGCTGCCGGTGCCCGGGGTGCTGTGCACGCCGATGACGCCGCCCATCAACTCCACGAGCCGCTTCGTGAGCACCAGGCCGATGCCGCTGCCCTCGATGGTGGCGTCGCGGCCAAGGCGGTTGAATGGCTGGAACAGCGAACGCAGCTGCTCGGGCGTGAGGCCGGCGCCGGTGTCCTGCACCGCGATGCGGACGCGGCCTTCGTCGCCCGGCGTGCATTCCACCAGCACGGCGCCGTGCTCGCGGTTGTACTTCACGGCGTTCGACAGCAGGTTCAGCAGCACCTGCTTCAGCCGCGTGCGGTCGGCGTGCACGCTGAGGCTGTTCTGCGGAAACACCAGGCGAATGCCGCGCTGCGCCGACGCCGTGCGGGTGAGCGCGTGGCACTCCTCCAGCACCTCGAGCAGGTCGACCGGCTCCAGGCTGACCGACACCTTGCCCGACTCGATCTGCGCGAGGTTCAGGATCTCGTTGATCAGGGTGAGCAGGTGGTTGCCGGCGTCGACGATGTGCTTGACGAAGCCGCGCTTGCGTTCCGGCGAACCGCCGGCGGTGTCGTCGTGATCCAGCAGCTGGCCGAAGCCGATGATGGCGTTGAGCGGCGTGCGCAGCTCGTGGCTCATGTTGGACAGGAACTCCGACTTGGCCCGGTTGGCGTTCTCGGCCTCGCGCGTGGCGGCCTGCAGGTCGCGGTTCGACTCCTCCAGCTGCGCGGTGCGCTCGTGCACCCGGCGCTCCAGCTCCTCGTTCAGCCGCATCACCTCCAGCTGCGCGAGCCGGCGCTCCTCCACCTCGCGATCCTTGTCCGCCGCGGACGACTCCTGCGCCGCCTTGCGCCGTTCGATTTCTGACAGCAACCCGTTGAATGCGTCCACCAGGTCGCCCACCTCGTCGTCGCCCAGCTTGGAGGCGCGGCGCGACAGCACGTCGTGCTGCACGGCGTCGCGCGCGATGTCGGTCATGGCCGCCAGCGGGCGGGTGACGATGGCCTGCACCCACGCCGAGACGGCCCAGGTGCCGATGCCCGCCAGCGCGATCAGCGCCAGCGCGAGCAGGCTGTAGCTGGCGATGCGTTCGTCGAGCTCATCGCGGGCGCGCACGGTCACCGTGCCGAGCATGCGGCCCTGGTCGACGATGTCCGTGGTCACCACGAGGTCGTGCAGCGCCGGCGCGTTGGCGTCCACCGGCCTGGCCGGCTGCAGCGCGGGAGGAGGCGCCGCGGCGCCGGCCGAGCGCCAGCTGGTGAAGAGCTTGCCCTGGGCGTCGTAGATCGCCGCGTTGCGCATCCGCGGCTGCAACCGCAGCATGGCCAGCGCCTGCTGCGCGCCGCGCGGATCGCCCGAGGCGAGATCGTCGGCGCTCGCGTGGCCCAGCAGCTCGGCCTGCGCCTGCACGTCGGCCACCCAGCCGCGATGCCACGTCTGCAGGTCGTACACGACCGTCGCCCCGAGCGCCAACGCGAGAGCCACCAGCGTGCAGCCGAGGATGGCGATGCGCAGCTTGGTGCCGAGTGGACGACGATACATGGCAGCAGTCATGGGCCTTTCTGGTGCGCGGAAAAAGTTCCACGGCTCAGTTGCCTGGGCAGTTGGCATACCCGGCAGGAGCATGCGGGGATCGCGTGGCGCGCGCGCGAGAAATCGGTCACGCTTCGCACGGCCGACCCGCCCGCGAGGCGTGCCGGAACGCTATCGGATACTGACCCAACGCACGGGAATCGTGTCGTCCGGCAGCATCACGACGTGCACTTTTTTCTGCATCACCCAGCTGAGGTTGCGCCGATACAGCGGCACATAGGCGATGTCGTCGCTCGCCAGCTTCAGCGCGGTGGCCACCAGCACGCGGCGCTTGGCGGCATCGCGTTCGGTGCGCACGGCGTCGGTCAGCGCATCGAGCCGCGGGTTGGCGTAGCGGCCGCCGTTGAAGGTGCCGCCGCCGTCCTTGTCCCACGTGTGCAGCAGGCCGTTGAGGCCCTGCCAGCCGTCCTCGGGGGTGCCCGTGAATCCGAACTCCGCCAGGCTCACCTTGCCCTGGGTGATCATGGGGAAGAACAGCGTGCTGGGCGACGAGTGCAGCGTCGTGCGGATGCCCACCTGCGTGAGCATCGCCGCGACGGCCTGGCACACGTGCTCGCGAAACGCCACGTTGACGCAGTCCATCGTCAGGTCGAAGCCGTCGGGATAGCCCGCCTGGTGCAGGAGCTCGCGCGCGTGCACGGGGTCGAAGCGCGGGCGCGCCGAGTCGGCCGGATCCTTCGTGCCGAACTCCGGCGCCAGCAGTTCGGCGGTGGGCGTGGCCAGTCCCTTGAGCACCTTCTGGATGATGAGGTCGATGTTGATGGCCTCGTGGACGGCGCGCCGCACGCGCTGGCGCTGTCGACGTTGCCGTTGTCGGCATTGGCGCGATTCCACCACTGCGGGAACGACTTCAACGTGGTGCGGATGTCGGGCTCGTAGCGATCGAGCTGGTAGGCGCCGGTGCCGTTGGCATTGCGCACGGCCCAGGTCTCCTGGCGCGCGTTGAAGTCCTGCGCGCGCTCCACGTGGTGTGCCACCGACCAGCGCTTGCTCATCATCGCCACCAGCACCATCTTCTGCGGCAGCACGGCGTCGGAGGCCCCGAGCTGGATGTCGATGGTCAGCGGATCCACCATGCGCACCCGCTTGATGCTCTTGAGCACGAACTGGCGCTGCGAGGGCGGCGCCAGCGCGCGCTCGAACGAGAACACCGCGTCCTCGGCGGTGAACGTGCTGCCGTCGTGGAAGTGCACGTCGGGCCGCAGCCTGAAACGCCAGGTGAGGGTATCGGGCTGCGACCATGGCGTGGCGAGCACCGGCACGAGGTGGTAGTCCTGGTCGCGGCCGACCAGGCCTTCGTAGACCTGGAACACCACGCGCGTGTGGTACTGCAGCGCTAGGCTGTGCGGCGTGCGCAGGGGCGACATGGCGGGCCCAGTATGCGGCACGATCGCTGCGTCGCAGCGACCCCGGTCACCTCCGCATCAAGGTGCTTTTTCCGAACAGGCTCTCGATCAGGTCGACGGCCAGCACGGCAGTCTGGTTGCGCACATCCAGCGCCGGATTCAGCTCCATGACGTCGAGCGACGCCAGCCGCCCCGTGTCGGCGATCATCTCCATGCACAGCTGGGCCTCGCGGTACGTCGGCCCGCCGGGGATGACGGTGCCCACGCCCGGGGCGATCTGCGGGTCGAGGAAGTCGACGTCGAAGCTTACGTGCAGGTGGGTGTTGTCGTCGAGCGTGGCGAGTGCGAGTTCCATCGTGTGACGCATGCCCATCTCGTCGATGTAGCGCATGTCGAACACCTCGAGGCCCATCTCGTGGACGAACTTCTTCTCACCGGCGTCGACGCTGCGGATGCCGATCTGGCGCATCCACTTGGGGCTGATGGCCGGCACCTTGCCGCCGATCTCGATCAGCTCCTTCGGGCCGTGGCCGCACAGGCAGGCCACGGGCATGCCGTGGATGTTGCCGCTGGGCGTGAGCACGTGGGTGTTGAAGTCGGCGTGCGCGTCGAGCCACAGGATGCGCAGCTTCTTGCCCGTGTCGCGGCAGTGGCGCGCCACGGCGCTGATGGAGCCGATGCCCAGGCAATGGTCGCCGCCCAGCAGGATGGGCAGGTGGCCCAGGCCCAGCTCGGCGTACACGGCGTCGTGCACGGCGTTGTTCCAGGCGGCCACTTCGGGCAGGTGGCGGAAGCCCTCCGACGGCGGGAGCCACGGGTTGGCCGGGCCTTGCAGGTTGCCGCGGTCGAACACTTCGATGCCGTGGGCCTCCAGCGTGGGGCCGATCTGCGCCACGCGCATTGCTTCAGGGCCCATGCTGGCGCCGCGGGCGCCTGCGCCGATGTCGGTCGGCGCGCCGATCAGGGAAACTTTGGTCATGGCGTATTGTCCTCGCGGGCGAGGTGCGAATGATTCGAGTTGGAAGGCGTTCCGCCGATCAATGCTCGCCGGCGGTGGTGATCGGCACGTCTTCGATGCCTTCGAACCCGTAGGCGCCCTTGAGCGCGGCCCAGCCTTCCTCGGCCGTCTCCACGAACTTGAACAGGTGGATGTCGTCGGGCGCGATCATGCCCGTCTCGATCAGCAGGTCGAAGTCGATCAGGCGCTTCCAGAACGCCGCGCCGAACAGCAGGATGGGGCGCGGACGCGACTTTCCGGTCTGGATCAGCGTGAGCACCTCGAACAATTCGTCGAGCGTGCCGAAGCCGCCCGGGAAGCACGCCAGGGCCACGGCGCGCATCAGGAAGTGCATCTTGCGCATGGCGAAGTAGTGGAACTGGAAGCAGAGCTCGGGCGTGATGTATGGGTTGGGCTGCTGCTCGTGCGGCAGCACGATGTTGAGGCCGATGCTCTTGCCGCCCACCTCGAACGCGCCGCGGTTGCCCGCCTCCATGATGCCGGGGCCGCCGCCGGTGACCACGTGGATGGGCGTGGCCAGGTGACGCGTGCCGGTGGTCACCATGGACGCGAAGCGGCGCGCCTCCACGTAGTGGTGGCTCATCGAGACGGCGCTCTCGGCGCGCCTGATGGCCAGCGCATCGCAGCTCTTGATGGCCGCTGCCAGCAGTTCCTGCGCGGCCTCGGGCGGCTTGATGCGGGCGCTGCCGAACAGCACGATGGTGGACTCGATGCCCAGCCGGGTCTGCACCATCTCCGGCTTCATCAACTCCAGCTGCACGCGCACGGGGCGCAGCTCGTCCTGGAGCAGGAAGTCGAGGTCGGTGAACGCGAGGTGGTAGGCGCTGCCGGGGCCGTCGTACAGCGAGGGCAGCTTGGCGTTGGCGGCGTCCTGGCCGGCGCTCCGGAAATTGCGTGCTTTGAGGGGGCGATGCTTCATGGAAAGGAAGCTTACCCCAGGCTCCATGGATCGCGCGTCAGCGCAGGCTCAGCCGCGCGACGCACGGCTCGCCAGCGGGGATCCTGCGACTCCGCGCAGGATGACTCAATCGCGGCGCAGCGGCCGCGACGCGCAGGCCGGGCACGCGGGGTCGCGCGCCACGCGGATCGTCGTCCACTCCATGCTGCGCGCGTCCAGCATCTGCAGCCGGCCGGCCAGCGAGGTGCCGATGCCGGCGACCAGCTTGAGCGCCTCCGCCGCCTGCATCGCGCCGACGATGCCCACCAGCGGCGCGAACACGCCCATCGTGGCGCAGCGTGCCTCGGACGGCACGCTGCCCGGCGGGAACACGCAGGCGTAGCAGGGCGCGTCGGGCCGGCGCGTGTCCCAGGTGGACAGCTGGCCGTCGAACGCGATCGCGGCGCCCGCCACCAGCGGCACGCCGGCCGCCACGCACGCGGCGTTGACGGCCTGGCGGGTGGCGAAGTTGTCGCTGCAGTCGAGCACCACGTCGGCATGGGCGACGAGTGTCGCGAGCGCATCGGC
>JBBQYL010000154.1:0-12505 GCA_038208735.1 Burkholderiales bacterium
TCGAGGCCATGAACGGATTGCTGCAACAGGTCAAGCGGGCCGCGCGCGGCTTCCGCACGGCGAAGAACTTCATCGCCATCGCGTACTTGCGCATGTCCAAGCTCAAGCATCTTCCGGCTCATCCGTTCGCCGCCGCCGCCGCCCATAGGTGAGATGTCGCGTTCCACACGAAACGGCATGGAGCCGATGCCCCGCTGGCCCAGTTCGATGGCCAGCGCGAGCCCTGTCGGTCCCGCGCCGATGATCAGTACCCGCTTGTCGACGGCTTCTTGGATGGTCACTTGTCTTGTCCCGGAAACGGAATTGTTCAGTCGTACGCGATCCTAGGTTTGGCCGGCCCGTCCCAGAAGATGGCAAAGCTTGCGCTGCGATAGCACCACCGCATCAATCGGTGCGGATCGGAGATCGCGCATAGGCCCTATCGCGGACGAGGACGCCTGCGCGGGCGCGATTCAGAGGGATCACCCTTGAACCTGCCGCCCTGAGGATCCTCATAATTGTCGAAATCGGTGCGATGCAGGCATCGCCGGAGACAGGGCTCTTGCCCCACAACAATGAAACTCAATTCCTTGCGCGATTTCATGGCGGTCGCCGAACGCGGGAGCCTGCGCGCCGCGGCGCGCCAACTCGACGTGGCGCAACCGGCGATCACTCGCAGCATCCAGGAACTGGAGAAGGAACTCGGCGTAGTCCTGTTCGAGCGACGCCCCAAAGGCGTGTCGCTGACGCCGATGGGCGAGGTCTTCCTGCGTCGATCGCGGGCTGTGCACAGCGAACTTCAACGCGCGCAAGATGAACTTGAGCTGATGCGCGGCGCGAGCCAAGGGCAGATTCGCATTGCTCTGTCCGGCGTGCCGCACATGGCGCTGCTGCCGAACGCGATGACCGCCTTCCGTCAGCGCTATCCACAGGTCAAGCTCGACATCATTAACGGCCAATTGCCGAGCGTTGAGGGCGAGCTCAAGGACGGCAGGGTGGATTGTTACATCGGGCCGACGACGGACGATGTCTCCAGCGAGCTCGAGACCGAGATCCTGTTCGAGAGCCAGTGCGTGATCGTAGGGCGGCAGGGGCATCCGCTGGGCAACGCGAAGTCGTTGCGCGAACTGGTCGGTGCCGAATGGGTCACCACTTCCGTCACGCATCGCGCCGAAGAGGAACTCGCGCCGGTCTTCGCGGCCCATGGCCTGCCTGCGCCCAGGCTGGTGGTGCAAGGGCATTCGGCACTCACCTTCCTGTTCTCGGTCGCCTACTCCGACCTGCTGATGATGCTGCCCGCGCAGTGGACGCAGACCCCGATGTTCCGGCACGCGCTGCAGCGCATCGACGTCGTCGACAAGTTGCCGACGCCGTCGATCAGCATTGTCCAGCGCGTGGGCCTGCCGCTGACCCCACCTGCCGAGTATTTCTGCGACATGATCCGGCGTGCCGCGCGGCACATGGAAACGTTGATGAACTGAACAGGCGGCGAGGGCCTCAATCGGCACTGTCGAACGACACGCCGCCGACGCTGCGGCGCGGGCATCTGCCTTCCAGGTACTCGCGCGAGAATTTCAACGCTCGCTCGTTGTGGCAGCCGGAGCTGCCCAGCCCGATCAGGGCGAGGCGCACGCTCGGGTTCATGTAGGACCGGTGAGAGCGGCCCTTAGGGATAACGCCCGATCCGTCCTTCTTATCAGCGAGGCCAAGATCGCATCTTCCGGCGCCGCCAACAACTTCCTACATTAGTTTGGAGTGACGATTCGGAGCTCCTGGCCTAGCGCGGCGACAGGTGGCCGCAGGCGCATGAAGCGGCGGCGACCTTCGAGAGCGAGACCGGGCGCATTCGTGCGTCGAGCGACGGAGCAAAGACATGACTTCCAAACCCTGCGCAGCGGTGCATTCGCTGCATCATTTCACATTCAGCGTCCCCGATATCGAGGAGGCGCTGCGCTTCTACGATGTGTTCGGACTGGAAGCCCGGATGGAGGGTGACAAGCTGAGCTTGCGGACCTTGGGTCACCCGCATGTCTGGGGCACGGTCCGACAACTCGGCGATCGCAAGCAGTTGCTCTACGTCGTCTATGGCATTCATGAGCAGGACCTAACCGCATTTCGGCAACGCATCGACGGCCTGCGCATTGCTTGCGAACCGCATCCGCTCTCTGATGGGCAGGGGCTCTGGTTCAAGGACCCCGATGGCATCGCCACTGCACTCGTCGTCGCGCCCAAGGTCTCTCCATCAGCCAAGTCTCCGCCCGCGATAAGAATCGAGACGCTGCCCGGAAAGGGTGCGGCGCCGGCGCGCAGTCAGGTGGCCAGGGTCCGACCCCGCTATCTGTCGCACATCCTGCGCTTCACGCCGGACGTGCCGCGCATGGTCGAGTTTTGCGAACGCGTTCTCGGACTGAAGTTGTCCGACCGGTCCGCCGACGTGATCGCCTTCGTGCATACCCCGCACGGCAGCGACCATCACCTCGTTGCCTTCGCGAAGTCGCACGCCGCGGGTTTGCATCACAGCAGTTGGGATGTGGGCAGCATCGATGATGTTGGCGCGGGCGCCGAGCAGATGCGCGCTGCCGGTTGGGGCCAGGGATGGGGCCTGGGCCGCCATGTCCTTGGGTCGAACTATTTCCACTACGTCCGCGATCCTTGGGGCAGTTTCTGCGAGTACTCCTTCGACATCGACTTCATCCCGCAAGGATTCGATTGGCTCGCGGCCGACCATGCGCCGGCCGACTCCCTCTACGTCTGGGGTCCTAACCTGCCCGAGGATTTCATTCAAAACCACGAGCAACCCGCTGCTTGAGCACGAATCACTGAACGAGACGACATGAGACTGATTGCATACAAAGACAAGACCGGCGCGCCGTTGCTGGGCGCACGCATCGGTGACGAGGTCATGAACCTCGCTTCGGCCGGACTGCCGAATACGCTGGACGCCTTGCTGCGGCTCGGGCCTGCCGGCATGGAGGCGGCACGCACCGCCCTCGGCGGCAAGGGGGCGCGACTGGCTCTGGCCTCGATCGAGTACCTGCCGCCGGTGCTGCAGCCGAGCAAGGCTTTCGCCATTGGCCTGAACTACATCGATCACGCCACCGAAAGCAAGTTCGATCCGCCGAAATTCCCGGTCATCTTTCATCGGTACCCTTCGTCGTGGGTGGCGCATGGGCAACCCCTCATCCGACCGCAAGTCTCCGAGCAGTTCGACTACGAAGCCGAATTGGTCGCAGTGATCGGCAAGGCTGGGCGGTACATCGACAAAGCCAGGGCGCTGGAGCATGTTGCTGGATGGTCGCTGTTCAACGATGGCTCAATCCGTGACCATCAGTTCCGATCCAATCAATGGATGATGGGCAAGAACTTCGATGCGAGCGGCGGGTTCGGCCCGGAGTTTGTCACGGCGGACGAGCTCCCGCCCGGCGCGACAGGCTTGCAACTGAAGTGTCGGCTGAATGGCCAGGAACTGCAGAACGCGAACACGCGCGACATGATCTTCGACGTGGCTACCCTGGTGGCCGCCTGCTCCGAAGCGATGGCGCTGCAGCCAGGCGACATCATCATCACGGGAACGCCGGCGGGCGTGGGGCTGGCCCGCAAGCCGCCGCTCTGGATGAAGCCGGGCGATGTGTGCGAAGTCGAGATGGAAGGCGTCGGCGTTCTGACCAATGGCATCGTCGCCGAGAGCTGAGTGGCAACGTTGACGATGCCGGAGACTCGGCAGCGTCGGGTGAGACCAGCGCGAATGGCCGCTTCGAACATCTGATCAAGCGCAAGCCAGGCTGGCATGGGTTCTTGAGCGTGTGCGCGCGCGGCGATGCTGCACATGAATATCCGTGAAGGCGCTGCCGATCTGCATCATCAAGGGCCCGCGTGCCGTTGTCGTCGACGGTGGGATATTTCTGCGGCCCCTGCGGCCCACCTACTTTCTCATGGATGCAAATTGACTCTCGGGGCGCGTCAAGCCAATGTTGATCTTGGGTCTTCATCGCCTCCTCGAGCGCATTTCCCTGGGTGGCAAATTCACGTTCGTCGGGGAAGTCCTTGCAGCAGGTAGGCCAGTGCTGCGTACTCGGGTAGACAGCGCTTGGTGGCACCGCGACGGCGCTGAAATCGGGTGCTTTGAGTTCGCTGTCGTCGCGATGGATTTGCTTAGATCGGTAACGTGCCCATTGCTATGCTGCGATGCGTCCCTTGGGCGCGGAAGCACGAACTGACTTAGGTTTGGAAGCGCTGCGAGTCGACGCCTTGATCGGCTTCAATCTCGAGAAAATTGGACCTTCGACGGGCCCAGCTTCTGGCAGGGGCATGAACGCGATACGGTCGGCTTCATCGGGAAGTAGCCCGAAGCCGATCAATACGCAACGCATCATGTGCTCCGGATGATGGTCCTGGGTCGGCTCGGTCAGCATCGTCTCGATGCCGTAGAAGATCGAGCCCAGCACGATATCCCGTGCGACGAGCACGTTGTCGACGGTGATGCGTTTGTCCTTGAGCGCCAATGTCAAGTCGCGCGTGAGGTAGACGTCAATCAGTTGCCCACGCGTAGCGATTCGCGTTCCGACGCGCGTAATGAAGCTGCCCCAGAGCGGGTAGCGCAGCGCCATCTGCATGTAGAGCCGTGTACCGGTCGCAAAGCGCTGCATCGGGTCATCCAGCGCCAGCACGATCGGGTCAACGATCTGCAGCACTTCGTCGCTCATCGACGTCGCGAGTGCCAATAGCAGTTCGTTCGTGGTGCGGAAGTGGTTGTAGAAAGTTCCGCGTGAGACTCCTGCGGCGGCGATGAAGTCGTCGATGACTGCGATATCGGGCCCCTTCTCGTTGAAGACCGAAAGCGCGGTTTCCAACAGGCGAAGTCGGGTCTTCTCTCTGCGCTGCGCACCCACGCGAACACGGTGGTCCTCGAGCGGCAGCTTCTGATCGTGCTCAGGAGACGGCTTCATCAATGAAGATCCTGTCATTTTGCTTAAACGTCATTGTGAAGAATTGTCAATGCAAAAATTTTTCATTGTGACGAATAGTCAATCTTAACTGCCTTCCCGCACTCCGCATGGACTCTGCACTTGCTGTTGAGTGGCACCCCACCGCAGACCTGCATACGGCCTTGTCGAAGAAATGCGTTGCCCGCGTTGACTAGGGAAATCCCTAAAATAATAGACTGTTCGTCATATTGACATAAGCGTCAAGACGAATAAAGTGTCATATAGACAAAGCGACCAATGCGAGTCGCCGAACAGACCCGCTTCCAGCGATACATCGTCCTCGGGTTTGCGGTTCGAGTATTCAAACTGACCAGTCGGCGCGACGATCTGCTGGCTACAGGAGACAACATGACCACCGACAACATCCCGATGTACGACGTCGTGCAGATTGGCTACGGCCCAGTCAGCGAAATCATGGCGCTGGCTCTGGCGCGCCAAGGACGCAAGGTCTGTGTCTTCGAGCGCTGGCGCGTGCGATTCAGCCTGCCGCGTGCCGTCTGCATCGACCACGAGCTGTACCGCGTGCTGTCGGCTCTCGGCATGAGCGAGCAATTGCCTGCCGTCAGCCATGCCGGCCCGATGTACCGCTGGTTCAACGCGGACTGGAAAGAACTGCTAGCGATCGACTGGCAGTCGGAGTCGATTTCCGGGGGCCCGGAGGTCAACTTCGTGCACCAGCCCACGCTCGAGAAGATGTTCGAGGACGTCGTGCAGGCCTGCCCCAACGTCGATCTGAACCTGGGCTGGGAGGCCATCGAGGCCACTCAGACCGATGAGTACGTCGAACTGAAGGTGCGTGACTTCGAGACTGACGAGCGCCGCACCGTTCGTGCCAAGTACCTGATCGGAACCGATGGCGCGAACAGCCTGGTTCGCCAGGCGATCGGCTCGACTCAGGAAGACCGCGGCTTCGAGGCGGACTGGCTGGTGATCGACGTCTTGCCCAACGATGGCGTGACGCTCGACATCCCTCCTGCCGCTCAGTGGTGCAACCCGACCCGGCCGACGACAATCGTGCCGGCCGGCATCAAGGACGGCCGCTACTTCCGTCGTTGGGAATTCATGCGCCTTCCCGACGAATCGCTCGACTCGCTGGAGATCGAAAGCAAGGCCTGGGAACTTCTCGCCCCCTGGGTCAAGCCGGATCAGGCGACGATCGTGCGACACAAGGTCTATACCTTCCGCTCGCTGCTTGCCGACACTTGGCGCAAGGGCCGTATGCTGATCGCCGGCGACGCCGCGCACGTCATGCCGCCCTTCATGGGCCAAGGCATGTGCGCCGGCCTGCGCGACGACTGGAACCTGGCGTGGAAGCTGAATCTAGTACTAGATGGCAAGGCCGACGACAGCCTGCTCGACACCTACCAGCCTGAGCGGCGCCCGCACGTCAGCGACGTGATCGACCTGTCGATGTATCTCGGCAAGATCATCTGCATTCCCGATGCTGCGAAGGCCGCCGAGCGCGATGCGGCCTTCTTCAGCGGTCAGGTCACGCCGCCGCCGGCATTTCCCAGTCTCACCGCTGGCATTCTGCGCCGCGGCGCCAACGGTGCGGTCGAAGCACCGGCGGGTCTGCTGAGCCCGCACGGCAGGGTGCGGGCCGGTGGCATCGAAGGTCGCTATGACGACCTGGTCGGGCTAGGCTTCGTGCTCGTGACGCGCAACGCAGCGGCGCTGGACGCTCTTGGCGATCGCCAGCGCGCGTTCCTCGACGAGCTCGGAGCGAAACGTATCGTCATCGCTGGCGCAGGCGAGAGCGCCGGGGCGAGGTCACTGGTCGACCTCGACGCCAAGTTCCTCCCCTATATGGCGCAGCATGGCATCGAGACGATGCTGATCCGCCCGGATTTCTATGTCTACGGCGCCGTGTCGCAAGCCGGCCAGGTCAACGCATTGGTCGACGATCTCGAAGCCGACTTGGTTCGCCATGGCTTGCATCGCACTCCAGCGAAGACGCTCGTCGCCGCAGGCTAGCGCCACGAGTTCGCTCCGCCCGGTCCAGCCCACGATCCGAAGTCGAACCGATCACCCCATCACAGGAGACCTCTCATGAAACTGCTACGTCACGGGCCCATCGGGGCAGAGAAGCCCGGCGCACTCGATTCCAACGGTCAGGTACGCGACCTGTCGCTGCTTGTGGACGATTTCACGCCCGCATGGATGGCACCGGAGAAGCTGCAGGCTCTCGCGGCGATCGACCTGACTCGCATGCCGCTAGTGCCCGAAGGCACGCGTCTCGGCACCCCGGTCGCCGGCATCCGCCAGTTCGTCGCCATCGGCTTGAACTATCGCAAGCATGCGGCCGAATCCGGTCTCGAGATTCCGCAGGAGCCGGTCGTATTCACGAAGGCGCTAACTTGTCTCGCCGGTCCGAACGACACGGTCGAACTGCCCGAAGGCTCGGTCGCGGGCGACTGGGAAATCGAACTCGGCTTCGTCATGGGCAAGGTCGCTCGCAAGGTGCCGGTCGACCAGGCGCTCTCGTTCGTCGCCGGCTATTGCCTGGCCAACGACGTCTCCGAACGCGACTGGCAGATCAAGCGCAATGGCCAGTGGGGCAAGGGCAAGAGCTTCGACGGCTTCGGCCCGATTGGTCCCTGGCTGGTGACGAGCGATGAGCTGCCCGATCCGCAGAACATCGCGCTCGAGTTGGCGGTCAATGGCGAGACCAAGCAGAAGAGCAGCACGGCCGACATGATCTTCCCGGTGGCCGAGATCGTGTCCTACCTGAGCCAGTTCATGACCTTACTGCCCGGTGACCTGGTCATCACGGGGACGCCCGAAGGCGTGGGCCTGGGCGTCAAGCCGACGCCGGTCTTCCTCAAGCGAGGCGATGTGATGACCTTGAGCGCAGGCCCCTTGGGAACGCAGCGCCAGCAGGTCATCTGACCCGCCGGCCGAAGTAGATCCAGATCAAAAGCATCGCCCCGGACTCCCTCGAGTCCGGAGGCGCGGGCGGAGCCTTGCCGCCTTTCATCGGAGACAAACGATGACTTCAATCTCGACGCCCAGATCCCGCCGCCTCGCGGTTCACTCGGTTGACGAGTTCGTGTTCAGCGTACCCGACCTGGAGGCGGCGCGCCATTTCTACACCAGCTTCGGCCTGGATGTGCGCGACGAAGATGGGGGCCTCGCCCTCTACACGTTCGGCCATCAGCACCGGTGGGCACGCGTGCTGCCCAGTGCCGTTCCGGGCGCCGGCAAGCGCATCCTCTGGCTCAGCCTCGGCGTTCACGCTGGCGACCTGGCTCGCTTCGAGCGCCACCTGCCTCAGTGCGAAATCGCGCGCATCGACCCCCCTCCGCGCGCCGGCCGCGACGGCCTCTGGATCGACGGCCCGGATGGACTACCTATTCAACTGCGAGTCGCCGAGAAGACGTCTCCCTCGCAGCCTGCGCCGCGTGAGTTCCCGCACGAGAATCGAAACATCGGGCGCTCGCTCAGCCGCAGCAAGATCCCCGTCGTGCGGCCGCTGTACCTCTCGCACATCCTCTTGTTCAGTGCAGATGTCGATGCCGCGCGGCAGTTCTACGAGGACATCCTAGGGCTGCGGCTCTCCGACAAGTCCGGCTCGATCATCGCCTTCCTCCACACGCCGCACGGTAGCGACCACCACCTGATCGCGCTGGCGAAGTCCGGCGGATTGGGTCTGCACCACAGCAGTTGGTGCGTGCCGACCATCGACTCGGTGGGCATCGGCATGGAGCAGATGACAGCCGCGGGCTACGCGCAGGGGTGGGGCGTCGGCCGCCATGTGCTCGGATCGAACTACTTCCGCTACGTGCGTGATCCCTGGGGCAGCTACGCCGAGTACTCGTTCGACATCGACTACGTCGAGGCGGGCGACGAGTGGCCTGCCGCTGATCACCCGGGCGAAGACTCGCTCTACGTCTGGGGTCCTGCGCTGCCCGAAGACTTCATCACGAACCACGAACTGCCGCCTGACTGAGCGCGGACGGCTGCGGGGCAGACGGCCCGCTCACTGATTGGCTTGGCCTGACCGGAGCTTCGCATTCCGGGCAGCGATGACGCTCGTCCATCACAACATCACTCTGGAGACATGCAATGAAAAATATCCTTTGCACCCGCCTGGCAACCGCTGTCCTGGCGACCTTGAGCGCTGCTTCGTGGGCCACCGAAGGGGGTGGCACGCTTTATCCCAACGGCGCCGAGAACTTCGCCGCCGGAGCCATGCCGCCGCCGGGCATCTACGGGATGCTGTTCGCGGAGCACTACAGCGCCAGCCGCGTCAATGACGCCGACGGGAACAACCTCGAAGTGCCCGGCTTCAAGGTCACGGCCAATGCGGTGGTGCCGCGCTTCATCTGGGTCACCGGTGAGAAATTCCTCGGCGGCGATCTCTCGTGGCACGTGCTCGCGCCCATCGTTGACCTGAAGGTCTCGGTGGCAGGGAACTCGCAGACCAAGACCGGACTGGGAGACCTAACGACCGGCCCCGGACTCGGCTACCACCACAGCGAGCACCTGCACAGCCTGGTCGGCTTCGATCTGTATTTGCCTACCGGTGGCTACGACAAGAGCGACCTCGCCAACATCGGCCGCAACAACTACGCGCTCGAGCCGCTCTACATCCTCAGCTACATCGATCCGACGGGATTCAACGGCGACATCAAGTCCGGCTATCTGATCAATGGACGCAACAAGGCCACTGACTACCTTTCCGGCCAGGAATTCCACTTCGACTATGCCGCCGGCTGGGGTGTCGGCAACGGGTGGACCGTCGGTGGCGGTGGCTACTACTACCAGCAGACCACGTCCGATCGGCATGCCGGCGCCGACCTGGCGAACAGCAAGGGAAGCGCCGTCGCCATCGGGCCGTCGGCCAAGTACGACAGCGGCAAGGGCTGGTTTGTCACCTTGAAGTGGCAGAAGGAAACCCATACGGAGAACCGCGCGCAGGGCAACGCCGTGTGGTTCAAAGCCGTGTTCCCGCTCTGAACGATCGCATCCGACGGGCTGACGCCCGGCCACATCCACGAGACAGGAGTCGCACATCATGAATCCCCATATCGCTATCAACCAGCCCATCGGCACGCCGTCGCGCTGGGACGTCAGCTACGAATGGAAGGCCGTCACCTTGCTCTGCCTGGGCTTTGGCCTGGTGGGCATCGATCGTTTCATGATCATGCCGTTGTTCCCGGTGATGGCCAAGGAACTGCACCTGGACTACCAGGACTTGGGCCAGATCACTGGCGTCCTGGCGATCGCCTGGGGCGTGGCCGCGATGTTCATGGGCAACCTGTCGGACCGTCTCGGATTCCGCAAGGTGCTCATTCCCGCGATCATCGTGTTCTCACTGCTGGCGGGCCTGAGCGGGCTGGCCGCGGGCGTTGGCAGCCTGATGTTGATCCGTGCGCTGATGGGTTTCGCGGAAGGCGCCTACACGCCCGCCAGCATTGTCTCGACGCTGGATGCCTCCAAGCCGACGCGCCAGGGCATGAACGTCGGCATCCAGCAGATGGCCTTGCCGCTCTTCGGCCTCGGCATCGCGCCGGTGCTGGTGACGCAGCTGCTGAAGGTCGTGGCGTGGCACTGGATCTTCGCGATCGTCTCGATCCCCGGACTGATCGTGGCCTACCTCCTCTATCGCACCTTGCGCAACACGACGCCCGCCGTCGCCGCGCTCCATACGTCCACGCATGACGCCAACCCGCATAAGTGGAGCGACGTCTTCAAGTACCGCAACATCCCGCTGAACATGGTCGGCATGCTGTGCTGGCTCACCTGCTTGGTCGTGCTCAGCGCGTTGCTTCCGAGCTATCTGATCGACTACCTGCATCTCTCGCTGGAGCAGATGGGCTTCGTGCTGTCGGCGATCGGATTCGGCGGCACGTTGGGCACGCTGGTGATGCCGGCGTTGTCGGATCGGCTCGGGCGTAAGCCGGTGATGATCGTGTCAGTTTTAGGGGCGGCGGCAGGTCTTTACTGCCTGATGCACACGGGTGCCGATCCGTTCGCGCTCTTCATGAGCCTGGCTGGAACGCTCTTCTTCGTCTTCAGCATGATCTGCCTGACGGTGGGCCCGATCAGCGCCGAGTCGGTCCCCGCAAAGTTAATGTCGACCGCGTCGGGCATCGTCATCGGAACTGGTGAAATCTTCGGGGGTGGCATAGCGCCGGTCATCGCGGGCTTCGTCGCGAAGCACTACGGCATTCAATACATCATGCACCTTGCAGCGATCGCGTTGGTCGTTGGTTTGGGCGTCGTGCTCTGCCTGAAAGAGACCGCGCCGAATAGAGTTCACTGACCGACGCATCGACGCATGGCACTGTCGCTCGCTGGCACGCGTGCCCAGCAATGCAGCTCCCGCGACTAGTGAATGTTCGTTTGCCAAGCTTCGGACATGCCTCACTGGAATCTTAGGACTCACTACAGATCAAAGCGAGCGGGTCCCGAGATCGCGAGGATCATCTTTTGGTCACAGACCCATTGCCATGATTGGTGTTGCAAAAACCTACGGCGCGTGGAGCTGTTCGACTTCCAAGGGAACACGTTTGACGCAACGTCTAGGCATTCAGGAGGCTCATGGTTGGTATTTGCACACTGACCGGAGGTCCGCGAAGCAGACTCTGACCGAGAGAGGGTGCGCGGCGCCATCGTGGCGGCCCACTCATTGTGGCATCGACTGTTGGCTGCTCCGAAGCGGCCGTTGGCGAGTGACTGGTAGTGGCCGGTTGCTGACTATCGAGACTAGAGCGTAGCTCGTCCATGGCATACCGTCCTTTCATGCAGTAATTGCAATGCTGGTCAAAGCTCTCCGCCTCCGCTACCTCGGCCATCGCATCCCCACCGATCCGCTGCCATCAGCGACGCCGTCGCGGCCGTAGCGCTCGCCGTGTGCGAGTCGATGAAGCTGGCTTCGACGACATCGGCAAGCGCACGCTGCTGGCCTGGTACGCATTCACGTAGTGCCTCGTGAAGGACGACGAGCGGTGACGGCAAGTGCAGACGCACGTATCGATCGACGAGGGATGGGCGGCAAGAGAGATCGCCGCGCTCGCAGTCAGCCGCTGAGCGCAGGCTGGAACAACAGGCTCGGCGGCGCGGACTTGTCGATCCAGGCGGTGACCGCCTGATGCAGGAAATCCCATAGATCGCGCCCCTGGCGGCGGCACGTCTCCTGCGCGGTGAAGGCTCGGGCGATGAAGTCGTCGCCGCGGCGCGACCGCGTCGGGCCAGAGATCTTGCGCTTGATCACGATGGCGCGCAGTGCGCGTTCGGCATCGTTGTTGGTGGGCTCGACGCGGGGGTCGCGCAGGAACGTCCATAGCGACACATGCGACTTCAACAGACTGGCGCAGGTGGCGGCGGTGCGCCGGCATCGGGTCTGGTCGCGGCCGCGGATCAAGGCCCGCTCGGTCCGGCGCTGGAGCGGTTGGAATCGGGCTACCGGCTTGCCAGCGCTACGCCAGCGAAACAGCACATACGCCGAACCCAACAGGCTGGCGCCGATGCGTCCGGGTTGGCCCGCGCGTTCGCTGATGCGAATGAAGTCGCGGATCAGATGCGACCAGCAGGCT
>JBBQYL010000155.1:0-12431 GCA_038208735.1 Burkholderiales bacterium
CCACGCTGGAAAAATGGTTGGCGACCGGTGAGTCGCGTGCCGTGGGCATCACGCACGCCGAGGGCCACGAGTCGGTGGGACACCATTCGGGCCGGCGCATCGTGGAACTGCTGCGCAAGGCCGAGGCCGATCTCGACGAGGCCGACATCGCGCACATGCGCAAGGTGGTGGGCTACGTCCATCGCCACCTGGCGCAGAAGCCCGCCGGCGACGTGCGCAACACGCGTTGGCGCTGGTCGCTCATGAACTGGGGGCACGACCCGCTCGAGGGCACGTAGACTGGTGCGGCGGTGCCTTCGGGCGCCACGCGGAGCGGGCGCGATGCTTGCTGCCCCGTTGGAAACCCGCTCACCAGACGAGACGCCATGATCCCCGCCTTCGACCGCATCGACCACATCCACCTGTACGCCGCCAACCGCAACCAGGCGGAGCAGTGGTACGGCGACGTGATGGGCTTCACGCGCATGCCCGAGCTCGAGTTCTGGGCCGAGGGGGGGCCGCTGACGCTCACCAATTCGTCGGGCACCGTGCACATCGCGCTGTTCGAGGCGGCGCCGCAGCCGTGCCGCAGCGTCATCGCGCTGTCGGTGGGCGCGCAGGAGTTCGTGGACTGGCGCCAGCACCTGGTCGGCAAGCTCAAGCGGCCGGTGGAGCCCGAGGATCACCAGGTGGCGTGGTCGCTGTACTTCGCCGATCCGGACGGCAATCCGTGGGAGATCACCACGTACCAGCACGCGGTGGTCGCCACGCTGCTGAAGCCCGCCGGGATGTGAAACGGGCGGGATCGCGTCCCGCGCTGGCAGGTAGTGGCTAAAGCTTGTCGATGAGCGCGCCCGCCGCGTCGCAGGCCCGCGACACGGCCGCGAACGGCAGCTCGACGATGCCCTTGGCCACCTTGTTGGCGGTGGACACCACGGTCTCCACGCCATCGACCACCGCGTGCGCGCCGCTCGAGATGGCGTCCTCGACGCCGTTCACCGCCGACGAGATGCCGTTCTTCAGCGCCTCGTAAACCGAGTCGTCGTGCGTGGCAACGGGCGTCGCGGTCGAGTCGGAGCTGGCAGGCGCGGTCGCGGCCGATGTCGATGTCGAGGTCGAGGCCGCGTGGCTGGCCGCGGCCATGGCGCTCAGCGCCTGCGGGCTCAGCGTCACCGTGGCGCTGGGCGCGGGCGGGCTCGCGGCAAGAGCGGCGGCGGGCGCCGGCGCAGCACTGGCGGGCGCGGCCGTCGTCTTCGCGGCGGACGCCGACGGCGGGGCCTGGGGCAGGTTGAGGGTGGGGGTGATCGTGGGCATGGCAGATCCTTTGGCGCAAGAACATCGCGCAGGGCGAGTCTAGAAGCGGGCGTGACATCCGAGCGGCCGGATCAGGGCGGTGATTCCGGCGCAATCCGGCGCGCACGTGACGGACCGTAAATAGGGCGCCTTGCCGCCGTTGTTGATCGCATGGAAGCTCCATGAAATCCCTAAGATCCCTCTCAATGAGCCGTTCGTCAGGCCCAGAGAAGGAATTCAGGGATGAATCAAGTCAATGTCGCGGCCGGTGCCTCCGTGCGCCGCCGCATCGCGCTGCTGGGCATGGCCTGCGTGGCGCTGGCGCTGTGCGCCGGCGTACGCCTGGTGCAGCTCGAAGGCTTCTCCGTCGTGGCCATCGTGTGCGGGGTGCTCGGGATGGTCGCCGCGGCGCTGAGCCTGTCGCTGCACCGCTACCTGGCGCGCTCGCTGGAGCCGCTGCAGGCCAGCGTGCACGCGATGAAGTCGGGCGACCTGTCGCGTTCCATCGGCATGAAGACGGGCGGCGAGTTCGGCGCCATCGCGGCGTCGCTCGACGACATGAACGCCAACCTGTCGGCGCTGGTAGCCGACATCCGCAGCGAGGCGACCTTCGTCTCGCAGGCCAGCGAGTCGCTGGCCGCCGGCACCGGCGAGCTGGCGCAGCGCACCGAGCGCCAGGCCGCGAGCCTGGAGCAGACGTCGGCCAGCGTGCAGGATCTCAGCGGCTCGGTGAAGCAGAACGCGCTCGATGCCCGCGCCGTGGAGCAGCTGGCCAGCCGCGTGCACCAGATGGCCGAGTCGGGCGGCAGCCGCATGCGCGAGGCCGTCGAAAGCATGCATGCCATCCGCACCAGCTCGCAGCGCGTGCACGACATCATCGGCGTGATTGACGGCATCGCGTTCCAGACCAACATCCTCGCGCTCAACGCGGCGGTGGAGGCGGCGCGCGCCGGCGAGAACGGCCGCGGCTTCGCCGTGGTGGCCGCCGAGGTGCGCACGCTGGCGCTGCGCAGCAGCGGGGCGGCGCAGGAGATCAAGTCGCTCATCGCCACGTCCAGCCAGCAGGTGGCCTCGGGCGCCGCGCGCATCGACGAGGTGGGCGAGCTGCTGGCCAGCGTGGTGGCGGGCATCGGCGAGGTGGCGGGCAACGTGCGCGCCATCACGTCGGCCGCCGAGATGCAGAGCAACCACCTCGGCCAGATGTCCGAGGCCATCCGTGGCCTGGACGACATCACGCAGGAGAACGCGGCGATGGTGGAGCACACCTCGTCCGCATCCGCGGGCCTGGGCGAGCGCGCGCGCAGGCTGGCGCGCACCGTGAGCACGTTCCGCCTGCGCCAGGGCACCGCCGACGAGGCGCACGCGCTGGTCACGAAGGCCGTGGCATTGTGGAAGCGGCGCGGCGCCGTCTGCCTGCCCGAGCTCACCGACGCGGCCAACGGCTTCGCCGACCGCGACATGTACGTGTTCGCGTGGGATCGCTCGCTGGTCTACCACGCGTTCGCCGGCAAGCCGCACAACCTGCGCAAGACGGCCGCGCAGATCCTGGGCACCGACGTGTCGCAGCTGACGCACGACGTCTGGGCCGCGGCGGCCAACGGCGGCGGCTGGGTCGACTACGACTTCCTGAACCCGATCACGGGCCAGGTGGCGCCGAAGACCTCGTTCGTGGTGCCGGTGAGCAAGGACCTGGTGCTGGGCTGCGGCATCTACAAGACCGTGCAGCGCCACTGAGGTCCAGGGGCCAGACCCCGTTCGGGGTCTGGTCCCTCCAGCCGAGGCCGGCGACTGCAAACGGGGTCCGACCCCTTGCGCCGATCGCGGGGATTGAACATCGGCGGGGCGCTGGTAGGCTCGATGCCTTCACTTCGTCACCCGGCAGGAGCCTTCCATGAATTCCCCCGCATCGCGCACCACCCAGGGCCGCGGCCGTCTCTACGACAGCATCATCGACACCGTCGGCGACACCCCCTGCATCCGGCTCAACCGGATCGCGCCCAAGCATGTGCGCGTGTACGTCAAGGCCGAGTTCTTCAATCCGGCGTCGTCGGTGAAGGATCGCCTGGCCACCAGCATCATCGAAGAGGCCGAGCGACGCGGCGACCTCAAGCCGGGGCAGACCGTGGTGGAGGCCACCAGCGGCAACACCGGCATCGGCCTGGCCATGGTGTGCGCCGCCAAGGGCTACCCGCTGGTGGTCACCATGGCCGACTCGTTCTCGGTGGAGCGCCGGCGCCTGATGCGCTTCCTGGGCGCCCGCGTGGTGCTCACGCCGCGCGCCGCCAAGGGCTTCGGCATGTACCAGAAGGCTCGTGAGCTGGCGCAGGCCAACGGCTGGTTCCTGGCCAGCCAGTTCGAGACCCCCGACAACGCGAAGATCCACGAGAACACCACCGGCCGCGAGTTGATGGCCGACTTCGCCGGCGACCGCCTCGACTACTGGGTGAGCGGCTACGGCACCGGCGGCACCGTCACCGGCGTGGCACGGGTGCTGCGCAAGGAGCGGCCCGAGACGAAGATCATCCTCAGCGAGCCCGCGGCGGCCCAGCTGCTCGCCAGCGGGGTGCCGCAGGCGCGCGACGAAGCCGATCACTCGCCCACCGTCAGCCACTCCGCCTTCACGCCGCACCCGATCCAGGGCTGGACGCCCGACTTCATCCCCTACGTGCTGCAGGAGGCCATCGACAAGCACTACTACGACGAGGTCATCCCCGTCGGCGGCCCCGACGCCATCGCGTGGTCGCGGCGCCTGGCGGCCGAGGAGGGCATCTTCACGGGCATCTCCGGCGGCGCCTCGCTGGCCGTGGCCATCCAGGTGGCCGAGCGCGCGCCCGAGGGCTCGGTCATCTGCTGCATGCTGGCGGACACCGGCGAGCGCTACCTGTCGACGCCGCTGTTCGAAGGCGTGGAAACCGAGATGACGGCCGACGAGATCGCGCTGTCGCAATCGACGCCGGGCTACCAGCTGCCGGCGGCCTGAGCCGGTGTCAGTCGGCCGGGCGCCGCCCCAGTAGCCCCTTGCGCACCACCGCGATGTGGCCGCGCAGGTCGTACAGCAGGTCGCCGTAGGCCGGCGGCACCGCCAGCTTCATCACGGCCGTCTCCATGTGCGCCAGCCGGTGCAGCAGCGCGTCGAAGCCGGCCTGGTTCAGCGGGCCCTGGTGGCCGTCGCGGTCGATGTGCTGCAGCACCGCGTACCAGCGGTAGATGCGCGACTCGGTGCGCCAGCGAAACACCGCCGGCGCGATCTTGATGCCCGGCACCAGGATGATGGTCATCGGCACGACGATGGCCAGGATGCGCTCGATCAGTCTGGCGATCCAGAACGGGAACGTGCGGGAGAAGAAGCCGCGGCCCGAGGCGTAGTAGCGGGCTGCGTCGGCGCTGATGGCGAAGTCGTGCTCGATCGGCGCCGGAAACTCGCCGCTCTTCTTGTACAGGCCGGCGCGCCCGTGCACCTCGCGCGCTGCCTCCAGCAGCAGGTCGGACAGCGCCGGATGCAGGCTCTCGCGGGCGATGAGCTCCACCGTCGGCGCGATCAACGACACGTCCTGCGCGGGGATGTCCTCGCCGAAGTCGATGGCGCCGCGCGGCAGCACCAGGCGGTTCAGGAAGGTGATGCGGTGCGAGTAGCCCTCGGCCTGCACGAAGTCGAACAGGTGGATGTCGGGGTCGCGCAGCAGCTGGCGCATGGTGGCCGTGGGCGTGGAGTCGCTCATCGCGAACAGCGCGTCGATGTGGCCGTCCAGCAGCGCCTTCACCGACACCTCGGATGGCGCATGCCCGATCTGCGTTCCGTCGCCCGCCTTGATGCCGTTGGCCTCGAACAGGCGTTGCGACAACGCCGCCGCGCCGCTGCCTTCCAGCCCCACGTCGAGGCGCCGGCCCTTGAAGTCCGACAGCAGGACCTTGGGCTTGCCGCGGTAGAAGATCATCAGCGGCTGGTAGGACACGCTGCCCAGCGACACCAGCCGCGGCGCGTCGGCGCCCAGGCTCTCGCCGCCCACCACGAACCCGACATCGGCCTTGCGCTCGGCGATCTGCGACAGGTTGTCGCGCGAGCCCTGAGACGCCGTGAGCTGGATGGTGACGCCCTCGCGCGCCAGGATCTTGCGGTATTGCTCGGCCACCAGCCGGAACGCGCTGCCCGGCGGCCCGCTGGCCATCGTCAGCGTGGTGGGCGGCGCCGAGTTCAGGAACACGAACGCCAGCACGCCCGCCACGATGCTCACGGCCAGGATCAGGCCGATGCTGATCGGCAGGCCGTGGCCCACGTTGGTGGCCAGGCGCGCACGGGCGCGTTCCAGGCGCGTGCGCGGGACGTCGGACAGGGGATCGTTTGGCAGGCTCATGGCGTCGGCACGGAAGTGCCGGCCATCTTATGCCGCGCCGCCGTCCGCCGGCCCGCTCACTTGTCCATCAGTTGGCGCGTGAAGTACGTGTACTCCAGGGCGCTGGTGTGGGCGCGTTCCTTCTGGTTCGCGCCCGAGCCGTGGCCCCCCTCGATGACTTCATAGTAGTAATACGGGATGCCGTATTCGGACAGCCGCGCCGCGAACTTGCGCGCGTGTTGCGGGCCCACGCGGTCGTCCTTGGTGGTCGTCCACACGAGCGCCCGCGGGTACGTCGTGTCGCGGTGCAGGTTCTGGTACGGCGAGATCCTGGCGAGGAAGGCGCGCTCGTCCGGGTTGGCCACCGAGCCGTATTCGCCCACCCACGACGCGCCCGCGGCGATCTGCTCGTAGCGCAGCATGTCGAGCAGCGGTACCTGGATGTCGACGGCGTTCCACAGGTCGGGATGCTGCGTCATCTGCACGCCCATCAGCAGGCCGCCGTTGGAGCCGCCCTCGATGCCGAGCCGGCGCGGGCTGGTCACGCCGCGGGCGATGAGGTCGCGCGCGACCGCGGCGAAGTCGTCGAAGGTGGTCTGGCGCTTCGTCTTGAGGCCGGCCTCGTGCCAGGCCGGGCCGAACTCGCCGCCGCCACGGATGCTGGCGTCCACGAACACGCCGCCGTGCTCCAGCCACAGCTTGCCCAGCATGGCGCTGTAGTACGGCGACTCGGAGATGGCGAAGCCGCCGTAGGCGTAGAGGATCGTCGGGTTGGAGCCGTCGAGCGCCATCGCCTTGGGGTGCACGATGAAGTAGGGCACCTTGGTGCCGTCGCCGGCCGTGGCCTCGAACTGGTCAACCGTGTCGCGCGAGGCGTCGAACTGCGCGGGCAGCGAACGCAGCAGCTTGGGCGTGCCGCTGGCGGCGTCCAGCCGCCACTGGCCCTGCGGTTGCAGGAAGCCGGCCACCGACAGGTAGGCCGTGGACGTGTGCGTCGAGGCGTCGACGATGTCGACCGCGGTGTTGTCGGGCAGCGCGACGGGCGTGGCCTTCCAGCTGCCGTCGGCCGCGTGCGTGAACACGCCGGCCCGTCCGCGCACGTTGTCCAGCCAGGTGACCATGAGCCCGGTCTTCGTGCCCGTGGCCTGCTCAACCGACTGGCGCGCGTTGGGCGTGAAGACGATGGCGGGGTGCAGGTCGTCGGGCTCGGCGAGGGCCTGCGCCAGCGGAATCGACAGCAGCATGCCCGGCGTGAACTGCAAGCCGCCTGCCGTCCAGTCTTCCTTGAGCTTGACGATGAGCTGGCCGTCGAACAGTTCGGCGACGTCGGCCTTCTTCGGCAGGGCGAGCTTGCGCAGGCCGGTCGGCGTCACGATGAAGGTCTCCGATTCGAACGCCGTGATCCCGCGCTCGACCAGCACCACCGAGTGCCCTTGTCCGTCGCTCAGCGACTGGACGTCGACCTCGACATCGGAGCGCTGGCCCCGGTAGACCTCCACCGCGGACGACAGCGGCTGGCCGCGCTTCAGGCGCTTGACCACGAACGCGTAGCCGGACTCGGTGAGCTCGCCCGGCGCCCATTCGCGCGCCACGAGGACCGCGTCGCGGCTCTCCCACGCCACGCTCTGCTTGCTCTTGGACAACTGGAAGCCGTCGGCCACGAAGCGGCCCTTGCGCAGGTCGAACTCGCGCACGGTGGAAGCATCCTCGCCGCCATCGGACAGCTTCACCAGGCACAGGTTCTCGTGGGACGCGTTGCAGTCGAGGCCCTGCCACACCCAGTTGGCATGCTCGGCCGCGGACACCTTGTCGAGATCGAGCACGGTGCGCCACGCCGGCGCGCCGCCCGCGTCGTAGGCCTTCGGCGAGGTGACGCGCCAGATGCCGCGCACATGTTGCGCGTCCTGCCAGAAGTTCCACAGCCCGCCGTCGATCTGGTGCGCGAACGGAATGCGATCGTGCGTCTGCGCGAGCGCCAGCGCCTGGGTGTTGGTCGCCGCGAAGCGCGGATCGGCCTCCAACGCGCCGAGGGTCTTCCTGTTCTCGGCCCGCACCCAGTCCATGGCCTTGGGACCGTCGACGGATTCGAGCCAGAGGTAGGGGTCGTCGGGGGCTGAAGCGGCCGCTGCGGAGGCCGGCGCCGCGGCGGCATGGGCGAACGCGGTGGCGGTGCCGAGGAGGGCGAGCGATGTCGCGAAGGCGAGGCGGGAGAGACGATGCATGGGCGGGCGACGGGTTGGTCGAAGATCGATGATCATCGCATTGCCAGGCTCGGCGCGAGCCGGCGTCCGGAACCCTGGATCTGCAGTCCGTCGCAGCGCGCCGATCCGATCGCTGAACTCCTGGGCGCTGCCGCCCTGGCTCCCCGTCCTGCAGCGTTACCATTCGATGCCATGCACAAGCTATTTTCACTCCAGGGACAGACAGCGCTCGTGACCGGTGCCGGCAGCGCATCCGGCATCGGCTTCGCGACGGCCAGGTTGCTCGCCGAGATGGGGGCTCGGATCGCGATCACCGCGACCCGTGCCCGCATCCATGAGCGCACCGACACGCTGCGCGCCGAGGGCCATGAGGTGCACGGCTTCGTGGCCGATCTCGTCGATCGCGACGCGACGCGCGCCTTGATCGCGCGCACGGAGGAGGCGCTGGGGCCGATCACCATCCTGGTGAACAACGCCGGCATGGCGCAGACCGGCGTCGCCGACGTGGACAGCCCGTTCCATGAACTGGAAGACGCCGACTGGGACGCAACGCTCGCGCGTAATCTGGGCACCTGTTACAACGTGACCCGTGCCGTGCTGCCGGGAATGATCCTGCGGCGCTACGGACGCATCGTCAACGTGGCTTCGGTGACCGGCCCGCTCGTGAGCAACCCGGGCGAAGCCGCGTACAGCGCGGCAAAGGCGGCCATCGTGGCGATGAGCCGCAGCATCGCGCTCGAGGCAGCGCCGTTCGACGTCGTCATCAACAGCGTCGCGCCGGGCTGGATCGCCACCGAAGGCCAGAGCGACGACGAGGCACGAGCGGGTCTTCACACGCCTTTCGGCCGCTCCGGAACGGCCCTCGAGACCGCGGCGATGATCGCCTTCCTGGCGACTCCGGGGGCAAGCTACATCACGGGCCAGCTGATGGTGGTGGACGGTGGCAACTGCCTCCAGGAACGCAAGGGCAGCTGACTATTCGGCAAGCTGAGCGCACCGAACGCAGTCCCGACCCGCGTTCTTGGCTTCGCTCAAGGCCATGTCAGCCCGCTGGATCAGCGACGACACAGGCTCTCCCGGCCTGACCGATGCAATGCCAACGCTCATCGTCAGCAACGGCGTGCCACCCAGCGCCGGCCTGCCAGATGCGGTTCACTTGCGGTCGATATGGCAACCTGAAGAGCCGCCGCGTCAGGGACGCGGCGGCGATGTCGCGGCCTCGTTCGAGAAGATTCATTCGCTCTGCAACCTCGTCAGAATGTGTTGACGCCGCCGCCACACACGAACCCCTCGGCGTGGTCGAACTCGCAGGCCAGTTCCTTTCCCACCGACGCACGGATCCGTTGCGCCAAGTCGAACCACACGTTCGGGTGCTTCTCGACGATCCGCAGGATGGGCCGCCAGTCCTGCCGCGGAAGCCAGGTCGTCAGCGAATCCGGCACGTCGTATGGGCCGGCGTGCAGCGCCGCCTCCAGTTGATCGGCGTTGGCGAACAACAGGGCGATGCGGCGGCGCCTTTCTTCCAGCGGGAGGTCGGACTTGGCGAGGGCCTCGATCTCGTCGGCCGTCCACCAGGCCGGCACGCCGGCGGCCAGCAGCCGGCCGAGTTCCACGTGGTCGTGGCGGGCGAGGGCGGCCCGGTACGCAGCTCGGCGATCCGTGCCCAGGATGTCCAGCAATTCGTGCAGATCCACCTGGTCGCCTGCGCGCAGGCGTCCGAGCATGGGCCTGCGCCTGGCGTCGGCGTCCACGGGCTCATCCACGCTCGGACAGCTGACGCCCTGGCCGTCCTCCGCCTCGCGGCATTCCTGGCGCAGCAGTCGCGTGACCAGGGCATCGTCGCGGCTATGCGCCAGCGTGGGCCCGTCCTTGCCTGTTTGCCATTCGTGGGCGGTCGGCAACGCGTCCGTCCTGTTGCACAGAGGCCCTCGCTCGCCCGAGTCGAGCAGGTAGCGCTTGCCGGTGCGCACGTCGCGCACCTGGCGCAGGCGGGTGAGCATGCCGCGCGTTTCGACGCCGAGCTTCAGCTTGCGGACGCCGTCGCTCGTCATGATCCGGATCTCGCCGTCGTCGGGCGCGTCGGCGCAACGCGGCGGGGGTGGGTCGAGATAGGGGCCGTCCTCGAAGCTGTCGCTGAATCGGGGATCGTCGGCGTACTGGTCGCCCGTGAGGAGCAGGCCGCAGTCGGCGATGCCGGGCACCGCGACCACCTCGACCGCCGTCGGCGGAATGCCCCAGCCCACGCTGCGGGCCTTGACCAGCGCTTCCCACCAGCGGTCGTCCAGCGCGAGCCTGCAGTCGGGCGCAACGTGTACCAGCGCGGGCTTGGCGGGCTGCTTCGGCGAAAAGGCGGCCAGCATGGCGGCCAACGACGGGTCGCGGGGCTTGTCCTCGCGCGCGGAACGCAGGCCGTAGACCGGGGCCGTGACGCCGTTCGCGCGCAGGAACGCCAGCTTGGCGGCGGTATCGGCCTGTGTGCTGCCGTAGTAGCAGGGCGACTTCTCCTTGTCGATGCGGTAGCCGGCCAGCACCAGGCCCGCCGCCTCGGCGCGCGCGTCGGTGAACTGGCGCTGGAAGTCCGGCCAGAGCGCCTTGAATGAAAGCAAGTCGACCGCGGCCAGCACGCAGCCGGTGGCATTGGCGTCGTGGACGGCATAGCCGCTGGCGAACAGGCCGGGCCAGAGATCAGCGGGAATGCGGGCTGGCAGGTCGGGCCACTGGTCGTACTGCAGCGGCTGGTCGATGCGCTTCCACAACGCGCGCCAGCTGCGTGACGCTCCGGTGTAGTCGATCTTCTGGTGTTCGCCGTAGGTGACGAAGCTCCATTCCGCCAATCGCCCCGCGATCAACTGGGCGTTGCGTCGAACCTCGTCCAGCGGCAGCCGCCCCAACGCATCGTCAAGGCCGCCGTCGGTCTGGCGGGTAATCGCCACCAGCTCGTCGAGATTCCGGCCATCCTTGAACAGCGCGCGGAACTCGTCGTCGGTCAGCGTGGCCGCGTGGCGGCGCCACGCCTGTTGCGCCTCCACGGCGGGCCGCCACCCCCGGCCGGTGAGTCGATGCAGCAGGTCGATCGATTGCTGCTCTTTCGTGCGCGGGGCAGTTGGTGCCTCGGGCTGGGTCGCCTTGGGCGCCACGACGTTGGCGACGCGCGCGACAGGCTTGAAGCCGTACTGCCGCTCCAGCACCGATACCACGTCCGCGCGTTGGTACCTGAGAGCCAGCGTGTACGCGTCCACCTTGACGTCGAACACCACCTTGTGCGGATCGGCGCCGTTGGCCAGCAGCCAGATCGCGGTGCGATCCTTGCCCGCCCGGATCGCGTGGGCCAGCAGCGTGCCGCCGTGGCGCATGGCGTTGAAGTTGGCGCCGTCCTTCGGCTGCGCGCCGGGCATGGCCAGCAGGGCGCCGAAAGCATCGTCGGTGGGGTTGGTGGCGACGGTGGCGTCGGGCGCTTCGGCGTGGGCGGCTGCGGCGAGGCATGGCAGCATGAGGGCGATGGCCAGTGCGCGGAGCCAGCCAGTCGATGCGGGGCCACCGTTCACGCGATCAGTCATTCGTAGGCGCGCTCGCCTCCGCCGATTCGCGTTGAGCATCCCGCCGCGCATTCACGATGAACCAGACCCCGCCCGCGAAGCTCATGACCGCGAAGCAGATCTGTTTCGGCAGGCTGGTCTCGGCGAAGAATGCGCACGGCGTGCCGACCACGATCATCACGGCACCGACAAAGATCTCGACCCGGCATTGCGCTGCGCGCGGGCGTCTTCGAAACAGCAGGGCGTCGAGCGGGCTGAAGATCATTCGTCGAGCGTACTCCCTCACCGCAACCTGCGCGACTGATCAGCCGGGCGTCGTCGCGACAGGCATTGCCATCCGGCTCTTCCGCCACGCCGCCGGCGGCGTGCCGAACTCGCGCCGGAACGCGCGGCTGAAGGCCGTGTCGTTCTGGTAGCCCACCTCCTCGGCAATGCGCGCCAGCGGCACGTTGCTGCGTCGCAGGAGGTTGGTGGCGAGCAGCATGCGCCATTGAGTCAGGTACTGCATGGGCGACTGGCCCACCAGTTCCTGGAAGCGTTCGGCGAGCACCGAGCGCGAGGTGCCGGCGGTGCGGGCGAGTTCGTCCAGCGTCCAGGCCGCGGCGGGGCGCTCGTGCAGCGCGGCCAGCGCGGCGCCCACCACGCGGTCGCCGACGCCGGCAAGCCAGCCGGCGGCGGGGCGCGCGGGGTCGGTCATGGCCAGCCGCAACACCTCGATGAACAGCACCTCGGCCAGCTTGGCGAGCACGCCCTCGCCACCGGGGCGCGGCGAGCGGGCCTCGGCCAGCGCGTAGCGCACCGAGGCCTCCAGCCACAGGCCCGCGGGCGAGCCGCGCACGTTCACGCGCAGCAGCGGCGGCAGGCCGCTGAGCAGCATGCGCGCGAGCCGGTCGTCGCAGGCGAGGTAGCCGCACACCAGCTTGGTGGCCGCGCCGCCGCCACCGTAGGCCAGCGCGCGGGGGCGCCGCGACAGCACCTCCGACAGCCGCGCGCCCTGGGCCGGCGGCAGGCCGGCCTCGGCCGCCATGCGGTGCGCGTCGCCGTGCGGGAACAGCACCACATCGCCCGCCCGTAGGTGGACGGGTGGGCCG
>JBBQYL010000156.1:0-12332 GCA_038208735.1 Burkholderiales bacterium
GTTCGGGCGCAGCGACGCGCTTGGACATGGCGGAAAAGGCTGCGTCTTCCATGCCGAGTACGACATCGAAGGACTGGACGTCAACCGCTTGTCCGAGGCCTGGCGTCGCGTGGTCAGGCATCACCCCATGCTGCGTACCACGATCTCGTCGGACGGGTCGCAACGCGTCCTTCAATCCGTGCAGGACGTCGACATCCCCGTCAAGGCCGTCGCCGGGTTGCCGCATGAGTTCGATGCATCGTGCGCGCACACGCGGGAGCGCATGTTGTCGACGGTCTATCCGCTCGACAGCTATCCGTACTTCGCCCTGGCCGTGTGCACTCAGGACCATGGTGCCGCCAGGCTCCTGGTCAACATCGACCTCATGGTCGCCGATGGGCGAAGCCTGATGACCATCGTCGACCAACTCTTCGAGCTCTATCTCCGGCCGGACAGCGCATTGCCCGCCAACATGACCACGTACCGCGCAGACCTGGCGCGGCGCAATGCCCTGCGCGGGACGCCGCCGCATGCGCGTGACGGGGCCTATTGGCGAAACAAGTTCGAACACCTGCCGTCGGGGCCGCAGTGCGGCCGCACTGCAGGCCAGGTGGGCACCCGCACCCGTCAGCTGTCGCGCACCGTGTCCGTGAGCGCGCTGGCACAGGCGTCTCGCTCGCTGGGCTGCGACGCGGGAACGTTGCTGCTCGCCGCCTACGGCCAAGTGCTGCTCGAATGGAACGGCGGCCAACCCTTCTCGGTGGTGACCGTGCACTGGGATCGCCCGTCCACGGGCTCGTCGATCGACAACGTTGTCGGCGACTTCACCCGCCTGGGCTGGGTCAGCTTTGCCCCGGGCGGCCGAACCCCGGCCGACTTCGTCGCGCGCGTCCAGCGCCAACTCGATGCGGACGCGGCGCATCGGTCGGCAGAAGGACTCGAGGTCTTGCGGCAGTTCAAGGATCTCTCCTTCCCCGTCGTATTCACGGATCTTGTTCGACCGATCGACGCTCCCGCGCCGAGGCGGCCGGGCGTCCGCCAGGTCTTTTGCAGTTCGCACACGCCGCAGGTCACCCTCGACGCCATCGCGACGCCGATCAGCGATACCGACGTGCAGTTGCAATGGGATACCGCCATCGATGGCGATGGCCGGGCGTCCGAGATGTTCGACCGGTATGTCGACATGCTGCAGCGCTGGGCGCGCGAGCTGGCGTCGGAGCCGCCCCTGCACGAAGCGGCGGCACCCGCCCCCGCCCTGCTCGCCGACCTGGCCACCGACGGCCTGCACACGCTCTTCGAACGTGCCGCCGCGACCTACTCTGCTCGATGTGCCCTTCGATTCGGAGACCAGGCGTTGGACTACGCCGAGCTGGAGCGCCGCACGGGTGAATGCGCACAATGGCTGCGCGACCAGGGTGTGGGTCCCGACAACGTGGTGGCCGTCCTGATGGACCGCTCGATCGAGATGGTCGTAGCCTTGCTGGGCATCGTGCGCGCGGGGGCCGCCTATCTCCCGGTCGACGTGTCGTTCCCACGCCAGCGCATCGCGCTGATCCTCGGTGATGCCCAAGTGCGGTGCCTGCTGACGCAGGCCGTCTTCGCACCGGACTGGATCGGGGAATACGACGTCCTCTGCCTGGACGATGCGCACACGCCCCTGCGTGCGCGCACGGCCGCGCCCAGCACGAGCGCCGGGCCGCGCAACCTGGCCTACGTGATCTATACCTCCGGTTCGACGGGCTCGCCGAAGGGCTGCATGATCGAGCACCGCTCAATCGTCAATCGCCTGGCGTGGATGCAGCAGCGCTTTCCGCTGTCCCCCGGCGATGTCGTTCTGCAGAAGACCCCGTACACGTTCGACGTGTCCGTCTGGGAGTTCTTCTGGCCGCTGATCGTGGGCGCGACGCTGGTGGTGGCCCGCCCGCAAGGCCACCTGGATGGCAACTACCTGCTCGACCTGATCAGCCGCGAGCGGATTGCCGTCTGCCACTTCGTGCCGTCGATGCTTCGCACGATCCTGCAGGAAGCCAATTTGCAACGCATGGCTGGGCTGCGTCATGTGATGGTCAGCGGCGAGGAGCTCGACTACGACCTGATCGAGGAATTCCACGGCAAGGTCCCTGTCGCGCTAGAGAACCTGTATGGGCCGACCGAGGCTGCGGTCGACGTGAGCCACTGGCACGCCGAAGTCAATGCGCAGCGCCACACGTTCATCGGCACGGCGATCGACGGCATCGCGCTGCACGTGCTCGACGAACACCTGGTCCGCGTGCCGGACGGCCAGACCGGCGAACTCTACATCGCAGGCGTGGGCGTCGGCCGCGGCTACCTGAACAACCCGGCGCTGACGGCCAGGTCGTTCCTGCCGGACCCGTTCCAGCCAGGCGGCTTCATCTACAAGACGGGCGACCTTGCAGCGGTGCACGTGGACGGCAACATCCGCTATCACGGTCGCGCGGACACCCAGATCAAGCTCAACGGCCTTCGCATCGAGCTCGAGGAAATCGAGCATCACCTGCGAAGCCATCCGCAAGTCAAGGACGCGATCGTCGCGGTTCGCGAGCTGGCCGGCGACAAGGTGCTGGCGGCCTATGTCGTGCCGCGCAGCGGCACGATCTTGCCCAGCGGCCTGCGGGAGCTTCTCGGCCTGCACCTGCCTCGCTACATGCTGCCCCACGCGTGGGGCGTGATCGCCGTCGTTCCCGTCACCGCACATGGCAAGCGCAGTCGCAAGGACCTCCCGGCCCCCACGGGCCTGACGCGCACGCCGTGCGCCCCGGCACCTCACCCGGTGGAGAAGAAGCTCCTGGAAATGCTGGACGCCATCGTCGCCAGCGCACAGCGGAGCGTCGTTGACGACGGCGCGCGGCACGGGTCGAGAGAAGTCGACCAGAACGACTGAGTCACCCGCGGCCTTCAAGCTACGCCAACCCCAGGGATCGTCACCATGCAGGCACAAATTCTCGAGTCCGTCACCCTTGACGGCCACGCACCGATCGACCCCGCGCGCAGCTTGCTGAGCCAGGGCGTGGGGCAGCCGATGATCGAGCAGTTGCTGATCCAGGTGGAGCACGAATTCGCCGTCCACGTTCCGCTGCGCGAGTTTCTGCTCGATCCGACATTGCAACGCCTCTCGGCCCAGGTCGAACGCAGCATCCAGACGACACTCGAGGTGGTGCCCGAGGCCGCCGACGTCCTGCGCACGGCTCGGCAATCGCTCGGCGACCTGCCCCTGGACGATGATGCCGACCTTTTCCAGCAAGGCGTGAATTCGCTCGCCATCCTACGACTGCTGCAGGATCTGCGCCGGCAGTATGGCCTGGACATCGGGGTCGACACCTTCCTGAAGAAGCCCACGCTGAGCCGGTTGGCCGAACTGGCCTGCGGGTCGTCGAGATCGTCGACGCCTCGATCGTCGCCTCACGTCGAGCCGAGCGCTCCGGCCCGGGCATACACAAGGGTCGCGGAACGCGTCACGGCGGACGACGTGCTGGGCATGGTGCACGACGCCATGGGCACGGACGTGGCGACCGCCAACGCAGACCTGTTCCTCGAGGGGATGAACTCGCTGGCGCTCCTGAAACTGGTTCAGCGTGTGAGGCAGCGGTGGGGCGTGGACGTGCCCATCGATGCGCTGCTGAAGTCGCCGACGGCAACGCGACTGGCGGCACTCGCCAGCGCGCATGCACAGTCCGCTTGCGTCGTGCCCGCTGGCCCGCTCCCGGATCCGAGCTCTCCAGCCGGGCCCTCCGGCAACGAGCTGGGCATCCTCTCGACCAAGGCCGAGAAGGATGCCTTCCTGCGCCTGCAGCACAACCTGAGGCCGGACCGGCAGGACGACCTAGTGATCGGCGCAGGCCACACTTTCGATCGCGGCAGCCGGCACGACCATGCGCGATTCAGGAGCACGCGTGAGTTCGAAACGCGTGCCGTGCCGCTCGACAGCCTGCTCGCCTGGCTGGCTCATCTCGGTGCCGATCTGCACGACGGCAAATACCGGTACCCGTACCCATCCGCTGGAGGTACCTACAGCGTCCAGGTGTACCTCGAAGCCAAGGCCGGCGCGGTTGACGGGCTCGCCGAAGGCGTCTACTACCACCATCCGCATCGGCGCGCGCTGATCAAGGTGAGCGACACACTGCCGGGATCGACCGCCCACTTCTTCTACAACCGCCCGGTGCACGAGGCGTGCGGCTTCTGCCTGTACTTCGTCGCCGAGCATCGCGCGATCGCACCGCTCTACAGGGAACAGACCGATCACTTCGTCGCCGTCGAAGCCGGCGCGATGATCCAGCGATTGATCGAGCACCAGGCGCGGCATGCCATCGGCAGCTGCGTCCTCTCGGGCGTGGACCCCACCAGCGTGGAGGCGTCGCTCGCACTCGACGACGAGCGTCGTGTGCTGCTCGCGATGGCCTGCGGCACGGCGACCCACGCCCTTCATGGGCAGGACGTGACACCGGCGGCCTGGACGGACATCGCCATCGTCGGCCTCGACGGCCGCTTTCCCGGCGCCTGCGATCTCGCCACGTTCTGGGACAACCTGCGCGCCGGGCGCGTGAGCATTTCCGCGCCCCCGCTCGACCGCTGGCAGGCGCCGAAGCACGCGCACGACTATGGCGGCTACCTCGACGGCACGAATGACACCGACATCGATCGCTTCGGCCTGCGCGACGAGGAAGCGCTCGCGCTCGATCCGCAGGAGCGCCAGCTTCTCGCGAGCACGCACCGCCTGCTCGAAGCGAGTGGCTATGGCGGCGCGAGGCTCGGCGACCTGTCTCGCCGCGTGGGCGTGTTCCTCGGCGTGATGTGGAGCGGCTCGCAACTCTCCCCGGACGGTGGCGGGTCGAAGGCGGCCAACGCACCGTTCTCGATACTCCCGAATCGCCTCTCCCACCACTTCGACTGGACCGGTCCGAGCATGGCGGTGGACACAAGCTGTTCCTCCGCGCTGACGGCCATCTACCTGGCGTGTGACAGCATCGGGCGCGGCGATTGCAAGGTTGCGGTCGCCGGTGGCATCAACCTGTTCGCGCATGCCGGCCATCTCGAGAACCTGCGCCAGCTTCGACTTATCGCCGACCGCGACCGCAGCCAGACCTTCGGAGACGAAGCCGCGGGATGGCTGCCTGGCGAAGGGCTGGGCACCGTGCTGCTCGTACCGCTCGCCGAAGCGCGTGCGCGCGGGGATGCCATCTGGGGCGTGATCCGCGGTGGTGGCATCGGCCATGCCGGTCAGGCAGCACGCTTCGGGATGCCAAGCGTCGAGCAACAGGCGGCCTTGATGCGCGACACCTTGCAGCGTGCAGGCGTGTCGCCTGGACAGGTGCAATACATCGAAGCGGCCGCAGCGGGCTCGGCGATGGGCGACGCCGCAGAGATGCACGCTCTCAAGCAGGTGTTCGGGGCACGTGCCGACCCCTTGATCGTGGGCAGCGTGAAACCCAACGTCGGCCATCTCGAGTCGGCGTCGGGCATGACCCAGCTCGCCAAGGTGTTGCTGCAGATGCGTCACGGAGAAATCGTCCCCGTGGTGCCGGTTGCGCGCAGAAGCCCGCTCATCCAGCTCGACGGATCGGCATTGCGCATCGCCGACAGCATCACGCCGTGGCCCTGCGCGAGCAGCGGCTCGCGACTGGCCCTCATCAACGGGCTGGGTGGCACCGGTTCCTACGCGAACCTGTTGATCGAGAGCGGCGATCCGATCGACATGAGCTTGCCTGGTACTGCAGGAAGGGCGCTCGCTTCGCGGCTGCCTTCGGGCTCTGCCCAGCCCGTCGCGAGGATGGACGACGCACCGTCATCCGCAACCTCGCCGCAACGCCATGCGGAGGTCTTTCTCATTCAGGCCCTGGCGCTTCAACTGCATCGTCCGATCGACGTCGGCCATTGCGACGCGAGCCTGTTCGACCTGGGCGTCACGTCGGTCGGCGTGGTGAGCCTCGTTCACGCGATCGAGTCGGCGATCGGTGCACGCATCGAGCCGCACGTGTTCTTCGACCACCCGTCCATCGCGAGCCTGTCGGCCCATCTGTCGTCGCACCACGCCGCGGCCTTCCGCCAAACGCTGCCCGCGCCGGCCGTACCGGCGAGCGCCGGCAGGGTGGCGGACGATCTGCGGCAGGACGATCCCTACGCCCTGTCCGAGAGCCAGCAAGGGCTGTGGGCCCTCCAACGGCTCAATCCCGAGTCGAGCGCCTACAACTGTCCGGTGTGCCTGCGTGCGAAGGCTCCTCTCGACGCCAGTCTGGTGCAGGCGGCGCTCGCGCGCGTAGTTGCGCTCCACCCATTGCTCGCAACGATGATCGGGGAGAACGAAGGCGGCGAACCGATGCAGCGTATCGATCGCGCCATGAGCGTGCCGCTGGCGATCGAAGACCTCTCGGCGCTCGGCGCCGCTGCAACCCTCGACTACATCGGCCAAGTCGCCAGGCGGCCTTTCGCCTTGGTCGGCGAGCCGTTGCTGCGCGCGCATGTGTTCCACACCAGCAGCGGCGTGTCGCACGTGATGCTGGTGATCCACCACCTCGTCTTCGACGGTCGGTCCTTCGTCCCCCTGGTGACGAGCTTGGTCGACGCATTGCGCGGCGTGCGGGAAGACCGACCCGGCCGCGAGTCGACCTGGTCGTATTCCAGCTTCCCGGCCTACGTCCAGGCAGAGCGCCATCTGCTCGAATCGCCCGAAGGAGAACGGCGACTTGCTCATTGGCGGGCGCGACTGCAGAACTCGCCGCCCAGCCTGTTGCTGCCCACCGAGGGGATCCGGGGGGGGCGGACCGCATTCGCAGGCGCAAGCCGACGGTTCGCCATGCCTCCCGCGCTGGGCGCGCAGGTGCGCGAGCTGTCGAAATCGAATGGCGTCTATCCGTCCAATCTCTTCTTCGCTGCCTTCAAGACCTTGCTGTGGCGCTACACGGCCCAGGACAGCCTCATCGTCGGGATGCCCTTCGATGCACGCCGGTACGACGCGCTCCGCGGTGCAGTGGAAGTCGGCTACTTCGTCGACATGCTCCCGGTGCGAAGCGAACTGGACCCCCATGCGTCTTTCATCGGCTTCGCGCAGGGCTTGCAGTCGCGTGTGCTCGAAAGCATGACGAATGCCTACCCGCTGCCGGCACTGGTGCGGGCATTGAAGATCCGCCCCGAGGCCGGCGTCTCGCCGATCTTCCAGGTGGCTTTCGCCTACCAGGATTTCGCCGACACGCCAGCCACCTCGGACGCGCTGGGCAGTCTCGAGTACGTCGACGAGATTGCCCAGGAAGGCGAGTACGAGATGCTGCTGGAGGTGGCCGAACGCGGCGGCGAGTTCACGTTGAAGTGGAAGTTCGACCCGCAGCTGCATTCGGCCGCCGCGATCGATCGCATGGCAGGTCATTTCTTGTCGCTGCTTCGCGGCGCCATCGACGCCCCAGGGTGCAGCATCGGCAAGCTGCCGCTGCTGGGCGACGAAGAACGGCACACGCTCCTGTCCGACTGGCAGGGCGCGCACGTGCCCCGCGCACCCGGGGACACGGTGCACGGCCTGGTGGAACGACAGGCTCTGGCCACACCGGAGGCCATCGCCGTGGCATGCGACGGCCAGATGTTGACCTATCGCGAGATGGAAGCGCAGGCCACCCGCCTGGCCGGCGAGCTTGTGCGCCGTGGCGTGCATCCGGGCATCTTCGTGGGTGTCTGCATGGACCGCTCGGTGGAGCTCGTGGTGGGCCTGCTGGCGATCCTGAAGGCCGGCGGAGCCTATGTGCCGCTCGATCCGGAATATCCGGTCGAGCGCCTGCGCTACATGCTCGGCGACGTCGCAGCCCCCCTGGTGCTGGGACAGGCTCGCCACCAGGCGCTGCTGGACGATCTGCGTGCCAATGCGCTGTACCTGGACGACGGCTGGCACGAACGCCTACCTCAGCCGCCGGCCGACGCTGCGCCCGCAGCGACGTTCAGGGGCGACGACATCGCCTACGTGATCTTCACGTCGGGATCCACGGGCAAGCCCAAGGGTTGCATGCTGCCTCACTCCGCCGTCTGCAATCGCTTGTCGTGGATGCAGGAAGCCTACCGCCTCGACGAGGGCGATCGCGTGCTCCAGAAGACGCCCTACAGTTTCGACGTCTCGGTGTGGGAGTTCTTCTGGCCGTTGCAGACGGGCGCGTCGATCGTCCTGGCGATGCCGGGTGGGCACAAGGATCCGGCCTATCTCGTCGACCTGATCGAGCGCGAGCGCATCACCACGTGCCACTTCGTTCCGTCCATGCTCGCCGCATTCGTCAACGAACTCAAGCCCGGGCGGTGCATCGGCCTGCGCCAGGTGTTCGCCAGCGGGGAGGCGCTTGCGCAGGGACTGACCCGCGACTTCGCGCGGCTGCTGCCCGCGAAACTGCACAATCTCTATGGCCCGACCGAAGCCTCGGTCGATGTTAGCTTCTGGGAATGCCAACCTCGTGCCGACGGTCGCGTGCCGATCGGCCGGCCGATCTCCAATGTGGCGCTGCACGTGCTGGATCGCCAGATGCAGCTGCTGCCCATCGGCGTGCCGGGCGAGCTCCACATCGGAGGAATGTGCCTCGCGCGGGGCTACCTGAACCAGGACGATCTGACCCGTCAGAAGTTCATCGTCGATCCGTTCTCCGGGCAAGAGCATGCACGCCTGTACAAAACCGGCGACCTCGCAAGATGGTTGCCGGACGGCACGATCGACTACCTCGGCCGTATCGACCACCAAGTGAAGCTGCGCGGCTTCCGCATCGAACTGGGCGAGATCGAAGCCGTACTGGCTCGCCACCCACAGGTACGCGAGGTGGCGGTGTTGATGCGCGACGACGCGGTCGGCGACAAGCGCCTGGTCGCCTACCTTGCCTGGCACCCGGGAATCCAGCCCACGACCGCCGAGCTGCGGCGGTTCCTGCAGAACGAAGTGCCCGACCACATGGTGCCCTCGTCGTTCGTCACGCTCGAGAGGCTGCCTCTCACGCAAAGCGGCAAGCTCGATCGCCAGGCACTGCCGGACGCCGTCGCGCCTGCAGCGACGCAGGCAGTGTTCGTCGCTCCGCAAAGCGCGCAGGAGATCGCCATTGCGGGCCTGTGGACTCGATTGCTGGGCCTGGACCAGGTGGGGATACACGACAATTTCTTCGACATCGGCGGCCACTCCCTTAAAGCAGTCACCCTGATCGCACGCCTGTCATCGGAGCTCGGCCTGGAGGGCGTCACGCCGCTCGGCTTCTACCAGGCGCCAACGATCGCCGGGATCATCCGACTCGCGACCGGCGACGACCCCTCGCGGCATGAACTCGTTCCGTTGCTTCGCCGGGGGACTGGCGAGACACGGCTCACGATCGTGTGCTCGCCCTATGCCGGGGCGTCGGTCACCGTGTTCCAGCCGTTTGCGGACGCGCTGTGCCGGGCCGATCCGCACTTGGCCGTGCGCGGCATCGCGATCCCCGGCAACGAGCTGGGCGGTGCCCCGGCATCGGTCGAGTCCTTCGAGCATTTGGCCTCGATGTGCGTCAACGAGTTGCTCGCCACGGTCGACGGCCCGATCGCGCTCTACGGCCACTGCGTCGGCAGTTTCCTGGCACTGGAAATCGTACGCCGGCTGGAGCTTGGCGGCAGGCCAGTGCGCTTTTTCGCGTCCGGCGCGACGTTTCCCTTCCCACGCCTCGTCAGGTTCCTGCCGATCAACGACCCGTGGCGCTTCAGCAGCGACGCGAAGATTCAACGGCTCATCCAGAACTGGGGTGGCTCCGTGGAAGACAAGGACGACCGAGTGACAGAGTTCCTGATCGCCAACTTCCGCAAGGATGCGCGTCACGCGTTCCAGTACGAGCAGCGTCGAAAGCGCTGGAAGATCTCGGCGCCCATCGTCAACATCGTCAGCGGCGACGACCCCCTCACGCGAAATCACGAGAAGCGGCATCGCGCATGGAAGCTGCTTTCCGATGACGTTCGGCTCGCGGTGATCCCGGAAGGTGGCCACTACTTCGTGGCGAACAAGGCGACCGAGATCGCCCGGATCCTGTGCGACTTCATCCGCCAATCGACTCCCCAGGACGACCACGACCCGAGGAGGACGACATGAGCGCGCTGCGCAGCCCGAACCTTGCATCGAAGGGTCGCAAGGGGTGGATCGCCGGTGTCGGCGCCGTCCTGCTGCTGACCGCGGCGCTCGCAGCGTACGGATGGTTCGCGGCAGGAGGCATCGGCTTCGATGCGCCCCCGCCGGGGTCGCAGCAAGCCCTTTTCGGGCATGACGGCACGGGCGGGGGCAGCCCCCAGGGCATCGACGCGCTGGCGCATCTGTTGCTGGCGCTGGCGGCAGTGATTGTCGCGTCCCGCGCTCTGGGATTCTGCTTCCGGGGGCTGGGACAACCTCCGGTCGTCGGCGAGATGGTCGCGGGGATCCTGCTCGGACCGTCGCTCCTCGGTCACCACTGGCCGGACGCAGCGGCGCAGATCTTTCCGGCGAGTACCGCGTCCTCGCTCAACGCGGTTGGCCAGATCGGCGTGATCCTCTTCATGTTCCTCGTCGGCGTCCACCTCGACCCGTCCTCCCTGCGCGGCCGCGCCCGCGCGGTCGTCACGATCTCGCAGGCGAGCATTGCCGTTCCCTTCGCCATGGGAGGCGCCCTGGCGCTGCTGCTCTATCGCACGCTGGCGACCAGCGACGTACCGCTCGGGGTCTTCGTCCTGTTCATGGGGTTGTCGATGTCCGTCACTGCGTTCCCGGTGCTCGCGCGCATTCTCACGGACCGCGGTTTGGCAGGCAGTCGCCTCGGTTCGATGGCACTGGCCTGCGCGGCCCTGAACGACGTGACGGCGTGGTGCCTGTTGGCGCTGGTGATCAGCGTGGCCAAGTCGAGCTTCGGAGATGCCTTCCAGACCATCGCCTTGTGCCTGGTGTTCGTGGCGGTCACGATCCTGGCCGTTCGCCCGCTCATGGCAGCGGCAGCACGGCGCGCGGACGCACGCGGAGAAGTCGGACACGGGATGCTGGGCTTCGTGGCCGTCGCATTGCTGCTGTCGGCCCTTGCCACGCAATGGATGGGCATCCACGCGCTGTTCGGCGCTTTCCTGCTGGGCGTCATCGTGCCGAGCGAGGGGGCCCTGGCGCGCCATCTCCGACATTGCCTCCACGACGTCACGGTCGTCTTCCTCCTGCCCGCATACTTCGCCTTCACAGGCCTGCGCACCCAGGTGGGCCTGATCGACGGTGTCGACAAGTGGGTGCTCTGCGGCGTGATCGTGGTCGTGGCGTCGCTCGGCAAGGCGGGAGGCACGATCCTCGGTGCGCGCCTGGTCAGAATGCAGTGGCGTGACGCGACGGTGCTCGGCGCCCTGATGAACACCCGCGGTCTCATGGAGATCATCGTGCTCAACATCGGCCTCGATCTACACGTTCTATCACCGACTCTCTTTTCCATGCTCGTCTTGATGGCGATTGCGACGACGATTGCAACGACGCCGGCACTTAAATTCTTGTATTCCGAAAGAAAAGAAGAGGTAGAGCTTGGTGAATCGAAAGCAAGCACGTGAAGTGCCAGTACAGTGACGATTGGGGATGCTAGTGCGGCTGGACCCACAAAAGTGTTCTGTCGCACTAGCGCGTTGAGGACAAGCACTGGCGGGTGCCGAAGTCGATCAGAATGCCAGTGAGCAGAACTGGTTGGCCGCAGACGAAGCTTGATCTTTGATGTCCTCGAGCTGGCCTTTGCGGATCATATGCATGACCTCGATGCCAGCGACCAGGATTCGAGCGCAGCGAAAGGTCTTGAATCCGAGCATCGGCCGGGTGATGCGTTTGACCGCACGGTGAACTTGTTCGACGATATTGGTGAGGGACTTCGATTGAAGCATCACGATGGGCAGGCCGCTGTCGGTCTGGATGCTCACGATCGCGGCGGTGTTGGCGCCGCTCTTGTCGATGGTGATCTTCTCGGGCACGCCGTGCAGGTCGAAAGTGCGCTCGAAGAATGCCCGGGCTGGGGCGTGATCTCGCTTGGCGCGCGAGAGGAAATCCACAGTGTCACCGTCGAGGTCGACCACTCGGTACAGGTATTTCCACTGACCAGCGACCTTGATGTAGGTCTCGTCCATCCGCCAGCTTGAGCCGACAGGACGCTTGCGCCGACGGAACGCGGCCGCCAACACGGGCAACATTTTCATCGACCAGCGATGCAAGGTGGCCAACCTTACCAGCCTGCGCTTATCGCGACAGAACCAGGCATCGTCGTGTCCGACCGCTACGCCGCCTACGCCCACATCGCGCCCGAGCAGCGCCAAGCCTGCTGGTCGCATCTGATCCGCGACTTCATTCGCATCAGCGAACGCGCGGGCCAACCCGGACGCATCGGCGCCAGCCT
>JBBQYL010000157.1:0-12307 GCA_038208735.1 Burkholderiales bacterium
GCTTTCCTGCCGGGTTCCTTGCTCGATACGCGTCCTGTCAAGGACATGACGCCGTACGAAGGCAAGACCATGGAATTCAAGGTCATCAAGCTCGACCGCAAGCGCAACAACGTCGTGCTGTCGCGTCGTGCCGTGGTCGAAGCCTCCATGGGCGAAGAGCGCGCCAAGCTGCTCGAGACCCTGTCCGAAGGCGCCATCGTCAACGGCGTGGTCAAGAACATCACCGAATACGGTGCGTTCGTCGACCTCGGCGGCATCGACGGCCTGCTGCACATCACCGACATGGCCTGGCGCCGTGTCCGTCACCCGTCCGAAGTCGTCACGGTCGGCCAGGAACTGACCGCCAAGGTCCTGAAGTTCGACGCCGAGAAGAACCGCGTCTCGCTGGGCCTGAAGCAGCTGGGCGACGATCCGTGGATGGGCGTTGCCCGCCGCTACCCGACCAGCACCCGCCTGTTCGGCAAGGTCACCAACATCGCCGACTACGGCGCGTTCGTGGAAATCGAACCGGGCATCGAAGGCCTGGTGCACGTTTCGGAAATGGACTGGACGAACAAGAACGTCGCTCCGTCCAAGACCGTCACGCTGGGCGAAGAAGTCGAAGTCATGGTCCTCGAGATCGACGAAGACAAGCGCCGCATCTCGCTGGGCATGAAGCAGTGCCGCGCCAACCCGTGGGAAGAGTTCGCCGCCAACGTCCATCGTGGCGACAAGGTGCACGGCCCCATCAAGTCGATCACCGACTTCGGCGTGTTCGTGGGCCTGGCCCAGGGCATCGACGGCCTGGTCCACCTGTCCGACCTCTCGTGGCACGAAGCCGGCGAAGCCGCCGTTCGCAACTACAAGAAGGGCCAGGAAGTCGAAGCCGTGGTCCTGGGCATCGACGTCGAGCGCGAACGCATCTCGCTGGGCATCAAGCAGTTGGACGGCGACCCGTTCGCCAACTACACCTCGGTCAACGACCGGGGTGCGTTGGTCACCGGCAAGGTCAAGACGGTCGACCCGCGTGGCGCTGAAATCCAGCTCAACGACGACGTCACCGGCTACCTGCGCGCCTCGGAACTGACGCGTGACCGCGTGGAAGACGCCCGCTCCATCCTGAAGGAAGGCGACGAAGTCGAAGCCATGATCATCAACGTCGACCGCAAGACGCGTTCGATCCAGTTGTCGATCAAGGCCAAGGACAACGTCGAACAGCAGGAAGCCATGCAGCGCATCTCCTCGACGAACGAGCGTGAGAACGCCGGCACGACGAGCCTGGGCGCCCTGCTGCGCGCCAAGCTGAACGACGGTTCCAAGGAATAAGTCTCGATGACACGGTCCGACCTCGTTGCTCAGCTCGCTGAGCGGTTCACGCAGATCACTTCGCGTGACACCGAGTTCGCGGTCAAGACCGTGCTCGATGCGATGTCCGATGCGCTCGCGCGCGGACACCGCATCGAGATCCGCGGCTTCGGAAGCTTCTCCATCAGCCGGCGCCCGCCCCGCATGGGCCGCAACCCGCGCTCGGGCGAGCAGGTCACCATCCCTGAAAAGCTGGTGCCCCACTTCAAGCCGGGCAAGGCCTTGCGAGAGGCCGTCGACAAGCAGCTACCGGCCGTCGACAAGACGTGACTACGCGAAAGGCACCCACCAGGGTGCTTTTTTTTGGTTCATCGCCGATTTGGGGGTGTTGCGGGGATATGGGGCGTTGCGGGGGTATGGGGCGTTGCTAAGTCACTGCTGGGCGTCGCTGTGTCACTGCAGGGCGTCGCTGGGTCAGTCACGACTCGCCCGGTTCGTCGTTCCACGCATGGGCGGCCCGCGGACAACATTCGCTGGGGAAGAAGTCCGCGAACTTGATTGTTGGTCTTGGCATCGTCGGGCCGTCGAGGCCGTCGAGGCCGCGACGATGCCCGCGGCCAGCCGGCTCACGTGCAAACGGGTCTGACGCGAACTTCGCGTCGCGACTCCAACGCTCCTTCTCGTGACGGACGAAGGGTGGGTCACCTCGCCAACGGCGCTATCACCGCGCCAACGGCGTCATCACCGCGCCAACGGCGTCATCCTGCGCGCAGTCGCAGGATCCACGCTGGCGAACGACGCTGTTCCTGGGGTGGATCCTGCGACTGCGCGCAGGATGACGGGACGGTGCAGGTCGTCCATCACGAAAGGTAGCGCCGCCATCCCGATCCGCAATTCGCGTCAGATCCGGCGCCCGGTGCCCTCGATGGCCCGACGATGCCAAGACCACTTCATAGGTTCGCGGTCTTCTTCCACCAGCGAATGTTGGCAGATGGCAGGCCGGGCGTGGAACGGCGAGGCGGGCGAGTCGTGACTGACCCCGCGCGCCCCGAAATCCGACCCGACGCGCCCGTCACACCTCGCGCGCAATGTCGAATCAAGGCACTTTCAAACGTCGTCTTCAAGAGCCGGCACCTGCTGACAGAACGCTGTCAGGAGTGCTCCTGTCCAATGCCTGCAACGACAACGAAACCAGGAGAGAGACCATGTGGACAGCCGCCAATCGCATCGCCACCAACGCCTCGTCGCAGGTGCTGCCGCAGGAGGGTTTCGTCGACGAGGCCGTCGCGGAAGAGACGCGCTTCCTGGTCTCCCACGAGTTGCACGCGCTGCCCACCGGCGGCACGCGCATCACCTACACGGTGCGGGTCGACGGGCCCGAGGCCGCGACGCTGGGGCCTCTCGTCACGGCCGACTTCCCGGAGCTGCTGGCCGCGCTGAACGCGCTCGCCGAGCGGGTGCCGGTCCCGGTGCCGGTGCCGGTGGCGGCGGCCGCGTGATGGACCGCGTGACCGCCCGCGCGGTGCTCTCCGCACGCGCCATGACGCGGCTCGGGATCGCGGCGCATCTCGTCGCGATCGCGGTCACGTCGCTGTGGGTGGCCGCCGCCGACATCGGCGAACTGCTGTTCACGCGCTGGCTGTGCGACGGCGCGGCCGTGGCCGTGGCCTGCGGGGTGGCGCGGCTGGCGGCCTGGGCGTGGCGGGCCGTACATCGCGCGGCCCGCGGCGTCTTCGGCGGAGCCCTTTCCGAGCTCTGATTCTCAGGCGGCCGTCACCCTCGCGCGCCGCGTCGCCAGGCCCAACCCCGCCAGCAGCGCCAGCGACCCGCCGGCCAGCACCAGCCAGCCGAACGCCGGCCACGTCCAGCGCACGCCCAGGTCGAACAGGACGCCCGCCGCGAGGCTGCCGGTCATCATCCCCAGGTTTTGCCAGAAATGCTGGCGCGCCAGCGCAGCGCCCGTGTCGAGACCGCGCGCCCGGGCATGGCCCGAGACGAGGACGTCGAACGACGGCCCGTAGAACACCTGCGACAGCGCCAGCAGCACCGCCGCGGCCAGCACCGGCGCCATGTGGCCGCCGGCCAGGGCCATCGCGCCGAACGCGGCCACCATGCACCAGATGCCCACGAACAGGAAGCGCAGGTGAGCGGCCGCGTCGCGCGCCATCGCCGTCACCCGCATCTGGAGCAGCAGCACGGCGAGGGTCGTCACCCAGTAGGTGGTGGACACCGGCAGCCCCGGCACGTAGCGCGGCACGTACAGGCTCATCGTCACGGTGGGCTGGATGGTGAGGAACCAGAACGCCACGTTGGCGGCCATCAACCAGGACAGCCCGGCCGGCGCAGCGGCCGCGGTCGCCGGGGATGACGCGTGCGCGGCCTGTCCCGCCGACGCGGCCGCCGCGGTCGATGCGGCTGATGCGGCCGATGCAGCCGACGCGGCCGATGCCGAGGCCGATGCCGAGGCCGCCGCCTCGATGTCGCGCAGCACCACGTGCATGCAGCCCGCGTAGGCGACGAACATCGCCAGCAGCACCGAGAACACCGCCACCAGATGATCGCCGCCCACCAGGGCGCCGGCGAGGTAGCCGCCCGCCATGCCCAGGCGGAGCGACATCGACAGCCCCGCGAACGCGCGGCTGGGATCCAGCCCGTCCAGGCGCAGCAACGCGTTCTTCATGCCGGGAAACGACATGCCGCTGCCCAGCCCGGCCACGGTCGCCACCGCCACCAGCATCCACGGCGCGTCCAGGAAGGCCATGCTGAACAGCGCGATGCCCTCGAGGACGATGTTGCCGACGATCACCCCGCGTCGCCGCGCGACCGCGCCGCGACGGCTCGCCACGTGCGAGCCCAGCAGGCGGCCCAGGTTGGTGCCGAACAGGATGCCGGCGGCCCACGCGCCCGAGTGCGCCAGCCCGACCATGGACAGCATCAGCGGCACGTAGAAGGCGATGCCGCCGGAGGCGAGCGCCACGCCGGCGTAGATCAGGCGGGCGTTGCGGGCGGGGCTGCGGCGGGTCATGTCACGGGTTCGATGCACGGCGTCCAGTGTCGCCGCAAGCGGGCCGTAGAATCCGCGGGAACGGGCCTCCCGGGCCAACGAGACCATGCGCATCCTCACCTACGTCCTGCGGGGCTTCATCTTCTTCGTGCTGGTCGCTTTCGCGATCAACAACCAGCAGCCCACGACGGTGAACTGGTTCTTCTCCTACGCCTGGACGGCGCCCATGGTCATCATCGTGCTGGCCGCCTTCGTGGGCGGCACCGTGTTCGGCGTGCTGGCGATGACCCCGGCCTGGTGGCGCCATCGCCGCCGCGCCAAGCGTCTCGAGACCATCGTGGTGCCTGCCCCGGCCGCCCTCCCCGCCGCGCCCGTGGCTCCCGTGGCTCCCGACGTGATGGTGGTGCGCGATGGACTTTGACTACCAGTGGTTCCTGCTGGGCCTGCCGCTGTTCTTCATCCTCGGCTGGCTCGGCTCGCGCTTCGACCTGCGCCAGATGCGCCGCGAGACCAGCGGCTCGCCGAAGGCCTACTACAAGGGCCTGTCGCTGCTGCTCAACGAGCAGCAGGACAAGGCCATCGACGCCTTCATCGAGACGGTGCAGAACGACCCTGACACGACGGAGCTGCACTTCGCGCTGGGCAACCTGTTCCGCCGCCGCGGCGAGTTCGAGCGCTCGGTGCGCGTGCACCAGCACCTGCTCGTGCGCGCCGACCTGCCGCAGGCCGAACGCGAACGCGCGCAGCACGCGCTGGCGCAGGACTTCGTCAAGGCCGGACTGTTCGACCGCGCCGAGGCCGCCTACAAGCTGCTGGAAGGCACGGCGTACCACACCGAGGCGCGGCTCGCGCTGCTGAACCTCTACGAGCGCTCGCGCGACTGGCGCGCCGCGGTGGACACGGCGCAGCAACTGGAGACGGCCGGCACCGGCTCGTTCGCGCGCCGCATCTCGCACTACTGGTGCGAGCTGGCGCTGGCCGCCGAGGAACAGCACCATCCCGACGAGGCCGAGCGCGCGCTGCAACAGGCGCTCAAGGCCGACCCGTCGTCGGCCCGCCCGTGGGTGATGCAGGGCCAGCGCCTGGCGCGCGCCGGCAAGCCGGCCGAGGCCTTCGAGGCCTGGAACGAGCTGCGCCGGCGCGACCCGGCCAGCTTCACGCTGGTAGCCGACGACTACGCCACGGCGGCGCTGGCCAGCGGACGCCAGGCCGATGCCAAGGCCGCGCTCGAGAAGCTGCTCGCCGACGCGCCGCGCCTTGATTTCCTCAGCGCCTGGGCCAAGCTCGAGGCCGATCCCGAGGTAGCCGCCAACCGCTACCGCGAGATGCTTCACGCGCATCCCACGCTGTCGGCCGCGCGCGAGGTGTTGCAGCAGCCCGCCATCGCCGCGTCGGCCGCCGCGGTCGGCCCGCTCGCCGAGCAGTCGCTGGCCGACGTGCGCACCGCCGTCACGCGTGCCGCCAAGCCGCTGCAGCGCTATCGGTGCGCCGCCTGCGGATTCGAGGCCCAGCGCCACTTCTGGCAATGCCCCGGCTGCCTCAGCTGGGACAGCTATCCCGCGTTGCGGATCGAAGAACAGTGACACGACAACGATGAGCCGAGACGCCACAGCGAGCGACCTGCGGCCCAACACCGTCGTGCTGCACCAGTGGGTGGGCATGGGCGACCTGGTCTGGCACATCCCGTATTTCCGCCTGATCGCGGCCACCAGCCAGGGCGGCAGGATCGCCGTCATCGCGCCGCCGTCGACATTCGCACGCGAGCTCATGGGCCACGAGCCCTGGGTGCGCGAGATCATCGACTTCGACCGCCATCCGCGCCGCCACGAGGGCCGCCAGGGCCGCCATCGCGGCGTGCTGGGCCTACTGCGCATGGGCCGGGAGCTCCAGCCGCAGGGCTTCGACCGCATCATCCTGTTCACCAACCACACCAATCGCGCGCTGGTGGCCTGGCGCTCGGGCATCGCGCAGCGCCTGGGCTACGGCACCAGCTGGCTGCAGCGACGACTGCTGACGAAGTCGCCCTGGATCGAGCGCTACCGCGGGCCGGCCGTCACGGCCTGGCACGACGCCTCGGCCTTCAGCGTGGCCCAGGGTTGGTGCGATGCGCCGATCACGCCCAAGCTGGTGGTGCGCCCGGACGCGCTGGCCCGCATGCGCGAGCGGCTGGCCGGCATGCCCAAGCCGCTGCACGCGTTCGCCATCGGCTCGTCCGAGCCCTACAAGCAATGGGGCGAGGACAACTTCGTCGCCCTGGCCAACCTGGTCGCGGGACGCGGCCATGGCGTGGTGATGCTGGGCGGGGCCGCCGAAAAGGAGCTGGCGCAGGCCATCCTGCGGCGCGTCGAGCCCGCGCTGCGCGATCGCGTGCAGGCCATCACCGATGGCACCGTCGCCGACACGGTGGCCGCCGTGTCGCTGGTGCAGGTGTGCGTGGGCAACGACACCGGCGCCGCCAACATCGCCGCCGCGGTGGACACGCCCTCGTTCGTGCTGCTCGGGCCGCGACCGCCGCTGGAACACGACCCCGCCACCCTGCAAATGATCGTGGCGTCCAGCCTGGCCGACATCCGGCCGGCCGACGTCGCGCGACGGCTGTTCGGGGAGGTCGCCCGCCTGGCGCCTTCCGCCACGCTGCAAGCCAGTTGAACATCGCTTGAGCCTCACGTGAACGCCGCTGCCTCGCCCGGCGACCCTCGCCCACGCACCGCCGTGCTGATCCAGCACGCGGGCATGGGCGACCTCGTCTGGCACGTCCCCTATTTCCGCCGCATCGCCGAGACCAGCAGCGACGGCCAGGTCACGGTCATCGCGCCGCCGAGCACGCTGGCGCGCGAGCTGGTGGGGCACGAGCCCTGGGTGCGCGAGATCATCGACTTCGACCGCCGCCCGCGCCGCAGCGAGAAGCGGCGCGGCCGCCACAGCGGCCTGGCCGGCCTGCTGCGCATGGGCGCCGAGTTGCGCTCGCGGCGGCTCGACCGCATCGCCCTGTTCACCACGCACCCGGGCCGCGCGCTCGTGGCCTGCCTCCGCGCGGGCATCCCGCAGCGGCTGGGCTACGGAACCACGTGGCTGCAGCGCCGGCTGTTGACGACGACGCGCTGGATCACCCGCTACCGCGGCCCCGCGGTGGCCGCCTACATCGATGCCAGCGCCTTCTGCATCGCGCAGGGCTGGTGCGACGCGCCCATCGTGCCTCGCCTGAGCGTCCGCGCCGACGCGCTGGCCCGCATGCACGAGGTGCTGGCCGGCCTGCGGCGGCCGCTGGTGGCCTTGTCCATCGGCGCATCCGAGCCGTTCAAGCAATGGGGTGCCGCCAACTTCGCGGCGCTGGCCGTGCTGCTGGCCGAGCGCGGCGAAGGCGTGGTGATGCTGGGCGGCCCCGCGGAAACCGCGCTGGCCGAGGACATCCTTCAACGGATCCCGCCGGCGCACCACGCGCGCGTGATGGCGATCACGCGGGGCAGCGTGCCCGAGACCGTCGCGGCCATGGCGCTGGTGCAGGCCTGCGTCGGCAACGACACCGGCGCCACCAACATCGCCGCGGCCATGGGCACCCCCACGTTCGTGCTGCTGGGGCCGCGCCCGCCGCTGGCGCATGATCCCGACACGATGCACCTGCTGCAGGCCGCCGAGCTGAGCCACATCCAGCCCGCCGACGTCGCGGCGCGCCTGGCCGGGGTGCCGCGTTGACCGCCGTCGACCGGCGACCCCGCACCGCCGTGATGATCCGGGACGTCGGGATGGGCGACCTGGTCTGGCACGTCCCCTACTTCCGGCGCATCGCCGAGAGCAGCAGCGAAGGCCAGGTGACCGTGATCGCCCCGCCGAGCACCCTGGCGCGCGACCTGCTCGGCCACGAGCCGTGGACCCGCGAGGTGCTCTACTACGACCGACGGCCGCGCCGCGACGAGAACCGGCGCGGAGAGCACGCCAGCCTGCTGGGGCTGGCACGCATGAGCGCCGAGCTGCGGTCGCGTCGCATCGACCGGATCGCGCTGTTCACCACCCGCCCGGTGCGCGCCTTGTTCGCCTGCCTGGGCGCGGGCATCCCTCGACGGCTGGGCTACGGCACCACGTGGCTGCAACGCCAACTGCTGACCAGGACGCGCTGGATCACCGCCTACCGCGGGCCGGCCGTGGCCACCTACCAGGACGCCAGCGCCTTCTGCATCGCGCAGGGCTGGTGCGACGCCCCGCTGGTGCCGCGGCTCACGGTGCGCGCCGACGCGCTGGCGCGGATGCAGGCCGTGATGGCGCCCCTGCCGCGGCCGCTGGTGGCGTTGTCGATCGGCACCTCGGAGGCCTTCAAGCAATGGGGCGAGGCAAACTTCGCCGCGCTCGCCACGCTGTTGGCCGAACGCGGCCAGGGCGTGCTGGTGCTCGGCGGTCCCGCGGAGACGGCGCTGGCCGACGCCATCGTCGCGCGCATCGCGCCGGCGTTGCGTGCGCGCGTGATGGCCATCACCCGGGGCAGCGTGGCCGAGACCGTGGCGGCGTTGTCGCTGGTGGGGGCCTGCGTGGGCAACGACACCGGTGCCACCAACATCGCCGCCGCGGTGGGCACGCCCACCTTCGTGCTGCTGGGGCCGCGCCCGCCGCTGGATCACGATCCGCAGACCCTGCACCTGTTGCAGGCGGATCGGCTGCAAGACATCGGCGTGGCCGATGTCGAGCGGGCCCTGTCGACCGTGTTGTCCTAGCCGTCGAGTGTCATTGGTTGGGGGCCGCTGCCGTGGTGCCCACGGTCACGATGTCGCCAGGCCGAGCTTGAAGATGCTCACGGTCTGCGTCAAGCGATCGGCCTGGATGCGCAAGCTTTCAGCCGCGGCGGCACTCTGCTCGACGAGGGCGGCGTTCTGCTGCGTGGACTGGTCGAGTTGATCGACGGCCTGCCCCACGTGGCCGATTCCAACCGTCTGACCGGCCGTGGATCCGGAGATTCGTTCGATGAGCTCGCTGACGTGCCGCACCTGTCCGACGATGTCGTCCATCGTCTGGCCCGCCAACCCGACCAGGCGAGTGCCGTTGTCGACCTTTTCGACACTCGCGCCGATCAGGGTCTTGATTTCACGCGCGGCACTCGCCGACCGTTGGGCAAGGCTACGGACTTCCGATGCCACCACCGCGAAACCACGGCCCTGCTCGCCGGCACGCGCGGCCTCGACGGCCGCGTTCAGCGCCAGGATGTTGGTTTGGAAGGCGATGCCATCGATGACGCCGATGATGTCGGAGATGCGCTTGGACGATGCCGCGATGTCTTCCATCGTCGCCACGACTTGCCCAACCACCTCCCCGCCCCTCTGCGCGGCTGAAGAAGCACTCGCCGCCATCGAGTTTGCCTCCGCGGCCGTCGCGGAGTTCGCGTGTACCGTCTCCGCCAGGCTGCTCATCGACGATGCCGTCTGCTGGACGTTGCTCGCCTGGCGCTCCGTTCTCTGGCTCAGATCGAGGTTGCCGCTGGCAATCTCGCGCGAGCCTGTCGCAATCGAGTTCGATGCCTCACGCACTTCCCCGACCAACCTGGAAAGGCTGGCCTGCATCGCGCCCAAGGATGCGAGGACACTGCCCTGGCGGGCGGTCGAGGCGCCCGGAACCGACTGGAGATCCCCTTCCGATACCCGCTGCGCCGCCGCCCCGAGGAACGCCGGTTCCGCACCTAGTTGCATCAGGATGCTTCGCGAGATCGACCATGCGAGCGCGCTGCCGGCCAACATGGCAAGGAAGAGCGCGCCGAGCATGACGGAGACGAACCTCCCGGTTTCCGAGAGCGCGGACTTGTTCGCAGCTTGAATCAGCGTTTCCTCGAAGTCGATGAGCTTGTTGATCGCGGCGAGCCAGGCCACGTACTGCGGCTTCGCCTGCGTCCAGAGCATGGCCTGGGCACCAGCGCTGTCCCCGGATTCGACGGCCGCGGTGATCGCGCGCGTGGAAGCGACCGACTTCGATTCCGCCTCCTTGATACCTGCGTACAGTTCGCCGAGCTCCGGAGAGGCCCCGTGGGCACCCACCAAGCGCTCCAGCGGCGCCGAAGACTGTGCATAGAACTCGGCCAGACCATTGATGTCTGCCTCTTCCTTGCTACGTTCGATCGCGGAAGGGCTGAGTACCACGTCGCGGATGGCGATGGAGCGGTTGTGGGCCGATCCCCGGAAGTTGATGGCGTAGCGCTGAACCAGGAGGTTCTCCTCGCTGTTGGCTCGCAGGGCCGCATCGATGGTGTGAACCTTGGCAATGGCAACAAGCGTGACTGCCACCAGAATGCCGAGAATGAGAGCGAAGCCGGCATACAGCCGCGTTGCAACGGTCATCCGAGTAAACATTGTTCTAGCCTCCAGTTGTGGAGCGCGAATAGCGCAGCTCGAGATAGAGCCTTTTGGCCACGAAGCTATATCGGAGGGGTGACGATTAGCCTTAGGGTGTCTTGAGGCCGCGCAAGTAAAGATGGGGTGGTCAGGGCGATCGCCGAACCAACGTTCCGCGAATGGCGCGGTCGCCCACAGCAACTCGTCTGCGGCTCCTACACGGTTGTTCAGCCTGGCGGCTATCTTTGACGACGCGTTGCACTGGACGTAGGTTCCAGGAGCAACCGATCACCAAGATCCTTGTTGTCGATGACGAAATCGATGTCGCCGACTCCCTTGTCGAGCTGTTCGAGGCCATGGGCCACGAGGTGGCCGTCGGATACCACGGCGGACAGGCACTCGAACTGAGCGAGACATTCGATCCGCACATCGTCTTCCTGGACCTGCAGATGCCTGTCGTCGACGGCTTCGAGGCGGCCCGGTCGATCCGGCGGTCGACGCGCAGCGATCATCCGTTTCTCGTGGCGTTGACCGCCCTGCGCGGCGCGGCGATGGAGCAGGAGGCCATCAGTGCCGGTTTCGACCTGTACGTGCACAAGCCTGCCGACACGAACGTGCTGCTGACGCTCGTGGCGAACCTCGAGGATCGTGACTCTCCCTCGAAACCGAAGGCCTAGCTCGAGGCCGGCTGCAAGACGCGCGACCAGGCTATCAAGCCCATCGGGGTGTCTCGCGGGAAGGCGGCCGGGCGCTCACGCCCGCGGTTCGTCGCCGCGGATGCGGCGCACCAGGTTCGTCGTCGAAAAGCCGTGCGTGAACGGGATCGCCAGCGAGCGTCCGCCCCAGGAACGCACCAGCGCGGTCTCGGCCAGCGTCTCCATGTCGTAGTCGCCGCCCTTCACGTACAGATCGGGGCGGACGCGCTCGATCAGCGCGACCGGCGTGGACTCGTCGAAGAAGGTGACGGCGTCCACTGCCGCCAGCCCCGCGAGCACCAGCGCGCGGTCGACGTCGCGGTTCAACGGGCGATCGGGGCCCTTGCCCAGCCCGCGCGCCGAGGCGTCGGTGTTGACGGCGACGATCAGGCTGCCGCCCAGTTGGCGCGCCGCGTGCAGGTACTCGACGTGGCCGCGGTGCAGCACGTCGAACACTCCGTTGGTGAACACGAGCGGGCGCGGCAGCGCGGCCAGGCGCTGCGCAAGCGCCTCATCGTCCAGTGCCGCGGCGTCGACCAGCTTGTCGGCCAGCGCCCAGTCGATGCGGCCGCTCACCCGAACAGTTCCTCGTAGCTGACCGTGGCGGTGCCGAGCTTGCCGACCACGACGCCGCCGGCCTTGTTGGACAGGCGCATGGCGGCCTCGAGCGGCATGCCGGCGCTCACCAGCACGGCCAGCGTCGCGATGACGGTGTCGCCCGCGCCGGTGACGTCGAACACCTCGCGCGCGCGCGCCGGATCGTGCGCCACGCCGCCGTCGGCGAACAGCGTCATGCCTTCTTCCGAACGCGTGAGCAGCACGGCGCCGACGCCGATGGACGCGCGCAACGCGTCGACCTTGGCCTTCAGCTCGCTCTCGTCGCGCCACGCGCCGACCACCTGCGCCAGCTCGGCCCGGTTGGGCGTGATGACGCTCGCGCCGGCGTAGCGCTTGTAGTCGCTGCCCTTCGGGTCGACCAGCACCGTCTTGCCGGCCTCGCGGGCCAGCTCGATCATGCG
>JBBQYL010000158.1:0-12270 GCA_038208735.1 Burkholderiales bacterium
CCGAGGCCCAGTGGTTCCTCGAGGAGGCGCAGCAGCTGCACCGCGCGGGCACCGCGCGCTCCGAGATCGCCGTGCTCTATCGCAGCAACGCGCAGTCGCGGGTGATCGAGTCGGCGCTGTTCAACGCCGGCATACCGTACCGGGTGTACGGCGGCCTGCGCTTCTTCGAGCGCGCCGAGGTCAAGCACGCGCTGTCCTACCTGCGCCTGATCGAGAACCCGAACGACGACACCAGCTTCCTGCGCGTCGTCAACTTCCCCACGCGGGGCATCGGCGCCCGCACCATCGAGCTGCTGCAGGACTCGGCGCGCCAGTCGGGCCGCAGCCTGTTCCAGAGCGTGGGCAGCGTGTCCGGCAAGGGCGGCGGCAACCTCGCGCAGTTCACGGGCCTCGTCGAGCGCATGCTCGACGCGACGCGCGGGCTCACGCTGCGCGACATCATCGAGCACGTGCTGGCCGAGACGGGGCTCATCGACTTCTATCGCGCCGACAAGGACGGCGCCGATCGCGTCGAGAACCTGGAGGAACTGATGAACGCCGCCGAGGCCTTCGTCACCCAGGAGGGCTTCGGCCGCGACGCGGTGGGACTCCCGGTGGACGAGCTCGCGCCCGGAACGCTGTCCGAACGCAACGTGTCGCGCGACGTTCAGGGCCTCGAGCTGCTGCCGGTGCCCACGTCGCCCGACGCCGAGACCGGCGAGATCATGTCGCCGCTGGCCGCGTTCCTCACCCACGCGTCGCTGGAGGCCGGCGACAACCAGGCGCAGGCGGGCCAGGACGCCGTCCAGCTGATGACCATCCACTCGGCCAAGGGGCTCGAGTTCGACAGCGTGTTCATCACCGGCCTCGAGGAAGGCCTGTTCCCGCACGAGAACTCGCTGCAGACCAACGACGGCCTCGAGGAAGAGCGCCGCCTGATGTACGTGGCCATCACGCGCGCCCGCAAGCGCCTGTACCTGAGCTTCAGCCAGACCCGCCTGCTGCACGGCCAGACGCGCTACAACGTCAAGAGCCGCTTCGTCGACGAGCTGCCCGAGGCCAACCTGCGCTGGCTCACGCCGCGCAACCAGGCGTTCGGGTCGGGCTACGCCCGCGAGTACAAGCAGGCGTGGGAGCGCGGCACCGGCCTGGGCTCGATGGTGGGCGCCGGCCGCCTCGACTCGGCGTCCGTGCCCAAGGCCATGCAGGAAAGCCGCTCGGCCACCAGCAGCGGCGGCCACGCGCTGCGCCAGGGCCAGTCGGTGTTCCACAACAAGTTCGGCGAGGGCGTCATCATGACGCTGGAAGGCGCCGGCGAGGAGGCCCGCGCCCAGGTCAACTTCGGGCGCCACGGCATGAAGTGGCTGGCGCTGTCGGTGGCCAAGCTCACGCCGGTCGATTGACGTGACTCCCCTCTACGACGCCAACGTGCGCCTCGTCGGGTTCTTCGACGGCGTCTACCTGTTCGACCTGGCCAACGAGTGGATCGCGTTCCACGATCGCGGCCACGCGTTCGCCGCCAGCGGCCGCTGGCTGGGGCCCGTGCAGGACGGGATCTTCCTCGACCTCGACGGCAAGGTGGTGGCCTGGCTGGCCGGCTCACGTCCCACCACGGGCATGAAGCCGACGCCGCCGATGGACCCCAAGCGGCCGCTGCCGCCCAAGCGCCCGCTGCGTCCGCGCTCGCCGTTGCCGCCGCCGGTGCCGATGCAGCCGGGCGGCGGCTGGTCGGCGCTCAGCTGGGCGCAGTGGATGGGCTACGAGCCCGTGGCGGCGGCGGCGCGGGCGGACGCGGCCAGCCTGGCCATCGAGCCGATAGTCGACGCCAACCTCGGCCGGTTCTTCGCGTACCTCGGAGAGCAGCTGGCCGAGAATGGCCGCGATGGCGTGTTCTTCCAGCCGGTGGCGCCCACCGACGCGGGCGTGCCGCCCGGCCGGCAGGAGGCGTTTCGCGCCGGCTTCGCCACGCCGGTGGGCGAGCCGGGCTGGCGGCGCGGCTGGATCGCGCGCGACGCCGACGGCGCGGTGGCGGGCCACGTCGACCTGCGTGCGCACCCCGAGCCGCACACCGGCCATCGTTGCCAGCTGGGCATGGGCGTGCGGCGCGACCTGCGCCGGCTGGGCCTGGCGTGCCGCCTGCTGGCCCACGCCACGCAGTGGGCCGCGGACGCGGGCCTGAAGTGGATCGACCTGCAGGTGCTGTCCCTCAACGCACCGGCCGTGGCGCTCTATCGGCGCGAGGGCTTCCAGATGCAGGGCGGCCGGCCCGACATGTTCGTCATCGACGGCGTGTCGCTGGGCGAGATCTGGATGGCGCGCAAGACCTGAGGGTCAGCCCTTCCAGGTGAACGGAAACTTCACCTGTTTCCAGAAGCTTTCCGGCACGTAGTCGCCCACCACGCCGTACTGCTCGGGCCAGGTGCGGTCCGACTTCACCGCCGTGCCGAAGAGGTAGTCGATGAACGCGAAGTGCGCTGCATAGTTCCTGTCGATCGCCTCGTCGTCTTGCGCGTGGTGCCAGTGGTGGAAGTTGGGCGTCACGACGAGGTAGCGCAGCGGCCCCAGCCGCACGCTGACGTTGGCGTGGTTGAACACCGCCTGGAAGCCGACGATCACGATGTACGTGTCGATGACGTCCTTGTCGAAGCCCAGCACGAAGATGGGCGCCAGCACGAGCGTGCGCGTGATGAGCAGTTCGAGCACGTGCTGGCGCGAGCCGGCCAGCCAATCCATGCTCTTGACGCTGTGGTGGACGGCGTGCAGCCGCCACAGCGTGGGCACCTCGTGGTATGCGCGGTGCGTGGCGTACTGCACCAGGTCGGCCACGAGGACGATGAGGAACAGCGCCGCCGGGTAAGGCAGGTCGCGCACCCAGCCCTGGATGCCGTCGCGGGCCGCCCAGCCGAACAGCTTGTGCACCAGCAGGTTGGTGGCCAGGAGGATGAAGCCCACGATCATGTGGTTCACGATGAAGTGCTGCATGTCCACCTGCCATTCGGCGCGGAAGACGGGTTGCTCGCGGCGCAGCGAGAACAGCTTCTCGATGAACACGAAGATCAGCGACGATCCCAGCAGGTCGAGGATGAACCAGTCGAGGCCGATGTAGGGCGTGTGGTCGGCGAAGTTGTTCACGGGCACCTTGGCGCCGCCCAGCAGTGCGGACGCGGCCACCAGGAAGAACGCCGACGCGGCGAGCCAGCGCGTCCGGGCGAACAGGATGTTGTACAGCGAGATGCCGCCGGCCACGACCATCGCCCAGTACATGATCAGGCGGATGGTGGCCACGTCGTACTGCTTGCGCAACTCGGGTGTGGTGAGATATTGCGGGAAGTGGAACGCCAGCACGCCCAGGAAGCACAGGATGCCCAGGATCAGCGCCACCACGCCGGAGGACACGCCGCGGCCGGCGGGCAGCGGGCCGTGCGAATGCGAGAGGTCGTTGAGCCTGGTGAGCGTCGTCGGTTTCTTCATCCCCGCATTCCAACGGAAACTCGGCGCGCTGTCGACCCTCTTTGGCGGGGGGGTCAGGCGGCCGGCGGCTCGGCGTCCGCCATCACGGTGTGGAAGGGCGCCGGCGTGCTGATCTCGAAGGTGTCGGCGAAGCCGAACCACAGCGACAGGAAGTAGGTGATGCTCAGCATCATCTGGCCGGTGAGCGCGGCCAGCGACATCGCCTCGATGCCGAAGATGCTGGCCAGGACCTGCACGATGGCGTCGAACACGAAGCCCACCACGGCCCAGCCCGCCAGGAAGGTGACGAACGCCCCCTTGGTGCGCCACAGCGCGACGACGCTGGAGAACATGGCCTGCGCCACGCCCTGGCCGCCCCACTGCACCAGGGCCGGCACGTACCACAGCGGGATGGAGATGAGCGTGAGCCCCAGCATCACGAAGCGGATGGCCGACACGCTGGCCGTGCTCATGGGCGCGATCGCCGGGGGCTTGCCGTCGGCGCCGGGCGTGGAGGCGGCATGCAGCCAACGCTGGGTGTCGCCGCCGTCCATCGCGTTGGCGCAGACGGCCAGCAGCGCCACGGCCGCCACGTAGATCAGCATGACGGCGAGCATGCCGCGCGCCGCCTGCGGGGTGGTGGTGAACGGCGTCCTGAACACCGCGGGCCGCAGCTTCTGGTCGGCGAGCACGTCGGTGGCGGCCTGCATGAAGCCCACCGACAGCAGCGGCATCCACGCCGCCACCGCCAGCATCACCAGCGGCGAGATGGCCACGGCGAAGAAGGCGATCATGAACACGCACAGCGTGAAGAACAGCCACAGGCCGACGAAGCCCAGCGGCCGGCGCCAGAACATGCGGAAGCCGCGCCGGATCCACGACAGGCCCGCCAACGGCGGGAGGCTGCGCAACCGGATCTTGACGGGCGCGGGGGAGACGTTCATCGCAGTGAGAGCTCGGGATGCCATGGCTGCTCGACGCAGTCCACCAGCACGCGCTCTAGGTGCGTCGGATCCTTGGCCTGGAGCAGCGCGGCCTCGCGCGGCAGGTGCCAGTCGGCCAGGCGCGAGAGCCAGAAGCGCAGCGCGGCGGCGCGACGCATGCCGGGCAGCGCGCGCAGTTCGGCCGGACTCATCGGGCGATGCAGGTGGTAGGCGCGCAGCAGGGCCTGCGCGTGCTCGGGCTCCAGGCGCCCGCTGTCCAGGTCGATGCACCAGTCGTTGATGCACACCGCCAGGTCGTAGACGTGGTGGTCGATGCCGGCGAAGTAGAAGTCGAACACGCCGGACAGGCGCGGCGCGTCGGGTGGGCCGTCGAACAGCGCGTTGTCGCGGAACAGGTCGGCGTGCACCGGGCCCCTGGGCAGCGACTGCGTGCTGGCGGCGGCATGGAAGCGCTGCTGGAAGTCGAGTTCGTCGTCCAGGCGCTGCGCAAGTTGGGCGCTCACGTGGGGGCGCACGATGGGCACGGTCCGCGCCCACTAGTCGAGGCCGCGCAGGTTGGGCTGCTGCGTGGGGAAGTCGAGCGCGGCGGTGTGCAGGTGCGCCAGCGTGACACCGAGCAGCGAGCAGTGGGCCAGCATCGGCGCATCGATGCTCTCGCCCGGCAGCAGGTTCACCAGCGAGGCCGGCTTGCCGGCGATCGAATGCAGGAAGTTGCCGGTGGCGTCGGTGCGCGGCTCGGGCACCGGCAGGCCTTTGCGCGCCAGGTGCTGCATCAGGCCGAGGTAGAACGGCAACTGCTCGAAGCCGAGACGCTCGAACACCGTCAGCACCCAGTCGCCCTTGTCGGAATGCACGAAGTAGTTCGTGTTCTCGATGCCGCCGGCGCAGCCGCGCATCGACGTGAGCGTGCCGGCGTCCAGCGTGCGCAGGAGCGCGGCCGCCGTGTCGACGTCGACTTCCGTGTAGACAGCCATCAGCAGGTCCGGGAGGGAGCGGCGCGGCGCGCGGCGTCAGCCGACGGGGCTGCGATCAGCGCGCGGGGCACGACTCAGAACGGGAGGGGGAACGTGAACGTGCGCATGCCCGCGCCGTGGTCGTTCTCGGGCGCGACGCCGGGATCCTTGGGCTGGAGCTCGTAGCTGCCCATGCCGGGGATCTTGGAGTGCACGACGATCTTCTTGGTGACGCCGCGCACGCGGGTCTCCTCGATCTTGACCTGCGAGTCTTCCACCACGAGGTGCTCGATCTTCGCGTCCTTGCTCGGCGCCGCCGCCGTCTCCACCAGTTCGCCGGTGGCCGGGTCGATGGCTGACGTGGTGCCCGCCGGGGCCGCCGGGTGCACCGGGCTGGGCGGGTTCGGGCCGCGCTGCGCGAACGCGGACGTGCCGGCCAGGGCCAGCAGGGTGGCGAGAACGAGGGGCGATGCGGTACGGGCGGTCATGCCTCCATTCTAGTCGTTCGCGCCGGCCCGCGCGCCCGGCACAATGGCGGGATGACCGAGAAAACCCTGCTCCTGGTGGACGGCTCCAGCTATCTTTACCGTGCTTATCACGCCATGCCCGACCTGCGCGGGCCCGACGGCGAGCCCACCGGCGCCATCCGGGGCATGGTCTCCATGATGAAGCTGCTGCGCGACCAGATCGGCGCCGACTACGCCGCCTGCGTGTTCGACGCCAAGGGCAAGACGTTCCGCGACGACTGGTACCCCGAGTACAAGGCCAACCGGTCGTCGATGCCCGACGACCTGGCGCTGCAGATCGAGCCCATCCACGCGGTGGTGGAGATGCTGGGCTGGCCCATCATCATGGTGCCGGGCATCGAGGCCGACGACGCCATCGGCACCCTGGCGCGCGCGGCCACGGCGGCCGGGTGGAAGACCGTCATCTCCACCGGCGACAAGGACCTGGCCCAGCTCGTCGACGAGCACGTGACGCTCATCAACACGATGAGCAACGAGACGCTCGACCAGGCCGGCGTGCTGGCCAAGTTCGGCGTGCCGCCCGAGCGCATCATCGACTACCTCACGCTGGTGGGCGACACCGTCGACAACGTGCCGGGCGTCAACAAGGTGGGCCCGAAGACCGCGGTCAAGTGGATCCAGGAGCACGGCTCGCTCGACGGCGTGGTGGCCGCGGCCGCCACCATGAAGGGCGCCGTCGGCGAGCACCTGCGCGCCGCGCTCGAATGGCTGCCCATGGGGCGCAAGCTGGTGACCGTGGTCACCGACCACGACATGACCCCGCACGTGCAGAACTGGCCGGTGCTCGACGCGCTGGCGCTGCGTCCGGTGGATCACTCGCGCCTGCTCGAGTTCTACCAGCGCTACGGCTTCCGCGCGTGGCGCGACGAGGCCGAGAGGCTGCTGGGCGCCGCGGCGAAACCGGCCGCGCCGCAGGTGGCGGTGGGCGGCAACCTGGGGCTGTTCGACGGCGACGTCGAGCCGCCGGCGCCCGCGCCGCTGCTCACCCGCGAGTACGACACCATCTACACCTTCGAGCAGCTCGACGCCTGGATCGCCAAGCTGCAGGCCGCCGAGCTGTCGGCGCTCGACACCGAGACCGACTCGCTCGACGCGATGCGCGCCCGCATCGTGGGCATTTCGTTCGCGGTGGAACCCGGCAAGGCCGCCTACGTGCCGCTGCGCCACGACTACCCGGGCGCGCCCGACCAGCTGCCCTTCGACGAGGTGATCGCCCGGCTGCGTCCGTGGCTGGAGAACCCCGAGGCCAAGAAGGTGGGCCAGCACATCAAGTACGACACGCATGTGTTCGCCAACATCGGCCTCGCCGTGCAGGGGTGGCAGCACGACACTCTGCTGCAAAGCTACGTGCTGGAGGCGCATCGCCCGCACTCGCTGTCCAGCCTGGCCCAGCGCCACCTGGAGCGCAAGGGCCTCGACTACGAAGACCTGTGCGGCAAGGGTGCCAAGCAGATCCCGTTCTCGCAGGTGGACATCGAGCGCGCCGCGCTGTACTCCGGCGAGGACAGCGAGATGACGCTGCAGGTGCACCAGACGCTGTACCCGCGCCTGGCCGCCATCCCCGGCATGAAGTTCGTCTACGAGTCCATCGAGATGCCCGCCAGCGCGGTGCTGGGCCGCATCGAGCGCCACGGCGTGCTGATCGACAGCGCCCGCCTGGCCGACCAGTCGCGCATCCTGGCCGAACGCATGCTGGCGCTGGAGAACGAGGCTTACGAGATCGCCGGCCAGCCGTTCAACCTCGGCTCGCCCAAGCAGATCGGCGAGATCCTGTTCGGCAAGCTGGGCCTGCCCGTCTCCAAGAAGACGGCCTCGGGCGCGCCGTCCACCGACGAGAGCGTGCTGGAGAAGCTGGCGCTCGACTACCCGCTGCCGGCCAAGCTGCTGGAGCACCGCGGCCTGTCCAAGCTGAAGGGCACCTACACCGACAAGCTGCCGCAGATGATCAACCCCGCCACCGGGCGCGTGCATACGCACTACGCCCAGGCGGTGGCCATCACGGGGCGGCTGTCCAGCAACGACCCGAACCTGCAGAACATCCCCCTCCGCACGGCCGAAGGCCGGCGCGTGCGCGAGGCCTTCGTGGCGCCGCCGGGGCACGTGATCGTGTCGGCCGACTATTCGCAGATCGAGCTGCGCCTGATGGCCCACATCAGCCAGGATCCGGGCCTGCTGCGCGCGTTCAACGACGGCATGGACGTGCACCGGGCCACCGCGGCCGAGGTGTTCAACCTGGCCTCCGAGGAGGTCACCAACGAGCAGCGGCGCTACGCCAAGACGATCAACTTCGGGTTGATCTACGGCATGGGCGCGTTCGGGCTGTCGCAGTCGCTGGGCATCGAGCAGAAGGCGGCGCGCGATTACATCGACCGCTACTTCTCGCGCTTCGCGGGCGTCAAGCGCTACATGGACGAGACCAAGGCCGCGGCCGCCGAGTCCGGCTACGTGGAGACGCTGTTCGGCCGTCGCATCGAGCTGCCCGAGATCCGCGGCGGCAACGGCCCGCTGCGCGCCGGCGCCGAGCGCCAGGCCATCAACGCGCCGATGCAGGGCACCGCCGCCGACCTGATCAAGCTGGCGATGCTGGCCGTGCAGAAGACGCTCGACGAGGAGGGCAAGGGCACCCGCATGGTGATGCAGGTGCACGACGAACTGGTCTTCGAGGTGCCCGAGGCAGAGATCGACTGGGCGAAGACCGAGATCCCGAAGCTGATGGCGGGCGTGGCGCAGCTGTCCGTGCCGCTGATCGCCGAGGTGGGCATCGGGCCGAACTGGGACGAGGCGCACTGAGGTGGCTGACGAAGTCGCGAAAGAAGTTGCCAGCGAAGTTGCGAGCGACCTGGTGACGCGCCGCGAGCTGTCCGGCCGCGTGCTCGCGGCCATCCTGCTGGCGGGCGTGCTGTGGGCCGCTTGGGGATTGGCCTGGCACCCGGCCTTCCAGCCGGCGCCGCTGCTGCGCGTCGCGGCGCCGCTGCTGGCGCTCTTCGTGGGCGGCGCCTTCACGCGGCTCGTGGCGCGACTGCGTGCGCGGGTCGACGCCGAGCGCGAGTTCGACCGCGGCGGCAAGGCCCTGTTCATGGGCTTCGTGATGGTGGGCGCCACGCTGGTGGCGTGGCTGCTGGTGTCGCAGGCCGCGCCCGCGACGCTGAATGCGCTGGCGGGCCGCACCGCCACCGAGGTGGGCGTCGTGGCGCGCCGCGTGCCGCCGACCTCCGACGCCGGCTGCCGATTCCGGCTGGAAGTGGGCAGCGCGTCGACGGAGGGCGGCGCCGTGCCGCGCCCCCTCGACGAATGCGTCGACGAGGCGGTGTGGACCAACGCGGCCGCCGGCGGGCCGGTGACATTGAGACTGGTGCGCAGCGGCGTCGGCGCGGAGCTGGTCGGCGTGGGGCCGGCGGAAGGCGACCGCTGAAGACTTCCTGATGAGCAGGAAACCGGCCTCGAAACGCCATTTGCGCGGGTAAGCCCGGGCCCTTGTCTCGAAATTGTCATCAAACCTTCATAAACTGGGGCGATGACCGACGTTCCCACGGCAGTACCCGCCCTTCGACTGCCCCTGCTCAATCGCGAGCGATCCATCCTCGAATTCAACCGGCGCGTGCTGGCCCAGGCCCTGCGCGCCGACGTGCCGCTGCTGGAGCGCCTGCGCTACGTCACGATCGTGTCGTCCAACCTCGACGAGGTCTTCGAGGTGCGCTTCGCCGGCGCGCTGGAAGCGGCCCGTGCCCCCGGTGCGGGCGACGCCTGGCGCGAACTGATCGGCATCGCCGGCGAGGCGCACGCGCTCATCGACGAGCAGTACGGCGTGTTCAACGAGCAGGTGATGCCGTCGCTGGCGTTGCACGGCATCCGCATCGTCAACCACGCCGAACGCACGCAGAGCCAGCGCGACTGGGTGGCGCGCTTCTTCGAGCGCGAGGTGCGGCCGCTGCTGGTGCCGGTGGGGCTCGACCCCGCGCACCCGTTCCCGCAGGTGGCCAACAAGTCGCTGAACTTCATCGTGCAGCTGGGCGGACGCAACGCCTTCGGGCGCGAGAACACCATCGCCATCGTGAAGGTGCCGCGCGTGCTGCCGCGGGTCATTCGCCTGCCGGACGACTGCAGCCCCAAGGGCGAGCAGCACTTCGTGCTGCTGTCCAGCGTGATCCGCGCGCACCTGGCCGAGCTGTTTCCGGGGCGCATCGTCGAATCGTTCTCGCAGTTCCGCGTCACGCGCGACTCCGAGCTCGAGGTGGACGAGGACGACATCCGGAACCTGCGCCAGGCGCTGCGCCGCGGGCTCACCACGCGCCACTATGGCCGCGCCATCCGGCTCGAGGTGGTCAACACCTGTCCCGAGGCGCTGTGGCGCCTGCTGCTGGCGCAGTTCGACCTGCCCGAGGCGGCGCTGCACCGCGTCAACGGCCCGGTGAACCTGGTGCGCCTGGTCGAGCTGATCGACCAGGCCACCGACCCGCTGCACGGGCCCGAGCTGCGCTTCGCGCCGTACGAGGCGTCGTGGCCGCGCGGGCGCCTGCCGCGCACGGGGTCAATGTTCGACCGGCTGCGCGAGGGCGACGTGCTGCTGCACCATCCGTTCGAGAGCTTCGAGCCGGTGGTGGAGTTCCTGCGCGAGGCCGTGCTCGACCCGCAGGTGCTGGCCATCAAGCAGACGATCTACCGCACCGGCGAGAAGTCGGTGCTGATGGACCTTCTCATCGAGGCGGCGCGGCGCGGCAAGGAGGTGATGGTGGTCGTGGAGCTGAAGGCGCGCTTCGACGAGGAGGCCAACATCAACTGGGCGGAACGCCTGGAGGCGGTGGGCGCGCAGGTGGTCTACGGCATCGTGGGCCTGAAGACGCACGCCAAGCTGCTGCTGGTGACCCGGCGCGAGGCCTCGTCGCGCGGGCCGCGTCTGCGCCGCTACGTGCACCTGTCCACCGGCAACTACAACCCGAAGACGGCGCGCCTGTATACCGACATCGGCTACCTGAGCGCCGACGACGGCATCACCGCCGACGCCGACCAGATCTTCCAGCAGATCGCCAGCCTCACGCGCATGAAGCCGCCGCGCCACCTCCTGACCGCGCCGTTCGTGCTGCACAAGCGGCTGCTGGCGCACATCGCGCAGGTGGGCGAGGCGGCGCGCGCCGGCAAGCCGGCGCGCATCGTCGTGAAGGTCAACGCGCTCACCGACACCACGCTCATCGACGCGCTGGTGGCCGCGGGCCAGGGCGGCGCCAGCATCGACCTGATCGTGCGCGGCGCCTGTTCGCTGCCGCCGGGCATCGAGGGGCTCACCAACAACATCCGCGTGCGCTCGGTGGTCGGGCGCTTCCTGGAGCACTCGCGCATCATCTACCTGCGCTGGGGCGACACCGACGCGGACGAGGCGTTGTTCCTGTCGAGCGCCGACTGGATGCTGCGCAACATGCTTCGCCGCATCGAGCTCGCCTGGCCCATCCGCGACGCCGCCATGCGCCAACGCGTGATCGACGAATGCCTCGTTCCCTATCTATATGACACAAGGGATGCCTGGTTGCTGCAGTCCAATGGCAAGTACGAACGCATCAGCAGTGATGGCGTGAGCGCGCAGCAGGCCTTGATGACCCGCTTTCGCCGCTAGTCTGCAACCCGTCGACGGAGCAAAGGACATGGACCTGATCCTGTGGCGACACGCAGAAGCCGGTGACCACCTCGACGACCCGGTCGCCGACCTCGAGCGGCCGCTGAGCCCCAAGGGCGAACGCCAGGCGCGCCGGGTGGCCGACTGGCTCAACCAGTTCCTGCCCGACTCGGCGCGGGTGCTCACCAGCCCGGCGCTGCGCTGCCAGCAGACGGTGGCCGCTCTCGGCCGCCGGGTGAAGAAGACGCCAGCGCTGGGGCCCGACGGCGACGTGGAGAGCCTGCTGGCCGCCACGCGCTGGCCCGATGCACGCGAGGCCGTGCTGGTGGTGGGCCATCAACCGACGCTGGGGCGCGTGGCCGCCTACCTGATGGCGGGCGAGTCGGCGCGCTTCGTCGATCCATGGGCGATCAAGAAGGGCAGCGTCTGGTGGCTGCGGCACCGGCCGCGCGAGGGACGTGCCGAGGTGCAGATCATCGCCGTGCGAACGGCCGAGGGGCTGTAAGCCGGCCCTCTGCAACTTTTTCTGCAAAAGGGCTTGCGTGGCCAGAAGTTGCTGGCATAGAATCGTGGGCTTCGCTGATCACAAGTCAGCTTTGACCGCAAAAGCAGCGGGTGAGCCGGAAGGTTCCACGCTGCAGCGAGTTCAGGGCTGGTGCAGACGGTTGGCAGAGGGCCTGAAAATAGTGCTTGACGGTAGTTTGAAATCAAGCATAGAATCTAAGGCTGCGCTGATAACAAATCAGCTTTTGATTGACCCGCTCAAGCGAGTTGATTGCAAGCCGACAAGTCGCAAGCGAAACGAAGCGCGA
>JBBQYL010000159.1:0-12135 GCA_038208735.1 Burkholderiales bacterium
TTGGGCAGCATCGTGGCCACCACGTCGCCGCGCTCGACGCCGTGGCGCCGCAGCGCCGACGCGAGCCGGCGCGCGCGCTCGCAGGTCTGCGCATAGGTCCAGCGGTCGGCGCCATGGATCACCGCGATGCGCTCGGGATAGATCTCGGCCGACCGGCGCAGGAAGCCCACCGGGGACAAGGGCACGCGGTTCGCGGGGCCGGGCGTCAAGCCGGCCCATTTCGTCATGGCATCGGTCATGTGGCGTCTCCATCGTTGCTATTCTGGAGACTTCATCCTAAGCAGTCCGCGGCACGGCGGTCGAGCGCTGCCGTCGACCGCGGCATCAGCGACCGGCCACCGGCCGCGCGTGCCCGGCCGCGACTCAGCCGTTGCGGGACCGCATGGCCCACGCCACGACCGCCGCGCCCGCAGCGACCACCAGCGCGTCCTCGATGAGCCCGCTGCGCGTCTGGCCGATGCGCGCCATGGCCTGCTTGCGGCCCGCCAGCGTGGCGTAGGCGAGCGGCACGGCCGTGGCCACGGCCAGCGCGGCGCCGGCGCGCTCGCGTCCCGCGGGCGCGAGCGCCGCGCCCGCGATCCCCGCGCTCGCCACGCGCGCGAGCAGGCCGAGGAACACCGTGCGGTCGGGCGCGCTCTTCATCTTGTCGCCCAGCAGCTCGCCCACGCCCATGGCGAGTGCGCCGTACTTGACCACCGGATGGTCCAGCAGCACGAGCTTGCCCGGGGTCTTGCGACCGGCGAGCCGTGCCGCGGCGATGGACGCCATGGGCGTCATCGAGCGGGCGCTGGCGACGGCGCCGATCAGGGCGGAGGAGAGCAGGTTGGGCAGAGACATCGTGGTGGACCGGTCGGGTTGCGAGAGTCGGCATGGCCAGCAAGCCGCGCTCCCGTGCACGATGTCACTCCGCCCGGACCTCAGCGCACGGCCGCCACCGGCTCAGCTCTTCACGCGGCCGAGCTTGTACCAGAGCGTCCTTTCGCTCACGCCGAGCAGCGTGGCTGCGCGCCGCTTGTTGTCGCCTGACTGCCGAAGAGCCTCGGCGATAAACCGCTGCTCGAGCGCCTCGGTGGCGAGCGCGAGATCGAGCGAATCGAACGTCTCGCCTCCAGGCATCGCGACGACCGCTGCCACCGGTGCCGGCGAGCCGGTCGCCGCCTCCACGATGTCGCGCGGCAGGTGATCGAGTTGGATCACCTTGTCGCGGCTCAGGATCAATGCGCGCTGGACGACGTTGTCGAGCTCGCGCACGTTGCCCGGCCAGCGATAGGCGCTCAGGATCCGCAACGCATCGGCGGAGAGTTCGATGCTGCGTCCCTGGCGCGCGGCCAGGTGCGCGACGAGTCCTGGCAGGTCGTCGATGCGCTCCCTCAGCGGCGGCAGCGCCAACGCGAACACGTTGAGCCGGTAGTACAGATCCTCGCGCAGCCTGCCGGCCTGGATCGCCTCGCGCGGATCGCGGTTGCAGGCCGCGACCACGCGCATGTCGAGGTCGATCGTACGATTGCTGCCCAGCCGTTCGATGCGCGACTCCTGCAGCACACGCAGCAGCTTGGACTGCAGCGCGATGGGCATCTCGGTGATCTCGTCGAGGAAGATCGTGCCCTTGGACGCCAGCTCGAACTTTCCGACGCGCTCCCTGACCGCGCCGGTGAACGCGCCGCGGTCATGACCGAACAGCTCGGCCTCCACCATCTCCGCCGGCATCGCGGCGCAGTTGATCGGCACGAACAGGTGCGCCGCGCGGTCGGAGGCGTCGTGGATGGCGCGGGCAGCGAGTTCCTTGCCGGTGCCCGTCTCGCCGGTGATCAGCACGGCGGCACGCGTCGGACCGACCTGGCGGATCTGCTCGTACACGCGCTGCATCGCCGCGCCGTTGCCGAAGAACCCCCTGCCGGGTGGCGAGGCCTGTTCGCGCAGGTAGTCGTTCTCCAGCTTGAGGCGCTCGCGCGAAAGCACCCGCTCGATCGACAACTCGAGCACCTCCATGTCGAACGGCCTGAGCAGGTAGTCCTGCGCGCCGAGCTTCATCGCCTCCACCGCCGACGCGATGGAGCCCTGCGCCGTCATCACGATGGTGGGCGTGTTCATCGAGCGGCTCGCCATGCCCCGAAGCAGCTCGATGCCATCCACCACGGGCATGCGCAGGTCGGTGAGCACGAGCTCGACCTTCTCTCGCTCGAGCAGCGCCAACGCCTGCGCGCCGTCGCACGCCGTGAGCACGCGGTGGCCCAGCTGCCGGAGCATGATCTCCAGCACGCGGCGCATGTTGGATTCGTCGTCGACGACAAGAACCGTGACCGCGCTCATCGTGGTGCTCCTGAAGCTTCCGCGTCGAGCGGAAGCGAGATGGTGAATCGTGCGCCGTTCCATCGGCTTCGGCCGACCTGGATGGAACCGGCGTGCGCGGCGACGATCTGGCGGACCACCGCGAGACCCAGCCCGATGCCGCTTGCTCGCCGCGAGACGAACGGTTCGAAGATGGTGGACTCCAGCTCGGGCGGAACGCCCGGGCCGTCGTCCTCGCAGAGGATCAGGACGGCGTCCGGCGCATCGGAAGTCGACAGCGCGACCCGCCCCGTGGGGCCGGCCGCCTCGCAGGCATTGCCCAGCAGGTTGAAGAGCACCTGCTTCAGTTGTTCGGGATCGCCGACGATGTGAACCGACGTCGCCGCCAGCCCCAGGATCACGGGCGGCTGCCCCGGCATCTCGCCGGCGCGCTTGAGCTCGTGCATCTGCACGCAGCTGGCGATCAGCTCGTGGAGGTCCACGTCCATCGGATGCAGTCGGGGCGGGCGAGCGGTATCGAGCAGGGTCGACACCAGCCTGTTCAAACGCTCCGTTTCCGACTCGATGAACCGCATGAGCTCCAGGCCCTCGGCGCCCAGGCCCGGATTGCGCATCAGTATCTGCGCGGAGGATCGCAGGATCCCCAGCGGCGTCCGCACCTCGTGCGCCAGCACGGCACCCAATTCGCCCAGCATCGCCATCTTCGACGTGCGAACGAGCTCCGCCCTGGATGCGTCCAGCGAATGGATCATCTCGTCGTAGGCCTGCGAGAGCACGCGCACCTCCGTGATCAGCGAGCTCGGCACGCCGTCCGCTGGCGTCGGCGTGCCGGCGCGATGGCGGCGCGTCCGCTCGGTGAGCGAGGCGATGGGGCGCGCCATCGTCGAGGCCACCCAGGTCGCCGCGGCGAGCGTCGCCAGCAGGATCACCGCGAACAGGCCGGCAAAGACCACCGCCATGTGCGACACCGGCGCCAATGCCTCGTCCACGGGCTCGAAGATCATCGTGGTCCAGCCGGATCCGCCGAAGCCGGGCATGGGCAGCGACGCCGCGCGCCCGCTGAGCGCCGGTTCATCGAGCCAGGGCGACCGATCGAGGACGCCCGCGTCGGTGCTTCGCGCGATCGCCCGCGCCTGCGCGCGGCCGCGCGAGTCCGGCAGGGTGAGACGGCGCAGCTGCCGCGATCCCGCCACCCAGCGCCCGGCACTGTCGACGACGACGATCACCCGGCGATCCTGCGCTGCGGCGTCCAGCAGCCGATCGATGGGCGCGATGTCGAGCGCCAGGCGCAGTCGTGCCCGCGACGCGGCGCCGCCCGCATAGGACGACGGGATCACCGCCTGGATGCGCAGGGGCACCTGGGCCTCGAGCGTGGCGGCGGACGGAATGGACAGCGTCGCGGCATCGCCGCCAAGCAGGGTCTCCACCGAGACCTGCGCGGGATCGGTGGCGGACGCGGTCATCCCGATGCGGGCGGCCACGGAGCTCGCGAGGATGCGGTCGTTGCCGTCGATGCAATCCAGTTCCGCGTAGACGTCGCCATAGCCGTCATGCAGGCCGACCAGGTAGTTGCTGACGCGCTTGTCGACGTCGCCCAGGCGCAGGTCTTCCATCAGCTCGGAGCGGCGCCAGACAATGGCGTTCTCGAAGCGCTCGAACAGCATCTGGTCGATGTCCGACTGGACCGCGTGCGCCTGGATGGCGAGGTTGTGCTGGATCTCGCGCGTCATCGCGTCGCGGGTCCGGGCGAACGACAGCCACGACAGCGCGGCGCTTGGCAAGAGGCCCAGCAGGACGAAGGCGAGCAGCAGGATACGTCGAAGCGTCAAGGCAATGGGGCAAGCAGATGGGTGGATGATGTCGGCTGGCATGATCTTTGCGCAAAAGACTGCCGCCGAGTTCTTCGGCACGGCTGCGCGAGGGCGCCAGGAACTGAAGGTGATGAACAGATATCGACTTTCTTCATGCGCAAGTTTCGCGCCATCTGCCCGGCGCCGCTGGCGCGCCTGGATGGTGGCGGCGTCGGCGGTCGCCGTCGAGGCGATGTTCGCAGCGGGATCCGCACACGCCGCGGAGCCCATCGCGGAGACCCCCACGGCCGAGGCCATCGCGGACGCGCCCCCGCCCGGCACCCGGCTCCTCGATGGCGTGACATTCGCAGGTTACGCCACGACGCAATTCCTGATCCCGGATGCCCGAGGCCGGGCGGCGCAGCCTCTCGACACCCCCGTCGTCGACGACGATTCGCAGTCCAGCCGGCGCACGCGGCTGGATCTCAGCCACCTCAGCGGCATCGCCTGGTGGGAGCCGTCTCCGTCGTGGAAGGTGTTGGGCGAGATCGACCTGCAGGACATCGTCCAGGTTCCCGCGCATTCGAACCAGGACGGCCGGGCCTCGGAGCCCTACGTGGCGCTGGACCGCCTCTATGTCGACTACCGCGCAACCGACACTCTCAGCATCCGAGCGGGCAAGTTCCTCACGCCCATCGGGCACTGGAACCAGGAGCACTCGGATCCGCAGGTCTGGACCGTGCTTCGGCCATTGATCTCGCAGTCAGCGTTTCCCACCAACGCCACAGGCGTGATGCTGTTCGGCAGCCTGCCGGTGGGCACCCAGTGGATCGACTACCAGACCTATGCGGCCGATGGCGGCGAATGGCGTCCGAGCCCACGATCCCATCCCTTCGAAAGCGCGTTCGGCGGCCGCGTCTCCACCGCCCTCAACCCGTTCATCCAGGTCGGCCTGTCGGCCAGCCGATTCCAGCAGGAGGGACTCGGCTCGAGCCGGTTCAACCTGTTCGGCGCCGATGTCGCGCTGAACTGGCGAGGCGCGGAGATCAGCGGCGAGATCATCAAGCGACGCGGCAAGGACGCCAACGTCAGCGAGGAGCACGGCTGGTTCGCTCAGGCCGCGGTGCCGGTTGCCGCGCGGTGGTGGACCGTTGCGCGTCTCGAGCAATACCGTCGCGCAGTGGACGACTCCGAGAGCAGCACCGCCTTGCTGGGCGTGGTCTACAGGAGCGGCCGTCACTGGGTGTTCAAGGCCGAATGGGCGCAGGCGTCGGGCGGCGCCAGCGGCCTGCCATCGGGGCTCCTGTCCTCGCTGACGATGGTCTATTGATCCGGTGCCAGCACTTGTGCGCCATCTCATCTGGGCGAGGCGCCTGCGCATCGCGGGAGGCCTTTGCGCCTCGCTGGCCTGCGCCCAGGCGATGGCCACCGAGCCGGGCGGCGACGCCGCGATCGCGGTGGTGGTGGGCCACAACATGGCGCCCGCCGAACCGATCTCGCCGACGATCGTGCTCGGGATGTTCGCCAGGAAGCGGCTCTTCTGGGGCGATCACTCAGCGGTCGTGCCGGTCAACCTGACGGCGTCGCATCCGCTGCGCCGGGCGTTCTCGTCCCTCGTCTTCAAGAAGACGCCCGAGCAGCTGCAGGACTACTGGAACGACCAGTACTTCCACGGCGTGTTGCCGCCGCCCGTCCTGGCCTCGGAAGAAGCCGTGCTGCGCTTCGTCTCGACGACGCGCGGCGCCATCGGCTACGTCTCGGCGTGCAGCGTCGACTCGCGCGTGGACATCGTGGCCGTCCTTCAGCGCAGCGACGGCGGCGCGGCCTGCGCCCATTGAAGGTTGCGCCCCCGCGAGGACTTGCGGGGCCCGCAAGCGGCTGCACGCGAGTGCGCAAGTTCCTGCGGGTCTTTCTGGCGCGAATGCGCGCGTCACCTCGACGGATGCGCCGGCGCGCGCGGTCGTCGATCCGTGCGGCCAACTGGCCTGAAGCTTGCTGCTGATGGTCGACGGGCAGGCCTGTGTCTGCCGATCGACGACCGGGGAGCAGAGCCGATGAACCGACACGTGGCGCGCATCGAAGTGGAAGTGAACGGCGTTCTCGTCTCCGGCTTCTACGCGGTGCAATCGAGCATGCTCACCGTGTGGCACGCCTTTCCAGGCAGCCGCACGCGGACGATCTCGGGCGATCCCGAGATCGCCGACGTCCAGCGCATGCTGCTCGACCTTTACGCCGCGAGCGAAGCGCGGCTGAGCCAGCTGACGCGGGCGCAACCATGAGGGCCGCCACCACCGCCACGTCGCCCGGAACCGCGTCGCCGCTCGATCCGCAAGACGCGGGATCGAGCACGGTTCGCCGGCCAGGACTGGACGAATTCGTTCGCGGCCGCCCGTTGCGCCTCGCGATCTGGCTGCTGCTCGCGGGCACGCTGCTGCATCTTGCGTTGGCTGCGGGCACCGACTTGTCGCCCGACGAGGCCCACTATGCGTTGTTCGGCGCGCATCCCGACTGGAGCTACTTCGATCACCCCGCGTTGACCGGCTGGTTGCAGGAACCGTTCGTGCAGGCCGGCGGCAGCGACCTGCAGATGCGCGTCGTTCCGATGGCCTGCTGGCTGGCGGCGGCACCGCTGCTCTTCGCGCTGTGCCATCGCCTGACGATCGACACGCAAGTCGACAGCGATTCGGCCACGCGATACGACGTCGCCTGGGTGGCGGCATTCCTGGTGCTCAGCCCGCTGATCTACCTGCTGGGCGTGGCGCTGGTGCCTGACACACTCCTGATGCCGCTGGTGCCGACCGCGATGCTCGCGACGTGGCGCCTGCGCAGCCCCCAGGCTGCACGCAACTGGCGTTGCTGGGCCACGCTGGGCGTGGTTCTCGGCCTGTGCATGCTGGCCAAGTACACGGGCGTCTTCGTGGTCCTCGGCGCCGTCGCGACGCTGCTGTCGTTCCATGGACGCGCGCTCACACGCCAGCGCGGCGCCTGGCTGGCCGCGGCGCTCGTCGCGCTCATCGCCAGCCCGATCGTCGCCTGGAACGAACAGCACGACTGGATATCGCTGGCCTACCAGGGCGGCCATGTCGCGGGCGGCCAGCCGTGGCGCCTGTCCAACGCGGCACGCGCGGTCGCGTTGCAGTTGCTCCTTTTCGGTCCGTTGATTCCCGCGTGCGCGGCACGCGCCTGCGAGCGGACGCCACGCGACGTCGATCCGCAGTCCCTTCAGGCCACGCGCGATGCGCGCCGCATGGGCCTGATGTTCGGGCTGCCGGTGCTGGTGGTATTCGTCGTCCTCGCGGGACGCGGATCGTCGCTGCCTCACTGGACCGTGTGCGGCTGGATCGCCCTCGTCCCGTTGGCGATCGCGGGCGCGCGCTCGCTTCGCCGCGGCACGCTCGTGGCGATGGCGATCTGGCAGGTGGCGCTGCTCGCGGGCATCGTCGGCGTGCTGGCGACCGGTGGCCCATTCGAGGAGACCGGTGCCGCCGCCGTATCTCCTGCCGGCCTGCGGGCGGCGGGAGCGCGCTTCAACCCCGTCGCCGATGTCCATGGCTGGTCGCAGGCGGCCACGCATGGCGCCGCGCTGGCGAGGCGGTACGACGCGCGCGGCCTGGCCGTCATGAACTGGTCGTTGGCGAGCAGGCTGGCCTGGTATGCGCGGCCGTTGCCCGTGTTCGTGGCGCCGCCTCGGCTCGACCAGTTCCAGCTGTGGTTCGGGGCCTTGCGGCGCGGCGACAGCGCCATCGTGGTGGACTGGTCGGGAATGCCCCTGCCCGTTCCCGTCGGACCGACCGGCTTCGCGCGTTGCACCGCCCTCGACCAGATTGCCACCGTCGAGAATGGGCGGCAGCTGGCGCATTTCAATTTCCTGCTTTGCCGGGATTGGTCCGGGACCTCGCAATCGCCGTCCGCCGCACATATTTCCGGCAGCCGCCGAATACTCGCAACACAATCCTCCCGCGACCCGCCCTCGACAACGGCAACGGCAACGGCAACACCACCAAGGATGACACCGTGTCGATGCGCCCCGCAGAGCCGGTTCGATTCGATCGTCTCCAACCTGCAGTCCAGCGTGGAGAACCAGTCGGCGGCACGCGGCCGGATCATGGATGTCGACTTCGCCGCGGAGAGCGCCGACATGAGTCCGCCGCTCGGGCCTGCGGCCTTGCCTCTCGGTGCTCGAAGCCGTGCTGCAGCAGGCGCCGACCAGGCCGCGCCTGCCGCCTGACAGGTCAGGCCGAGGCGAACGCCTCGAGCAGGCGGTCGCCCGCCCAGGCCTGCGCCTCGCGCGCCTTCTCCACGACGGCGCCCATGCCGAAGAACTCGTGCGTCACGCCGTCGAAGTTGCGCCGCTCCACGGGCACGCGGGCCTTGCGCAGCGCGTCTTCCATCTGCGCGCCGTCGCTGCGCAGCGGGTCGATGTCGGCGCTGATGAGGGTGATGCCCGGCAGGCCCGAGAGGTCGGCGTCGATCAGCTGCAGGCGCTTGTCCTTCAGGTCGTCCTTGCTGTCGATCAGCTTGTCGACGAACCACTCCACCATCGCGCGGTTGAGCGGCTTGGCCACCGCGTTCTCCAGGTACGACTCCGTGTCGAGGCTGGTCTGAGTGACGGGGTACACCGCCAGCACGTGGCAAGGCTGGCGGGCCAGGCCGCGGTCGCGGGCCGCGATGGCCGTGGCCAACGCCAGGTTGCCGCCGGCGCTCTCGCCGGCCAGCGCGATGCGTGCGGCGTTGCCGTTGAGCTCCTGCGCGTGTTCCGACACCCAGGTGTACGAGGCGAGCGCGTCGTCCCACGCGGCCGGGAACTTGGCCTCGGGCGAGCGGCGGTAGTCCACCGACACGACGACGGCGTTGGCCTCTTTCGACAGGCCGCGCGCGCCGCCGTCGTACACCGTCTTGTCGGCGATCACCCAACCGCCGCCGTGGAAGTACACCACCAGGGGGAACGGGCCGGGGCCGGCCGGCGTGAAGACGCGGGCGGACAACGCGCCGCCGGGGCCGGGAATGGAGATGTCGCGCGTGGTGACGCCGGGCACCAGCGCCAGCGGATCGCTGTCGCGGCCCTGGCTGGCCAGCAGCGCCTTGACGGCGTCGGCCGGGGTGGGCTGCAGGCGCGCGGCGGCGGGGTCCAGATCCTCGATGTGCTTGTCGGTCAGCTGGCCGAGCTGGTCGAGCACGGCCTTCATGTCCTTGTCGGCGCGCAAGGCTCCGACGGCGTTTCCGATGGCGTCGGCAATGGGATGACTCATGGTGGATGCTCCTGGTTGGGATGGGCGGGGCGGGCAAGTCGGACGCCTGCCCTCTTATCCGGTTGCCTTCGCGCGCCGCCCCGGGCATGCTGCGACGCCATGTCCGCCATCCACCACTGCATCGTCGTTACCGCCGCCGGCTCGGGCACCCGCTTCCTCGGCCCCGGGCACAAGCTCGAAGGCCGCATCGGCGACGCCAGCGTGCTGGCGCTCACGCTGCGCCATGCGCTGGCCACCGGCGCGCGCGTGGTGCTCGTCGTCTCGCGCCACGTGCGCGACGGCCTGCACGGCACGCTGCCCGACTGCGAGCAGATGGTCATCGATACCGACGCACGGCCGGGCTGGGGCATGGGCGACTCGATCGCGGCGGGCGTCGCCGCATCGGCCGATGCCGACGGCTGGCTCGTGCTGCCGGGGGACATGCCGTTCGTCTTGCCGGACAGCATCGTGCGCGTGGCCGCCGCCCTGGCCGGCCACGACGTGGCATACGCGAGCCACGACGGCCGACGCGGGCATCCCGTGGCGTTTGGCGCCACGCTGAAGGATCAGTTGCTGGCCTTGACCGGGGACACCGGCGCGCGAAGCATCGTGCAGCGCGCCGACAGCGTGGCCGTCGACGTGGACGATCCCGGGGTGCTGGTGGACATCGACACCGTCGCCGACCTCGACGCCGCGCGGCGCCTCCCGGCGACAGACTGACGCCCCGAGGGGTCAGTCATTGCCTGCGGGTACGCAGGAGATGCCAGACCCTTCGGGCGCGTCGATCCGGGCGAGCAGGTCCTTGGCCGGCGCCACCAGCATGTCGTGCGGCACCACCACGCCGTTCTTGGCGGCCACCACCTCGGCCAGGATGCTCACGGCGATCTCCGGCGGCGTCTTGCTGCCGATGTACACCCCCACCGGGCCGCGCAGCCGTGCCAGTTCGGCGGCCGTCAGGTCGAAGTGCTCCTCGAGCCGGCGCCGGCGCGCGTCGTTGTTGCGCCGGCTGCCGATGGCGCCCACGTAGAACGACGGCGTCTTCAGCGCCTCCAGCAGCGCCAGGTCGTCCAGCTTCGGGTCGTGCGTGAGCGCGATCACCACGCTGCGCTGGTCGGGCTCGAACGCCAGCACCGCGTCGTCGGGCATGCCCGGCACCAGCGTGGCGCCGGCCACGCGCCAGGTGGAGCTCACCTCCTCGCGCGGCTCGCACACCGACACCTCGAAGCCACTGAACAACGCCATCGTGGCCAGGTACTCGCTCAGCTGGCCGCCGCCGATGAGCAGCATGCGATAGCGCGGGCCGAAGGTGTTGATCATCTCGTCGCCGTCCACCAGCAGGTCGTCGGGACGCGGCGCGGGCTCGTGCACGGCCTGGCCATCGGCGAGCGCCACGCGGCGCCGCACCAGGCCGCCGGCGGCCAGGGTTTGCAGCAAGGCGTCCAGCTCGCGGGGATCGGGGTCGTGCTCCACCAGCAGCTCCAGCGTGCCGCCGCAGGGCAGCCCGAACCGGTGCGCCTCGTCGGCCGACACGCCGTAGCTGAGGAAGGTGGGCGAGGTGGGCGCGTCGCCGTCCCGCCAGTGCTGCCGATAGCGGTAGACCAGGTCGTCCTCGATGCAGCCGCCGCTCACCGAGCCGGTGACGCGGCCGGTGTCGGACAGCGCCAGGATGGAGCCCACGGGACGCGGCGACGAGCCCCAGGTGCGCACCACCGTCACCAGCAGCGCGCGCTGGCCGGCGCGGCGCCAGTCGCGCAGGTCGCGCAGGACGAGCAGGTCGAGGTTTTCCATGGTTTCCGGCAAAGTGGACGGGCCGCTGCGGCAAGCCGGCTGCCCGCCCGGGAGGTCAGGGCGCCGGGCAGGCCGCGCCGGTGTGGATCCAGTCGGCCACCAGCTCGCCGAACTGCTTCTGGGTGCCCGGCGCCGGCGTGCGCGTGCCGCCCGGATGCCAGCCCCAGCCCACGAGCTCGTCGAAGGCCATGTGGTCGTGGATCTGGGCCAGCGTGCGCTTGCCGTTGCGCGCGGGATCCTTGATCTGCTCGCAGATCTGCCCCAGCGACTTGCCCTGCCACGCCATCTCCACCGGCGCCACGTGCCACTTGGGCGCGCCAGGCACGCCGGCGGGCTGGAAGTTGGCGGCCTGGTGGCAGGTGGCGCAACGCATGGCGATGGCGCCCTGGTCGTCGACGCCGCGCAGCACCAGCGGCAGATGCGGGTGCATCTCGTCGCCCTGCGTGGGACGTTCGCCCACCGGGTGACAGTTCTGGCAGCGCGGGCTCTCGATGACCTTGCCCATCTCGGCGAACAGCGCACGCGAACGCTCGGTGGGGTCGGCGATGGTCGCGAAATCGGCGGGCGACTTCAGCGGCACGGGGGCCGACTGCGCGTGCGCAACCGATGCTGCGAAAGACGCGATCAGCAGAAGTCCAGGCAGAGTCGTCGGCCGCATTCCGCATCCCCACAATTTTTCGACGCATGAGCATACTGCGCCATCCGAATTTTTTCAGGGGAGTGCCGTAATGCCTGTCGTTTCACTCAACGTCAACGGCCATGCACACAGGGTGGACGCCGATCCGGAGACGCCGCTGCTTTGGGTGCTGCGCGACGACATCGGGTTGACCGGCACCAAGTTCGGGTGCGGGGTGGCGCAATGCGGCGCCTGCACGGTGCACGTCGACGGCCAGGCCATGCGCTCCTGCGTGGTGCCGGCAGTGGCGGTGGCCGGGCGCAAGGTGACCACCATCGAAGGCCTGCAATCGCGCGCCGCCAAGGCGGTGCAGAAGGCCTGGGTGGATCTCGACGTGGCGCAATGCGGCTACTGCCAGTCGGGC
>JBBQYL010000160.1:0-12134 GCA_038208735.1 Burkholderiales bacterium
AGCGCGCGCCGCCCTCCGAAACCCAGCCCTCCGAAACCCAGCCCTCCGAAACCAAGCAATCCGAAACCAAGCAATCCGAAACCAAGCAATCCGACGCTCCCCGCAATCCGGCGATGAATCTAAAATCAGCCCTCAACTTCGAGGGAGCAGGATGAGCACGCCATCGCGGCCCATCGCGCGCTTGCGCAACGTCGACAGGCGCACGTTCCACGACGAGATCGTGCCGCGTGGCGAACCCGTCGTGCTGGAAGGCGCGGCCGGCGAGTGGCCGGCAGTGAAGGCGGGGCGCGAGTCTCCGGAGGCCGCGTGCGCCTACCTCGCGGCGCTCGACTCCGGGGTCGAGGCCGACGCCGTCCTGGTACCGGCCGGCCTCGACGGCCGGATGTTCTACAAGCCCGACCTCAGCGACTTCAACTTCGCGCGGCGCAAGCTCACGGTCACCGCGGCGCTGCAGCACCTGGTGCGCTACTCGCACTTCGAATCGCCGCCGTCGATGGCGCTGCAGTCCGCGCACATCGCCCAATGCCTGCCGGGGTTCGAGGCGGCCAACCCGATGCCGCTGATGGATGCCGACGTGCATCCGCGACTGTGGCTCGGCAACATGTTCCTCACGCCGGCCCACATCGACGAGCTCGATAACCTAGCCTGCGTGATGGCCGGCCGACGCCGCTTCACGTTGTTCCCGCCGGAGCAGGTAAGCAATCTCTACATCGGCCCGCTGGACTTCACGCCGGCCGGCGCGCCGGTGAGCATGGTGTCGCTGAAGTCGCCGGACTTCGAACGTTTTCCGCGCTTTCGCGAGGCGCTGGCGGCGTCCTTCGTGGCCGATCTCCAGCCCGGCGACGCGCTGTTCATCCCGGCGGTGTGGTGGCATCACGTGGAGTCGTTCGACGTCGTCAACGTCCTCGTCAACTATTGGTGGCAGCAGGCCAGCGCGCCCACCCAGCGCATCGCGCCGACGAAGGCCATCCTGCATGCGCTGCTCAGCATCCGTCATCTCCCGCCGGCCCACCGCGCGGGATGGGCGGCGGTCTTTTCGCATTTCGTCTTCAGCGATCCCTCGAACGCCGCAGGCCACCTTCCCGCTGAACGGCACGGGGTGCTGGGCCGGTTGCCACCCGACCAGGTGGACGCGATCCTGGCGGGAATGATGCCGGGCACCAAGGGCGCCTGATCGGCCACGGCGAACGGCAAGGTCGACGACGCGGGCGCGTGTCGCCTCCATGCCGAAAACTCAGTGAAAACCATGGAACCACTTCAAGTCCTCTTCCGTATGATTAATTAAATCAACTCATTTGATTTGATGCCTTCCTAGAGGAGCCCATGAAGACGAAACTCACACCCGTTGCCGCCGCGGCCGCAGCGGTCATGCTTGCCGGCGCCGTCGCCGCCCCGGCGTTCGCGCAGTCCGCCGCGGCGCCCGCGCCGGCGGCCTCGGCCGCCAGGGCCGCCAAGGATGATTCGGTGCAAACGGTCGAGGTCTCGGGCATCCGGGCTTCGCTGCAGACCTCGGTGAACATCAAGAAGAATGCCAACGCGGTCGTGGACGCGCTGTCCGCCGAAGACGTGGGCAAGCTGCCCGACTCCGACGTGGGCGAATCGCTCGGCCGCATCGCCGGCGTGTCGGTGGACCGGCAGTTCGGCCAGGGCTCCTCCGTCTCGATCCGCGGCTCGGATCCGCAGATGACCTACACGACGCTGAACGGCCAGACCGTGGCGTCGACGGGCTGGTACGACCAGAAGTCGGTCGACCGGTCGTTCAACTACTCGCTCCTGCCCTCCGAGCTGATCGGCGGGATGGAGGTCTACAAGACGCAGCAGGCCGATCTGACCGAAGGCGGCATCGGCGGCACCGTGATCGTCAAGACGCGCAAGCCCCTGGAACTGCCGGCCAACACCGCCTTCATCAGCGCCAAGGTGGCCAAGGGCACCGTCAGCACGGATCCGGACAAGGACGTCTCCGGCATGTACAGCTGGCGCAGCGCCGACAAGGCCTACGGCGTGCTGGTGGCGGGTGCCTTCGAGAAGGGCATGTACATCCGCCGCGGCATCGAGTCGGACACGCGCTGGTCGGGCGACGTCGAGCCGACGACCTTCGTTCAGAACCGCCAGCGCAGCGCGCTCAACGTGACGCTGCAGGCCAAGCCGATCGAGAGCATCGACCTGGGGCTGAACTACCTGAAGTTGGCGTTGACGGGTGACAACTCCAACACCAGCCAGTACCTGTTCCTGACTGCACCCCCGCACAACAATCCGGATGGCCCGGGCGACTCGTGCCAGATGAATTCCTACGGCGTCTGCGTGAAAAGCAACATCAGCGCCGCCGACGCGACGGACGAGTTCGTGCAGACCTGGGCCCGCAAGGCGCGGATGACCTCCGACAGCCTGACGCTGAACGGCTCCTGGAAGGTGAGCGACTGGAAACTCGAGGCCATCGGCGGCACGACCAAGGCCAGCGGCGGCACGTCGGAAACGACGAACTACAGCTACTACGCCGGCAACCTGCCGCTCTGGTTCGGCCAGGTCGACGCCACCGGCAAGGAAATCCACGTCTACCCGGGCTCGTCGCAGAGCTACACGACCGCCGCGCTGCCGGCCACCATCAGCCCGGCCGGCTCGTGGGCCACGACGCAGGGCCCCAACAGCGACAAGGAAAACTTCGGCCAGCTGGACGTCACCAAGGATCTGGAATGGGGCCCGCTGACCTCGTTCAAGTTCGGCGTCCGCGGCTCGAAGCACACCTTCGCCAAGAACACGCTGCGCGCCAACTTCGCCGAAACGGCGATCAATGCCAACACGGCCGACCTGTACGACGGCACGATGAAGATGGGCACGCCCGGCTGGAGCGCCCCGCGGCCCGACATCGACGCGATGATGGCCAACACCAACGCCAACATCACGTCGTGGTCGGAAGAGCGGGACGGCTATGGCGTCCTGCAGGAGCGCAACACCTCCGCCTACGGGATGTTCGACTTCGAACAGGACAAGTGGCGCGGCAACTTCGGCCTGCGCTACGTCCACACCAAGGCCACGGCCACGGGCTACAAGTTCGACGGCTCGGCGCTGGCCAATGGCGACATCGCGCAGAACCAGGGCTGGAGCAACACGCTGTCGAGTGACAAGGCGTCGTACGGCTACGTCCTGCCCAGCCTGAACCTGGCGTACAACCTGCAGAAGGACACGATCCTCCGGTTCGCCGCCTCGCGTGGCATGACCCGCCCGAACTTCGACAACATGTTCCAGGCCCAGCAGTCGGGCTACGAGGACGCCGTCGCGGGCAACGAGACGATGGTCTATGGCAGCCCGAGCCTCAAGCCGATGCTGTCGAACCAGTTCGACCTGAGCCTCGAGCACTACTACGGCCGCGGAAGCCTGGTGTCGGTGGACTACTTCCACAAGAACATCAACAACTTCATCACCACCGTGACGGCGCACGACCAGCAGATCGGCGTCGTCAGCCCCGACAGCGGCCTGGACAGCTGGACGGTGAGCCACTACGTGAATGCCGGCGGCGGCAAGATCGACGGCCTCGAGTTCCAGGTCAACCAGGCCTTCGACAGCGGCTTCGGCGTGCTCGGCAACTACACGTTTGCACGCGCCACGGCCCCGGCCAGCAGCTATGTCGACGCGGTGCCGGTGTTCACGCAATCCTCGCGCAACACGTTCAACCTGGGCGGCTACTTCGAGAACTCGACGTACTCGGCGCGCCTCACCTACAACTGGCGCTCCAAGTACATGCTGCGCGAAGATCCGTACTGGTACGGCAACCGCTGGCACGATGCCTACGGTACGCTGGACATGAGCCTGGGCTACAACATCACGGACAAGATCCGGCTGGGCCTGGATGCCACCAACCTGTTGAAGCAGAAAGACCTCGAGTACGGCACCAGCGGCACGCCGTCGACGCAGAAGGTTCCGCTGCAGGCCGGCTACCCCGCCTGGTCGTTCATGGGCGAGACGACCTACCGCGTCGGCCTGAGCGCCAAGTTTTGAAGCGCTGACGCTCCAGCCGCTTGAACCACACCCCGGTGGGTCGGACGCGAGTCCGGCCTCTGGGGTGTTTTTTCGTCCGATAGCCTATCGACCATGCCCGAAAACCACGCGCTGCGGATGCCGCCGCACATCCGATCCGTCCAGATGGGCGACCACCGGGTCGTCGTCATCGACAACTTTCTCGAACATCCCGAGGCGATGGTGCAGTTCGCTGCGAGCGGCAGCTTCGAGCCCTGTCCCGGCCTGGCCGAGCAAAAGGGCTATCCGGGCGTCCGCACCCGCGCGCCGACGGACTACTCGCAGAACATCACCGAGCTGCTGGATCCGCTGATCAAGGTGAACTTCGGCGTCCCGGACGCGCTCGACGTGCAGAAGAGCGCCTGCTGGTTCTCGCTGACGACGACACCGCCCGGGGCGCTCGGGCCACTGCAGCGCACGCCGCATTTCGACGCGAGCACGCCGCACCACATGGCGGCGCTGCTCTACCTGTGCAACGACGAGCACGGCGGCACGGGCTTCTATCGTCACAACGCCACCAGCCTGCAGCGCATCACGGCCGACAACCGCGAGCACTACCTCGACGTCTACTACGAAGAGATCAATGCACGCCGCCCGGCGCAGCGCTACTTCGATCGCTCCGACGACCGTTTCACGCTGCTTGGCGCGATCCCCGCGCGCTTCAACCGCATGGTGGTCTACCCGGGCAGCATGCTGCACAGCGCCTGCATCAATCCGGCGCTGAGCATCTGCGGCGATCCGCGGGCGGGGCGCCTGACGGTCAACACGTTCTACGACTTCTGACTTGCCGCAAGCGCACCAAGCTGAAAGGCCTGAGACCACACGAAGGCCGGACTTCGCAGGCGAATGACGGGTTAGTACCGATAACCAGCAAGCCCACTGGTAGTACATTGGTGTCATGTCGCACGGAGAGCAGGCTGCAAGTCCTGAGGGCCTGCTCGCGACGTCTGGAATGTTGGTGGGCAGTGGGCCCGCCCGCCCGAAGTCGATAGCGGGCGCATGTTCCAGTCCGGTGGGTGGAGGTGAGCCGCGTCTCTCGGCTCACCTCTTTTTTTTGGTTGCGCCGGCGAGAAGACACCCTGCAAGCCGACGCACCCCGCAATCCGCCGATGATGCAAAAAAAAATCCGGTCGACACCCCGAAGCGTCGACCGGTTCGCAATGCCCAATGAAGAATTGGACTAGCCCGAAATCAATACGAATGGCGCCGTGTCATTGGCGGGCTGCCTTCAACAGCACGCCGAGGTTGGGATTCAGCTCGTCGAAGATCGGCAGCGCCGCGGCACCCAGGGCCGCCGTGTCATGACCGGCCAGGCCGGCAATGACGCGCGGCGTCTGGCGGTTGCGGCGCGCGGCCACCGAGGTGTGCAGCGGCTCGAGCCGTTCGATCAGCAAGGCCAGCACGGACGATGGCAGGAAGCCGCCGATGACCACGGCCTCGGCGTCGAGCATCGACTCGAGGATGTTCACCGCTTGGCGCAGGCGTTGCGCGGCCTCGTCCAGCCAGGCGTCCAGGCGCGCACGTGCCGGGGGGCTGGGGTCGAGCAGCATCTGCGGCGTGGCGTGGGCCAGGTCGCTGATCTCCAGCGCCTCGTAGGCGGCCTGCAGCGACACGTAGCGCTCCAGGCAGCCCCGATTGCCGCACGGGCAGGCGCGGCCGTCGGGCACCACGATCATGTGGCCGATCTCGCCGGCGTTGTGGCCCGAGCCCTTGTACAGGTGGCCATCGTGGAACATGCCGGCGCCCAGGCCGGTGCCGATGAACAGGTAGGTGAAGCTGCGGAACGTGCGCGCCACGCCGTGCAGGCGTTCGCCGATGGCGGCGGCGGTGGCGTCGTTCTCCATGATCACGGGCATGCCGATGGCGGCGCCGATCTGCTGCGCGATCGACAGGTCCTGCCAGCCGGGCAACGCCGTGGGGCCGACCGCGCTGAGGCCTTCGACGTCGAACGGCCCCGGCACCGCCAGGCCCAGGCCCAGCACGCGGCTCCAGTCGACGTCGGACGACTTTCGCAGCGTTTCCACCACGTCGCGCACCAGCGGCAACGCCTGCTCGGGCGTGGGGTGGTCGACGGCCAGCGTGCAGCGGCCGCGGACGCGGCCGGACAGGTCCACCACCACCGCCACCATCATGCTCTGGTCGATCTGCAGGCCGATGGAGTACGCGCCGTCGGGATTGATCACGAACGGCGTGGCCGGCTGCCCCCGCGTGCCGCGCTCGGGCGCCAGCGCGTTCAGGAAGCCCAGCTTCTGCAACTCGCTGGCGATGTTGGAGATGGTCTGCGGCGTGAGCGCCGTCAGTCGCGCGATGTCGGCACGGGTGAGCCGGCCGTGCAGGCGGATGGCCTCCATCACCACGCGCCGGTTGTGCGAGCGGGCGAATTCGAGGTTGGTGCCGGACAGGCTGGCGACGGGAGGCTTGTTCACCGGGGACATGATGGCAGATCAGACGGTAAGTTTATTAACATAATCAAATTGAAGTAATGCTGAAGAACCCTCGTTGAGCCGTTCGCCGACGAATTCTCAGAATCGACTCCACGCCTCGCGTCGACCCGCACGAATCGCCGGCGCACCCGCGCCTTGCCCTGGCGCTCGGCCATGCCGTACCCCTTATTCTGGCGCGTCGCGATCGGGAACGTCGGGCACGCATTCCTCCTGACGCGGCACTCTGGCCACGCGTAAACCCCCGGCGAACCGCTCTTGACCCGTCAGTCCGACGTCGAGATAATGCAAACAAATTGATTTAACAGACGTCTCCTATCTTGTCTTGCGTCCCCAGCGTCCTTCCATCGTCCTGCCGCGCGTCTCCGTCGTGCCGGCGGGCCCAGGCTGCGCGCTGCCTGGCGAGTGCTGCGGCGCTAGTCCTCTGCGCAGGAACCGTCCGCGCCGTGGAACTGACGATGTGGGTGATGCCCGTCACCACCAACGCGCAGCACGACATTCCCGACCTGCTCGCACCCTGGCTCGCGCGCCACCCGGACGTGCACTTGCGCGTGACCGTGCTGGACTGGGAGTCGGGCTGGAACAAGATCACCGCCGCGGCCGCCTCACGCCGCGGTCCCGACCTGCTGGAGCTGGGCAGCACCTGGATGCCCGCCATCGCGGCCATGGGCGGCCTGGAACCGCTCACGTCGGCGCAACTGGCCGAGGTCGGCAACGGCGCGCCCTATTACCCCGAGCTGTGGAAGACCACGCAGGTGTTCGGCCAGAAGGGCGTCTACGGCCTGCCCTGGTACGCCGACGTGCGCGCCGCGTTCTACCGCACCGACGTCTTCCGCCAGGCCGGCGTCGATCCCGTGCAGGCCTTCTCCAGCTGGGACGCGTTCCACGCCGCGCTGAAGAAGATCAACGGCCAGGTGGTGGGCGGCAAGCGCGTGTCGGCGCTCGCGTATGCGGGCAAGAACGACTGGAACGTGGTGCACAACCTGGCGCCCTGGATCTGGAACGCCGGCGGCGACATGCTGAGCGCCGACGCCCGCCACTCCGCGCTGTCCACGCCGCAGGCGCTGCGCGCGATCGACTTCTACTCGTCGCTGGCCGTCGAGGGCCTGGTGCCGGCCAACGCGCTGGAGAAGGACTCCGACATCCTCGAGGGCGCCTGGGTCGGCGGCGACTACGGCGTCATCTTTTCGGGGCCGTGGCTGATGCGCCGCATCTTCGAGTCGCCCGCCGGGTCGGTGGTGCGCGGCAACTTCGACGTGGCGCCCTACCCCGCGGGGCCGAGCGGCCATGCCACGTTCTTCGGCGGCTCCAACCTGGCCATCTTCAAGGGCTCGCGCCACAAGGCCGAGGCCTGGGACCTGGTGAAGTACCTCGGCGGCAAGGCGCCGCAGGTGCAGTTGGCGTTGGTGTCGTCGATGATGCCCGCGCGCATCGACGCGGCCAACGACCCGGCGTGGACCACGCGCCATCCGGTCTACGCCAAGCTCACCGCCATCGCCGCCGACGGCCGCGCCTACCCGCCGATCCCGGCCTGGGGTCCGCTGGAGACGGTCTACACGAAGCACCTGGGCCAGCTCGCCGAGCTCACCGCGGGCATCGGCGACAAGTACAGCGTGCGCGCGATGAAGGCGTTGATCGCCGACACGGTGGTCGAGGCCGACAAGGTGCTCGAGGAGGCCAATTGAGCGACCTCAGCCTCACCGTGAGCACCGCCACCAGCGAGCGGCCGAGGCGCCGGCGCAAGGTGGACGTGTTCCCGTACCTGCTGCTGGCGCCGGCCGCGTTGATGATGGTGATCGTCAACCTGGTGCCCATCGTGCAGGGCTTTCGGATGTCGCTGCTCAAGCTCAACCAGTACACGCTGAGCCAGTTCATGGACGCGCCCTTCATCGGGCTGCGCAACTACCGCGGCGTGCTGTTCGATCCCGCCAACCCGGTGCACTCGGGCATGCTCGGCGCGCTGCGCAACACGGCGCTGTACTCGCTGCTGGTCACCGTGTGCTCGGTGGCCATCGGCATGGGCGTGGCGCTGCTGCTCAATCGCGACTTTCCCGGCAAGGCGCTGGCGCGCACGCTCTTGATGCTGCCGTGGGTGGTGCCCACCTACGTGGTCGGCACGCTTTGGGGCTTCATGTGGCAGCGCGACGAGGGCATCATCAACCACGTGCTGGTGGACGTGCTGCACCTGATGGACCACAAGCCGTTCTGGCTGATCGGCAGCAACACCTTCTTCGCCATCGTCATCCCCACCGTGTGGCGCGCGTGGCCGGTGCTGATGCTGATCTTCCTGGCCGCGCTGCAGGCGGTGCCCGAGGAGCTGTACGAGGCCGCGCGCCTGGACGGCGCCAACGCCTGGCAGCGCTTCCGCAACATCACGGTGCCTTCGCTGATGCCGGTGATCGTGATCCAGGTGATGTTCCAGATCATCGACAACATCTACTCGTACAACATCGTGGCGATGATGTTCGGCAAGGGCGCGGGCTATCCCGGCGAGTGGGGCGACCTGCTGATGCCGCTGCTCACGCGCCAGAGCTTCTCGTACTGGCGCTTCGGCGAGGGCGCGGCGGTGTCGTTCGTGATGATGGCCGTGATGCTGGTGTTCGTGGCCGTGTGGATGCGCACGTTTCGCAGGAGCATGACCAGTGAAGCGTAGGACGTCGCAACGCATGCTGAACCTGCTCGTGTGGGCGATCGTGGCCGTCACGCTGTCGCCCGTGGCGTTCATGGTGTACGCGTCGCTGTCCGACTACAACGACGTCGTCACCGGCCACCTGCTCGACGCCGGCTTCACGCCGCACTGGTCGAACTACCGCGAGATGTGGGTCAACGTCGACTTCCTCTCGTTTCTTCGCAACAGCCTGATCATCTGCGGTACCACGACGTTGCTGTCGACGTTGCTCGCGAGCCTGGCGGCCTATTCGCTCGCGCGGTTCAGGTTCCGCGGCAACCACCCGTTCAGCGTGGCGGTGAGCACCACGCAGGTGATCCCCGGCATGCTGTTCTTCCTGCCGCTGTACATGCTCTACATCCAGCTCGACGACGCCGGGCTGCCGATGATGAACACCTTCCACGGGATGATCTTCCTGTACACGGCCATGTTCACGCCGGCCAGCATCTGGATCATGCGCGGCTTCTTCGTGTCGATCCCGCGCGAGCTGGAGGAGGCGGCCATCATCGATGGCTGCTCGCGCCTGGGCGCGTTCATGCGCATCGTGCTGCCCATCAGCGCACCGGGCCTCATCGCCACGGCGTCGTTCGTGTTCCTCCTGGCCTGGGACGAGGTGTTCTTCGCCTGGGTGCTCACCTCGTCGCCCGACGTGCAGACCGTGCCCGTGGGCCTGCGCCTGTACATGGGCCAGCACGCCACGCGCTACGACCTGATGATGGCCGCCGCCGTCGTCAGCGTGGTGCCGGTGCTGCTCACCTTCTTCGCGTCGCAACGCTGGTTCATCAAGGGCCTGGCCGCTGGCGCGGTCAAGGGCTGACTTCTCCGATCCCACGACAATGACTCCTGAGACACTCCCCGCCCCTGCCGCCTCCACCGCACCGTGCGTCCTCGCGTTCGACGTGGGCGGCACCTGGGTGAAGTACGGCATCGTCGACGCGTACGGCCGCCTGCTGTTCTCCGACCAGCTGGCCACGCAGAGCGAGCCCGACGGCCAGGCCCTGCTGGTGCACCTGCTGGCGGTGGCCGAGCCGCTGGTGGCGCAACATGGCCCTGCCGGCATCGCGTTCTCCACGCTGGGCATCATCGACGCCGCCGAGGGCCGCCTCGTGGGCGCCGTCGAGGCCATCGAGGGCTACTTCGGCCAGTCGCCCAAGGCCCGCTTCGAGGCTGCCTTCAAGGTGCCGGTGGTGGTGGAGAACGACGGCAACTGCGTCGCGCTCGCCGAGGGCTGGACGGGCTCCGCCGCCGGCGTGCGCCACTACCTCGCGCTGACGCTGGGCACCGGCATCGGCGGCGGCATCGTCGTCGACGGACAGCTCTATCGCGGCGCCAACGGCGCGGCCGGCGAGTGGGGCTACATGCTGGTGGACGGCAAGGTTTGGGAAGACCACGCCTCGCCGCGCGGCCTGGCCGCGGCCGCCGAACGCGTGCGCCCCGGCTGCGGCTTCGACGCCGAGGCTGTGTTCGCGGCGCGCGACGCCGGCGACGCCGAGATGGCCGCGCTCGTGGACGAGTGGTTCGCGCTGCTGGCCACGGGGCTGGCCAACCTGCTGTTCGCGTTCAACCCGGCGCGCGTGATCGTGGGCGGCGGCATCACCGCGCGCGGGCCGGCCTTCCTGCAGGAGCTGCGCGAGCACATGCGCCAGCGGCTGCGGCCCGAGTTCCACCGCATGTGCGACATCGCGCTCGCCTCGGCCGGCAACCATGCCGGGCTGCTGGGCGCGGCGCGGCTGTGGCTCACCCAATACGGCGGCGCCGTCACGCCCGCCTCGAACGACTGACCGCCATGCAAGTGCTGCTCAACCACGTGGGCTTCGCGCCCTCAGGCGCCAAGCGCGCCACCGTCCAGGCGGCGCAGCCGCTCGCCGCGCAGGCGTTCTCGGTCGTCGACGTGCGCACGCGCGCGATCGTCCACACGGGCACGACCGTGCCGGTGGCGCCCGTCGCCGGCTGGCAGGGCCGGCACTTCGCGCACGCTGACTTCGGCGACGTCGTGGCGCCTGGCCGCTACGCGGTGATGCTGGACGGCACGTGGCCGCCTGTGCAGTCGGAGCCGTTCGACATCGCCGACGGCCTGTTCGGCAGCCAGATGCTGTCGGACCTCGTCCACTACTTCAAGGGCCAGCGCTGCACCGGCCTGTTCGACGATGCCGACCGCCGCGCGCCGCTGCTCGACACCCGCGAGCCGCGCGACGTGCACGGCGGCTGGTACGACGCCTCGGGCGACTGCTCCAAGTACCTGTCGCACCTGTCTTACGCCAACTTCATGAACCCGCAGCAGACGCCGCTGGTCACGTGGACGCTGCTGGCCGGGCGCGACCGCATCCCGCCGCAGTCGAAGTGGCTCGACGAGCGCATCGTCGACGAGGCGCTGCACGGCGCCGACTTCCTGGTGCGCATGCAGGCGCCGGACGGGTTCTTCTACACCACCGTCTTCGACAAGTGGAGCAAGGACGAGCACCAGCGCGAGATCTGCGCGTACGCCACGCAGAAGGGCATCAAGTCGGCCGACTACCAGGCGGGATTTCGACAGGGCGGCGGCATCGCCATCGCGGCGCTCGCGCGGGCCGCGGGCGCGCATCGGGACGGCGAGTCCACGCGCGCCGACTACCTGGCCGCGGCCGTGCGCGGCTTCGAGTTGCTGGCCCAGCGCAACACCGAGTTCCTCGACGACCACGAAGAAAACTTGATCGATGACTACTGCGCGCTGCTGGCGGCCGCGGAACTTTTCGCGCGCACGGGCGAGGCGCGCTGGCGTGACGCGGGCGAGGCGCGCACCCGCGCGATGCTGGCCCGGCAGGACGACGCCGGCTTCCTGTGGTGCGACCGCGCTCGCACGCGCAGCTTCTTCCACGCCAGCGACGCCGGACTGCCCTGGCTCGCGCTGATGCGCTTCCTCGAGTGCGGGCCCGAGCCGGAACTCGCCGCGCGGATCCGCGCCGCGCTGCTCGCCGGCCTGCGCTTCGAGCTTGCGATCACGCGGGCCGTCGCCAACCCGCTGGGGTATCCGCGCC
>JBBQYL010000161.1:0-12058 GCA_038208735.1 Burkholderiales bacterium
CACCAGCACGGCGGTCTGGATGGTCATGTGCAGGCTGCCGGTGACGCGGGCGCCCTTGAGCGAGTTGCCGTACTCGGTGCGCATGGCCATCAGCGCGGGCATCTCGCTCTCGGCGATGGCGATTTCCTTGCGGCCCCAGGCGGCCAGGCTCAGGTCAGCAACAGCATAGGCGTCGGTGGGAAGGGGAGTCAGTGCTGCGTTCATTCGGGTTCTCCGTTGAAGACCCGCGACGGGGGGCCCGCGAACGACCGAATGAAGGTTGGTGCAACCTCACCCGGCCCTTCGCGTGCTGCGAAGCGGGTGAGCGCGGTTTCCATGATGGGGTTCCGAGCCTGGGGTCTCGCGGTCGTTCGCACGACCTGGCCTCGCAACGCTCCTCGGAATCAACCTCGATTATAGAGGCCGGCGGCGGGCGGCCTCAAGACCGTTCGTCGTCTCGCGACAATTCCCCCGGCGCCTGGCGCAGCGCCCCCACCATGGGCGGCAGGCGCGACACCTGGTTGACGATGTCGACGATGCCGGCGCATCCGGTCTTGGCTTTGAGCCGCTTGACGTGGCTGCGCACGGTCTCGTCGCCGATCTCCAGCTTGGTGGCGATCTCCTTGACGCGCAGGCCCTCGCACAGCGCCGACAGCACCTGCTGCTCGCGGCGCGACAGTCCCAGCTCGCGCGCATAGGCGTCCACCGACAGCGTCTCGGCGATGCGGCTGCGCGGCAGCGCGATGAGCACGGCGTGCCCGGTATGGTTGGCCGACAGCGCGGCCGGCAGCGGCACGATGGACAGGTCGCACGACTTGCCTTCGGACAGCGCGTCGGCCGGCGCGAACGCCAGCATGCGGCGCTTGCCGCCGTCGCGCGCGCCCGCCAGCGCGTCGTCGAGCGCGCGCTGGTCGGAGGACGACCGCCCGCTCAGGCGGCGTCCGATGAGTTGAAGCGACTTCGCTCCCGCCAGCTCCACCTTGGCCGCGTGGTTGGCATGCACCACGTGGCCGTCGGCGGCCATCAGTACGAGGCCGTAGTCCACCTCGTCGAGCACGCTGGCCAGCAGCTTGGCCAGGCCGGCGCCGGGGCCGTTGCGGCGCTCGGGCCCCCGGTAGGCCAGCTCGGCCTCCAGCGCCTCGAGCTCGAGGCGGGCGGCGACCAGCGACAAGGACGGCGCCATCGATGGCGACGGCACGCTGTCGTCGTGCGGTCTGGCGCCGACGTGGCGCACTGGATCACGCGCGCCGTGGCGCTCGGTGGAGCAGGAGATATCGAACCCTTCCATGCATGCCTCGCAGAAGTTTTCCTGGCGACTCGTTGGCCGGCTTCCACCGTGGCAGCGTCAGAACTCGACGCCGGTGGGGCAGGCAAAGCCATTTGACGTTCTTTTTGTTACGAGGACGAGATTCGGCCGGCGCACAACCGGCCCGCGCGCCAACTTCCGCACTACTTTCGGGATCGCTTGAGGCGCACGGCGGCGTCACGGTCGAGCTGGAGGAACTCCGCCATGTCGCCGAGCTCCGTCTCCACCGCGAGCGCCAGGGTCGCGTCGCGTGCCCACGCCTTGTCGGCAAAGCCCAGGTGGGCCTCGAGGCGCGACTTGTCCACCAGCGTGGCATTGGCCCAGCCCACGGCTCGGTCGCCATACAGCAACGGCAGCGCGTAGTGGCCCATCGTGCGCTTGGCCGCGGGCGTGTAGGCCTCGAACCGGTAGGCCCAGCCCCATAGCAGCTCGAAGCGGCGCCGGTCCCAGGCCACGGGGTCGAACGGCGCGAGCAGGCGCGCGCGCTCGGGATCGACGCGCCACTTGCCGGCCGCCGGATCCTCGCCGGGCGTCCACAGCCACGTGACGCCGTCGATCTTCACCTGCGGCAGGCTGGCGCGCAGTTCGGCCAGCAGCGCACGCGTCTCGCCGCGCAGGTGCGGCGCGCCGTATTGCAACAGCTGGCTGAGATAGCCCAGCGAGGCCGACGGCAGCGGCGCGTACTTCTCGACGATGGTCATCACCAGCCGGCGGGCGCGCTCGTGGCGCGCGGCGGGCGAGTCGTCGGCGGGCGCGTGGGCGATGGCCTCGTAGACGCGCGTGCCCGTGTCGCGCCGCACCACGCGCAGCAGGCCGCGGTAGTGCATGCCGTCCAGCAGCGCGGTGCTGGCGTTGAGCGTGTTGGTGTTGCCCCAGCTCCGCACGCGGCCGTGGTCGAACACCTCCTGCACGTCGCGCGGGTGCGTGGCCCCGCGCGCTCGCACGAACTCGAGCACCTCCGCGGCGCGGCGCTCGGTGGCGGCGTCCCACGCGCGGCGCGCCACGCGGGGGTGCAACAGCGGCAACAACGAGCGCGGCACGAAGCCGTAGTTGACGAGGCAGTCTTCCTCCACCTGCAGGCGCTGGTAGCGGCGCTCCAGGTCGCCCGCCACGTAGCCCTTCACGCGATGGCGCAGCGTGAGGTCCTGCGCCCGCGCCGGCGCCCGGATCGGGTCGGCCTGCACGAAGCCCAGCCGGTCGATCGCCTTCTGCAACGTGGTGGGCGGGAACATCGAGCGAGCCACGGCGTAGCGGCGCAGATGGTCGAGCGTGATGGTCTTGGAGCCGGGCATGGTGGAGTTGCATTCTGCCCAAGGCGCCAAGGGGTGTGGCTTCGCCCCCACCTTACAATCGTCGCCCATGCCAGTCGCCTCCGCCACCCCGCCGCCGCTCCCTTCCCCGCAGGCTGTGACGTGGGACTTCCGGGTGCTGGTCACCGGCTTCGTTGCGGTCGTCGCCGGCTTGCTGCTGCACGCGGATCCGGGCCTGAACGCATCGTGGTTCCATGCGGTCAACGCCTGGGGTCCGGCCGCCCCAGCCATCTGGTCCACGCTGAGCGTGGCCGGCCTCGCGCTGGCGGCCTTCATCTACCTCACGGCCAGCGCCCAGGACGTGCCCGAGCGCGTGGCGCAACTGCTGTGGGGCATCGTGCTGGGCGGCCTCACGGCCAGCTGGATCAAGCACCACGTCCCGTCGCCGCGTCCCTTCCTCGCGCTCGGCGCCGATCACCTGAACGTGATCGGCACGCCGTTGAGCGCCGGCTCGATGCCCTCCGGCCACGGCGCCATGGCGTTCGCGATGCTGGCGGTGCTGCTCGCCGAGCGGCGCCGGTTCGACGAGCGCAGCGCCGTGGGCGGCTGGCTGTCGTCCGGCCTCGGCTTGACGCTGCTCGCGCTGCTGGCCTTCGGCATCGCGCTGTCGCGGCTGGCCGTGGGCGCGCACTGGCCCGCCGACACCCTGGTGGGCGGCGGCCTGGGCCTCGTCTTCGGCAGCCTGGCCCCTCACGCGTGGCCGGTCGGGGCGATGACGCGGCTGCTGTCGCGCCCGCTGGGCCAGCGCCTGATGGCCGCGGGCCTGCTGCTTTGCGCGCTGTGCATCGCGGCCACGCCGGGGCTGCTGGACGCCACCGGCCTCGTCGAGAAGAAATGGGCCCGCAACCTGCTGCCGGGCTACCCGCTGGCCGCGCCGCTTCAATATGTGCTGGCGCTGCTCGCGCTCGTCGGCGCCGTGCGCTGGTGGCGAGCCGGTCGGCGCGCTCCGGGTTGACCCCATGACCCGCACGCGCTGGATCGCCGCCGCCAGCATCGTGGCCGGCGTCGCGCTGCTGGCCGTCCTGGTGGCGTTCACGCCCTGGCGCCTGCTGGCCGAGCGCGTGGCCACCGTGCCCTGGCAAGGCTGGCTGGGCGCCACGCTGGGCATGAGCGCCACCTACGCGCTGCGCGCCGGCCGCCTGCGCGCCGAGTGGCTGTGGAAGCTGCGCACGCTGGGCCTGGGCTACCGCGAGTGCCTGCAGATCACGCTGCTGCACAACGCGGCCATCAACATCCTGCCGATGCGCTCGAGCGAGGCCAGCTACTCGTTCCTGCTGCACCGGCGCTGGGGCGTGGGCCTGGGCGACGCCACGGCCAGCCTGCTTTGGCTGCGCCTGCAGGACATGATGGTGCTGGGCGTGCTGGGCATCGCCATCCTGGTGCCGGCGCCGCTGCCGTGGCGGATCGGGTTCGCCGTGGCCGCCATCGCCGCGGCGGCCACGCTGCTGCCGGTGCTGGTGCGTCGCGTGCACGTGCATGCGCGGGGCGCTCGGGCCAGGGTGCGCGCGTCCGCGCCGCGCGCCCGCAAGGCCTGGCACCTGGTGGCCAAGGTGGCCGCGGCCTTCCGGGCGGCCCGGGGCGGCGCGGCCGCGTGGGCGTTCGCCATCGCCAACTGGGTGCTCAAGCTGGGCATCGTGGGCGTACTGCTGGCCTCGCTCGCCAACCTGCCGCTGGGCGCCGGATTCTGCGGCGCGCTGGGCGGCGAGCTGGCCGGCGTGCTGCCTTTGCAGGCGCCCGCGGGCGTGGGCACCTACGAGGCCGGCGTCGCGCTGGGCAGCCGGGCCCATGCGGCCGGGCCCGCGCCGGCGGCCTCGGCCACGTCGGGCGCCGTGGCGTCCGCAAACACCGACAATGTGACGCAATCGCCCACGCCGGGCCGGCTGATCTTCGGCGCCGCACTGGCCGTGCATGCCCTGATGCTCGTGGTGGCGCTCGTCACCGCCCTCGCCTTTTCCCTGATCGTGCGCCCGGTGCGGGCGCCAGAAAGCAAGCCATGACCGCCTCTTCCACCGGAGAGCACTACCTGCCCTCGTCGTCGGCCGCACCGGCCGCACCGGCCGAGACGGGCGCCGGCCACGCCGAAGGCCTGGGCGGCGCCCACGTCGACGGCCCGGCCAGGGCCTTCGGCGCCCGCGGCGCGCTCGACGTCGACGGCGTGCCCTTCCACCGGCTGTCGGTGGTGGTGCCCATGTACAACGAGATCGAGAACGCGGCCCCGCTGATCGACGAGGTGCAGGCCGCGCTGGCCGCCTACCCGTTCCCGTGGGAGCTGCTGGTGGTGGACGACGGCAGCCGCGACGGCACCGGCCAGGCGCTGGAGAAGCACGGCGCCTCCGTCGGCCCGCACATCCGCGTGATCCAGCTGTGGCGCAACTTCCGCCAGACCGCCGCCATGCAGGCCGGCATCGACGCCTCGCGCGGCGACGTCATCGTCACCATGGACGGCGACCTGCAGAACGACCCCAAAGACATCCCCAAGCTGGTGGCCCGCCTGCTGCAGGGCGACCTCGACTTCGTGGCCGGCTGGCGCAAGAATCGCCAGGACGGCTTCTGGCTGCGCAAGTTCCCGTCGAAGATCGCCAACGCGCTGATCCGCAAGTCCACCGGCCTGAAGTTCAACGACCTCGGCTGCAGCCTGAAGGCCTTCCGCGGCTCGGTGCTGCGCGAGGTGCGGCTGTACGGCGAGATGCACCGCTTCATCCCCGCCTGGCTGGCCACGGTGACGTCGCCCACGCGCATGGACGAGGTGCCGGTGAACCACCGCGCGCGCGTGGCCGGCACGTCGAAGTACGGGCTGTCGCGCACCTTCAGGGTGATCACCGACCTGCTGGCGATGCACTTCTTCCTGAACTACGGCACCCGCCCGGGACACTTCTTCGGCGGCATCGGCCTGTTCACCGGCAGCATCGGCAGCGTGATCCTGGCGTGGATGGCCGTGTGCAAGTTCATCCTGGGCCAGTCCATCGGCGGCAGGCCGCTGCTGATCCTCGGGTTCTTCATGGTGATCGCCGGGTTGCAACTTTTGCTCACCGGTGTGCTCGCCGAGTTGCTCATCCGCATCTACTATGACGGTCGCCACGCCCAGCCCTACCATCATGGCCAGGGCACCGCGCCGTCCGAAGACGCCGCGTGGCATGTGAAACGCTGATAACCCCACCGAAACCGTCGATGTCGGCCCTGCCTCCGCCTCCGCCCTCGTCTCCCCCGCCGGGCCCGGCCCCCGCGCCCAAGCCCACCGTTCCGGCGCCCGCCGCGCCGGTGGCGGGTGAGCCGCCGCCGCTGATGCCCTACGACGACCTGTTCGGCGGCGAGGATCGCCCGCCGGAGGCGCCGCCCAACCTCACGTTCAACGTGGCCGCCGAGCCGCTGCCGCCCCCGCCGCCGCGCACCGCCAACGGCGGGATCGCCAAGGCGGCCGCGCCGGTGGACGTGCCGGGCATCGTGGCCAGCGACGACCGACCCACGTGGGTGCCGCCGCGCCCCGCCGACGAGCCGCCCGATCCACTGCTGAAGTCGCCGATCACCGCCCTGCCGCCGGCGCCCAAGCCCTACGTGGCGCCGCCGCCTCCGCCGGCCAAGCCGCGCTCCATCTCCGAGCTGATGGAGACCGTGGGCAAGCCGCCCAGGCAGGACGAAGACGACCGGCCGTCCGAGCCCCAGATGTGGACGGCCAGCGACGCGCTCGCGGGCAAGGCGCCGCCGGTGCCGAAGCCGCCGGCCGCCCCGCGCACGCCGCCGCCCCCGCCCCATTTGCCGCTGCCGCCGCAAGCCCCCGTGCGGGCGCCTGCGTTCGAACGCATCGCGCCGGCCCCGGTGCGCACGCCGCCGCCGTCGGCGGCCGAGCACCGCGCGTCGCGCCCGATGCCGCTGTCCGCGCTGAGCCCCGACGACGAGTCCGACTACGCGCGCGCCTTCGCGTCCGACGACGACGAAGACACGCTGATGATGCCCGGCGGCCCCACCTCGTCCTCGCCGGAAGCCGACACGGTGATCGCCGTGGCGGCGCCCATGCGCCGGGCCTACGGCTCGGCCCCGTCGATGCGCCTGCTGGGCATGTTGATGACGGTGCTGCTGGCGCTGTGGATCGCCCGCCTGGGCGCGGCGCCGCTGTTCGACGTGGACGAGGGCGCGTTCGCCGAGGCCACGCGCGAGCTCACCATCGGCCACGACTGGGGCAGCACCACGCTCAACGGCGTCGACCGCTTCGACAAGCCCATCCTCATCTACTGGTTCCAGGCCATCAGCGTGAAGCTGTTCGGCATCACGGAGTTCGCCGTCCGGCTGCCCTCGGCGCTGAGCGCGTTCCTGTGGTGCCTGGCCATCGGCCACTTCGCGTGGCGCCGGTTCGGGCCGCAGGTGGCCATCGCTGCGGCGGGCATCCTCGCCACCACGCTGGGGCCGATGCTGATCGGCCGCGCCGCCACCGCCGACTCGCTGCTCAACCTGCTGCTGACGCTGGGCACGCTCGATCTCTGGCGCCACCTGGAGAACGGCCGCGACGCGCCGCGCCGGCGCGCGTTCGCCTGGATCGGCCTGGGCCTGCTGGCCAAGGGCCCCGTGGCGCTGCTCATTCCCGCCGCCGCCGCCGGCCTGTGGCTGGCCTCCAACCGCGACCGCTCGCGCCTGCAGCGGCTGGTGAGCGATCCCGTGGCCTGGGCGCTGATGGCGGGCATCTCGCTGCCCTGGTACATCTACGCGGTGGCCCGCCACGGCATGGCCTTCGTCGACGGCTTCCTGCTGCACCACAACCTGCAGCGCTTCACCGGCTCGATGGAAGGCCACGCGGGCAGCCTGTTCTACTACCTCGAGGTCCTGCCGGCCGCGATGATGCCGTGGACGCCGCTGTTGGTGCCCATCGTCATGCACGTGCGCACGCGCTGGCGCGAGCCGCTGGGCCGCTTCATGCTGCTGTGGCTGGGCTTCGTGGTCGTGTTCTTCTCGCTCTCGGGCACCAAGCTGCCGCACTACGTGCTGTACGGCTTCACGCCGCTGATGCTGCTGGCGGCCCAGGAGCTGGTGGTGGCCAAGCTGCCGGTGCGCTTCGGCCTGTGCGCCACCATCATCGCGGTGGTGGCCCTCGGCGCGGCCAGCCCGTGGGTCGCCAGCTCGCTGGCGGCCAGCACGCACGACCCGCTGTATCGCACGCTGTTGTCGTCCGCGCCCGTGGCGCCGTGGGTGTGGGTCAGCGTGCCGATCTGCCTGCTGGTATTCGCGCTCACCATCTGGGTGCCCAACGTGCGCAACTACATCACCGAGGCCGAAGGCGCGGTGTTTGCTGCGCTGCTGGCCGCCAGCTGGATGGTGCTGGCGGTGCTGCCGTGGTGGGGCCAGACGGTGCAGGATCCGATCCGCACGCTGGCGCGCACCGTGCCCATCGCACAGATGACGCTGCAGGACAAGCAACGCGTCGTGCAGTGGCGGCTGCACCAGCCCAGCATCGCGTTCTACCTGAACCACACGGTCGAACGCGCCGATCCGGTCAATGGCGACTGGGCGCTCACCCGCATCGACCGCGTGACGCCGGACGAACTGGCCAAACTGGAGGTGGTGCAGCAGGTGCGCGGCTACGCGCTGGTGCGTCCGGCGCCGGCGGCGTCCGAGCCGCTGTCGCGCATCGGCGCCGAACAGAACGCGGCGCAGGCCGCCAGCGAGGCCGCGTCGGCCCAGGCGCTGGCCGTCGCCGCGGCCCGGGTGGCCCAGGCCGCGGCGGACGCTGCCAGCGCCGCCGCCGCCGTGGCCGCCGCCAAGATCGCGCCGCCGGCGGCCGCACCGGTGCCGACACCCGCCCCCGTGCAGGCGCCGCCCGCGCGGCCCGGGCGGGCCGCGAAGAAATCGTGACCGAGGCCGTGCCGCAACGCGCGCCTCGGCGCGGTTGGCGCGCGCGCCACAAGGCCGGCTGGATCGGCCTGACGCTGGCGCTGGCGCTGGCCTGGATCTTCACCGTCTGGCCGCAGCTCGACCTGTGGACCAGCGCGCAGTTCCACGCCGCCGACGGCACGTTCATCGGCGACCGCTTCGCGTTCACCCGCCTCCTGTACCACGGCATCCCGTGGTCGGGGAAGTTCTACGCGCTGGTGGGCCTGGTGATCATCGTCGTCTCGCTGTGGCGCCGGCATCCGCTCGGCGGCCGCTGGTCGCGCCGGCTCGCCGCGCTGGCCTGGGTCAGCCTGCTGGGCTCCGGGCTGCTGGTCAACGCGGGCCTGAAGGAATACTGGGGCCGAGCCCGTCCGGTGCAGGTGAGCCAGTTCGGCGGCACGCAGACGTTCTCGCCGGCGCTCACGCCCACCGACCAGTGCCACCACAACTGCTCGTTCGTCAGCGGCCACGCCACGTCCGGCTACATCCTGATGGCCGTGGGCCTGATGGGCAGCGTGGCCACCCGCCGCCGCTGGCTGTGGATCGGCCTGGCCTGGGGCGCCGTGGTCAGCCTGGCCCGCATCGCCGAAGGCGGCCACTTCCTCAGCGACACCCTGTTCGCCGGCCTCGCCGTCTGGGCCAGCGGCTGGCTGATCCGCGAACTCTGGCTGCGGCACGTGGCGTTGCGATGGCGGCGTTTGCGGCGGCGGCGTGAGGCGCTGACGGCGAAATAGCGGCGTTGGAGTGGTATTGGCTGTGGCTGGCTGGTGTTGCGGAGGCAGCGCTGATTTTTCGGGGTGCGCGAAGTCAGGCCCGGCTCACCGGGGGAGCCTGTTTTGTTCGTGTCCCCCGGCCTTCGGCCTCTTCCTTACCTCACAAAACAGGCTCCCCCGCCTCGCCGTGCCGAACATGGCTTTCCAGCGGACAACATTCACAGGGGGGGGAAAGTGCATTTCACTTTGTGAGGGAAAGACCGCTGAGATGTTCAGCGAAGCTGTTGCGTTGACTTGTTGAATTCGCCTTGCATTGCGGGCATCGCTTGGCGACTGCAGAATGGCAGTAACCGGCCAAGAGCCGTCGTTCGCGACCGACTGGTATCGGGAAGGCTACTATCCGGCTTCGGAACACTTCGCCGATGGCCGTCGCGCAGGAAGGGTGCCGCTCAGGCTCTCTGTCGCGACCGCAGGCTCCCCAGTTCACGATGACAAGATCATCCTCGGATGATCGACTAGGACACAGGAAGATCCAGCAGTCGTCTCCTGCGAGGCAACACTGGGGGCTGGCAAATCACCGGCGCCTGGCTTCGATCGACCATGTCGTCGAGGCCCTGGCAGAGTGCCGTTGACCGCTGCTGTGACGCCTGCTCGCCGCGTCGATCAATCGTTCAACCTCCGACCTCGCCAACTGCGCCCATCGAGCGTCGAACCGAATCGCCCAGGAATTTCAGCGCCTCGTCCACCTCAGGTCCGTAGGGCCGGCCCACGGCCAGTCGAACGAAATGATTGAAGCGCGGGGCGTTGGAGAACATCGATCCTGGCGAGATCTTGATTCCGTGCTGTAGAGCGGCTTCGAACAGCGCGTCGCCGCTGACTTGGCGGGGCAACTCGATCCAGAGCAACATGCCGCCCTGCGGAGGATTCAGGCGGACGCCAGCGGGGAAGTGGCGCGCAACGCCGTCGCTGTACTGATCGCGTCGTTCCTTGAGCGTCTTGCCCAATCGGTTCAGATGACGGTCCCAACCAGTGCCCGCAACGAACTCGGCGGCAGCGATCTGCGCCAGTTCCTCGCTGTAGCGCGTCTGCGTGTACTTCAGCATTTCGACGCGTGCCTGCCAGCGCCCAGGCAGAGTCCAGCCGAGCCGGAGCCCCGGTGCGAGGTTCTTGTTGAGCGAATGGCAGTAGATGACGTGGCCCGACCGGCACCAGCTCTTTGCCGCGCGGAAGCGCATGCCTGGTGAGCCCATGTCGGAGTAGGTGTCGTCCTCGATGAGGGCGATGTCGTAGGCCTCGCATAGCCGCACCAGTCGCTCCTTGTTCGCGTCGGGCATCACGCAGCCGAGCGGGTTGTGCAGCGTCGGCATAGCAAGTACGGCGCGAAGCCGAGATCGTCCGGCGGCGGAGCTGGCGTCCCCGTGTTCGGCGGCGTCGCGCTGCAAAGCGAACTCGAGCGCCTCCAAAGACAGCCCGGTGCTGGGGCTGGTGGGGATCTCCAACGCGCGCAGGCCAAGCGCCTCGAGGTTCTGCAGCATGCCGTAAAAGGTCGGTGACTCGACGGCGACGGTGTCGCCAGGCGCTGTCACCGCCCGCAACGCAAGGTTTAGCGCCTCGATACAGCCGTGCGTGATGACGATTTCCTCGGCCTTCGCATGGATGCCGTGCTCGAACGCGCGGCGCGCCAGTGCGGTCTTCAGCGCCGGGTGTCCCTGTCGCGGCGCAACGCTGGTCAGTAGGTTCGGGAAGCGCCGCAGTGTCCGCTGCACGCCGAGATGCAGCTCTTTGGCGGGGTAGAGGTCGGATGGCCCGACGGCCAGCGCGAGGTTGATCGGCGTCGGCAGCGCCTGCCCGCGCGCCAGGATCAGCGACAGGCGTTCATGGATGCCGACGTAGTCCGCCTCCGCCGCGCTGGTCGCCGGCACTTCGCTTACTGGCGGCAGCGCGACGCGTGCCGGGCGCTGCACGAAGTAGCCCGAACGCGGGCGAGCGTGGAGCCAGCCTTTGTCTTCCAGATGGCGGCAAACTTGCAGCGCGGTCGACAGGCTGACCTCGTGGTCGCGCATCAGGCGACGCACAGATGGAAAACGGTCTCCGATCGCTACCGTGCCGTTGCGCAGTGCGACTAAATAGTGATCGGCGATCTGACGATATTTGATTGCGGGCTTGAGCACTGGAGTGAGAGATGGCGCCGCCGCAGGCGACAAGGGTGGGAGCAGGTGGATGCGAAGGCAACGGCGGGCGCGGTGCGATCTTCGACGGCCGAACGCACACTGAACAGCTACAGCGTCCGCCGATCCTAACCGCAACAGTTCGGAGCCGAGCGCTGCTGTTGCGCTCGCGACAGAGCGACGCTGTGCCTATCGCGGCGGCTTGCCGCCAAGCACAGTGACGGCATCGCCACTGAAGGAGCAGCCCATGTTTTCGCTGACGCTCGTCCACCGTCTTGCATGCATTCCCGCTCGGTTGTCGACGTTGTTCGCACCGTCGCCGTCGCGCGATCTCGTCGTGGATCTAACATTGGGACAGCGGGAGGTACTGGAACTGCGTCGGGGCGACACCGTCCTCGTCCTGCTTGGAGCCGCTACGCTCCACCACGCCCCGCATTGGCTCGGCGACACGCTGGTGCGCCACGGTACCGAACTGGGCGAGGGCGAAGCCCACTTCTCGCGCGAGCCCGAAGTGGTGACGCTGGTCGCGCGCTCGACGAGCCGCGTGCGCCGGTTGGGCTCCGCGCGGCGTAGGGATGAATCGAGCTAGGAGTCTGGGCGGCAGAAGCTTTGGAGGCGAATTGAATCGGCTTTAGAGTCGGCGCGATGCTGATTTCGGGAACCGGCGGCGGTCGGGGTTCAGTGCAGGCCGTGTTGAGGCCTCTGGCAGAAGCTGCAGGCGGCTAT
>JBBQYL010000162.1:0-12016 GCA_038208735.1 Burkholderiales bacterium
GCCATACGCTTGTAGCCTCCGGGCGAGGCCCCAGCTGGGCCCGCGGTTTCGTCCTTTGAGGCTTGTCCGACGCCTGCCCCTCAGACCTGTGCCATTTCGAGGTAATCTCGGCGCGAGGCAGGCATCCGACAACCCTAAACATGAGCGGACGGTCGCCAAAGCCGGCTTTCGGGGGCTGCGCTGCTCGTTACCTAGGCGCTCGCATGCCTGCCATCTTCAGTCGCCCACGCCGAATCGGCGCTTCCCAAAGGAGATACTGCATGCACATCGGCTTGATCGGCGGCATTGGTCCGGCAGCGACGGAGTTCTACTACCGCGCGCTCGTCAGCATCTATGCGAAGGCCAACAGGAGGTTGAACCTGACCATCGCCAACGCCGACGCGCGCGAGATGGTGCAGCATCTGGAAGCTGGTGAGCGTGAGGCTCAGGCAGAGGTGTTTGCAAGATACGTCGATCAGTTGAAGTCATCAGGCTGCGAGGCGGTTGCGCTGACATCGATGGGCGGGCATTTTTGCATTGAAGCGCTCGAACGCCTGTCGAGTCTGCCGTTGATCAGCGCGCTGCCCGCACTGGAGCGGCATTTCTCTGCGATTGGTGTCGCAAGGGTCGGCGTGCTCGGCACGCGTGCCGTCATGGAGTCCGGGTTGTACGGAATGTCCGCAGTGGACGTAATTTCAGTTCCCGGTGAACAGTTGCAGACGGCGCACTCCCACTATGTCGAGATGGCCATTGCCGGAAAGGCGACCGCCGAGCAGCGCGCCTTCTTCGAGGATGCAGCATTGCGTCTGGTCGAAGAACAAGGCGCCGAAGCGATCGTTCTGGGTGGAACCGATCTATTCTTGGCGTTCGACAAGCACGACTACCCGTATCGCGTCGTGGATTGCGGGCGAGTCCATGCAGAAGCTATTGCCCTAGCGGGAATGGCGTGAACGGCGCACGAGGGGCTCGCTAACGCCATGTTGCTGACCTTGGCGACCGACCGCTTTAGGGTAGAAGCCTCAACCTCAGCGAGGGACGCCGAGCTGACGCGCGGCCTCATAATCCAGTACTCGTAGTGACACCCCGGTAAGCATCCGCCTCGACGCGGTGCACCGAATCGCAAGCCATGATCCTGACCCAGGAACAGTTCTCCAAGTTGTCGGCATTCGCCACGCAAGGGTTCAGACGACGGCTGCATGACGATATTCGTTCCCTTGCGGCCGAACCGGGTCTGGACGTCGAGGCCTTTGCGACGCGGGCCACCGCGCTGGGTGAGCACCGCGGGCTGGATACAGAGGACGATCTTGCGGCGCTGGTAGAGGTGCTGCTGGCGTTGCGTCGTGGCGAACTGGGACAGGGCGTTCCCGACTGGCTCGAAGCGATCCTGGCGGATCGGGTTCCGGGTCGCGCGAGGCGCCTGAGGCAGTGCCTCGCCATCGAACGCCGGCTCGAAGCGCAGCCAGCACGCCATGGGTAACTTCAGCGCCACCTCGGTTGGCCAGCCGTTGTGCTGCAGTTCCACCGACCCTTGCGCCGCCGGCTGGAAAGCTGTGAACGATGAGGTAGCCAAAGTCGACGCCATGCCCGACATTCGGGACCGTAACAAGGCGATCAGCGCGTCCTATGCGAACCTCTACGTGGCCTCGCCGGATCTCAGGTGGGCAGGCACGGCAGCGTTCGCCTCTAAACAGGTCGGCTGCGGCATGGACACGGCGCATACCTACCTCGACGACTATCCGGGTGGCATCGCCCAGGCGGCGCAGGACATGGCGGCGAACGGTGGCGGCATCGACCCCGTCAGTGCCGCGATGTATGACGCTCGACAGACGCTGGGGGCGGGCAACCTGGCCGTCTACGACGAGCTGTACCTGTCGCTCAGGTTTTACCAGGAGAACAAGGGCACGATGACCAGCCAGCAGATTATGAGCTGCGTCAAGAACAAGCCGGGGACACCGGTCGATCCGTCTCTTACCAAGGGGCTGCAACAGACGATGGACGGCCACGGCACCGACGGCGCCATCACGATGCTCATGCACGAGCAGCAGGACACGCTGCAGAAGACTGCCTACGACTCGTCCTGGATGTTCAGGCGCAGCCTCGACGTGAGCCGACTCACGGGGTACCCGCCGGTGCAATTGGTGATGTCGGCGGATTGCTCTTCGGGCGACGCGTCGAAGATCGTCGATTTCAAGAACTTCCCCGGACCCCTTTACGATTTCCAGAGCCGCTGGCCGTTCGCGAAAGCCTGCGCCAACCAATTCGTATCGCTGGCTGATGCGCCATCCAGCGGCCCGTCCATCCTGCGCTCATTGCATGCCATCGCCGATGCCTTCCCGGGGCCGTAGGGCATTCCTGCTGGCCTTGGCCTCCAGCGTGTGCGCGTGCGACAAAGGCGCGGCAAGCTCCAACGCATCCAAATCGACGCCCCCCATGACCACCGACTCCCCTCTTCCTCGCCTCGTCGCCGGTCTCGGCTATACGCTGGTGGACGTGCGTCAGCACTCCACGTTTGCGTTCCGCACCGACTTGCTCAGCGACAGCTACGTGGTCGCGGTCGACAAGCCGCTTCAGTTCGTATTCGCGGGCCCACACCCGTTCGAGTTGGCGCCCACCCGTTTCGTGTCGCTCGAGTGCACCGCGGCCATCGTCACCGCCATCCAGTCGTCCCCCCATCTCGACTACCTCACCCAGGCGGCCGCGCTTTCACTGTTGGCACAACTGAGCGAGCGCATCATTGGGGCGGGCTGGAAGGTTGATCGAGACGAGCGGCCCGTGCCCACTGGCCCCGAACTAAACCTGGGCCTGAGGGATCCGGCGCTCCCGGACGACACTTGGTGGTTCGCGGCCATCTATCGCAGCGCCGATGCGCGCCTGTTCGTCAAACTGCGTCGCACACACCGTGCCGGACGCAACGGCGCCGACGACCTGTTTCTCGTGACGCTGCAGTGGCGTGACGACGTGCTCCTCGATCGCGCGATCGCGGTCGCTAAGCAACTGCGGCGCGAAGACAGCGTGGCCCCCGATTTGGATCGACCGATCGTGCTGGAAACGTATGTCGACCGCGTGCGCACGTTGATGCCAAAGCCTTACTGATCGCGGGCAAGTTGCCTCAAGACCATCGGTCTCGGAGCTGTTCCCTACGTATCTTTCAAGCGCCCAAGAGGGTGGGCGTGAGCATTTGATCTGGCTCGCTCGCAGGTATACCGATGAGTTAGTGGTGGAAATTCCGTCCGAAATGAAAGGCAGCTTTCCGGCGCCGAATTCGAAGACTTGACCGGCTGCTGTGGGTCGTCTGCTGTCAGTCAGTCGCCCGTGCTGACTAACAGGATTGCAGGGCGAATGCAGACATTCCCAATGCAACCTGAACGGCAGTCAACCTGGAAGACGACCTCAGGCGTATCGGACGTCAATGATTGGCTGCTTCCGCCGCGGATGGCGGGCCACCTTCGTTCGCGTCAAGCACGTTGCCTGGCCGGGACGCCTGCCGCGGGCATTGGCTGGCCTCGATGGCCCGCCAATGCCAAACTACCTCCCAAGATGGAATGCATGATCTTGTCCCAGCCGCCGCTCGCAAGCGAGGTCGTCGCCGGCTACGAATTCCTGCTCCGCAACCAGATAGACGCCACTCAAAGTGCTAGTCGCCAATCGCCAATCGCCAATCGCCAATCGCCCGCCCCCGAGACCCGCGAAGCGCCTTAAACCTGCGCGAACCCCGCCTCGAGGTCGTCCTTGAGGTCTTCCAGGTTCTCGATCCCCACCGATAGCCGGATCAACGTGTCGCCGATCCCGAGCGCCGCGCGTTGCTCCGCCGGAATCGACGCGTGGGTCATGATGGCCGGGTGCTCGATGAGGCTCTCCACGCCGCCCAGGCTCTCGGCCAGCGCGAACAGGTGCACGTGCTCCAGGAAGCGGCGGGCGCCCGCAAGGTCGGAGCGAAGGTCGACCGAGATCATGCCGCCGCCACCGCGCATCTGCCGCTTCGCGAGTGCGTGTTGCGGATGGCTCGCCAGGCCCGGATAGTGCACGCGCGCCACCTTGGGATGCGCCTCCAGCCACTGCGCCAGCGCCAGCGCGCTCTGGTTGTGGCGCTCCATCCGGATCGCCAGCGTCTTCACCCCGCGCAGCGCCAGGAACGAGTCGAACGGGCCCGCGATGGCGCCCACCGCGTTGTGCAGGAACGCGAGCTGTTCGGCCCACGCCGCCTGGCGCGGCTCGCTGCCCACCACCGCGATGCCGCCCACGACGTCGGAGTGGCCGTTGAGGTACTTGGTGGTGGAGTGCACCACGATGTCGAAGCCCAGCGCCAGCGGGTTCTGGCCCCAGGGGCTGGCGAAGGTGTTGTCGGCCACGGCGATGAGGTTGGCCTCGCGCGCGATCGCCGCCACCGCCTGCAGGTCGATCAACTTGAGCAGCGGGTTGGACGGCGTCTCCACCCACACCATCTTCGTGCCGGGGCGCAGCGCGGCGCGCACGGCCTGCGGGTCGGTCATGTCGATGAAGCTCACCTGCAGCCCCATCGAGCGCTTGCGCACGCGCTCGAACAGGCGGAACGAGCCGCCGTACAGGTCGTCGCTGGCGATGATGTGCGCGCCGGCGTCGAGCAGCTCGAGCACCGTCGACATGCCGGCCAGGCCCGACGCGAACGCGTAGCCCCGCAGGCCGCCTTCCAGGTCGGCCACGCAGCGCTCCAGCGCCTCGCGCGTGGGGTTCTGGCTGCGCGAATACTCGTAGCCCTTGTGCACGCCGGGGCTGGACTGCACGTAGGTGGAGGTCTGGAAGATCGGCGGCATGATGGCGCCGGTGGACGGGTCGGGGTGCTGGCCCGCGTGGATGACGCGGGTCTCGAAGCCGTGTTGCTTTTGGTCAGTGCTCATGAGGATCTCAGGCGAGTGTCTTGCGAAGATAGTTCAGCAGGTCGAAACGGGTGATCAGGCCATGGAAGCCCTGTCCATCGGCCACCACGGCCACCCAGCCTTCCTGCAGCGTCTTGATCAGCGCCTGCAGGCCGGCGTCGGGACGCAGCGTGCGGATCTGGCGGTTCATCGCCTGGCGCACCGGTTGGCGAAAGCGCTCCGAGTCGCCGCTCACGTGCAGCAGCAGGTCGGACTCGTCGAGCAGGCCGGCCAGCTTGCCGTCCTGCAGCACCGGCACCTGCGAGATGTCGGCCGCGCGCATGCGCTGGAACGCGGTCAGCAGCGTGTCGTCCGGGCTCACGCTGATGACGGCCTCGTCGACCACGCGGCGCGAGATCAGGTCGCGCAGGTCGCCCACCGTGGCGCGATGCAGCAGGCCCTGGTCGAACATCCAGCTGTCGTTGTAGACCTTCGAGAGGTAGCGCGTGCCGGTGTCGCACACGAAGGTCACCACGCGCTTGGGCGAGGTCTGCGCGCGGCAATGGCGCAGCGCCGCGGCCAGCAGCGTGCCGGTGGACGAGCCGCCCAGCAGGCCCTCGCGCCTGAGCAGCTCGCGCGCGGTGGCGAAGCTCTCCTCGTCGTCGATGGTGTAGCCGGTGCGCACGTCGGTGAGGTCGGCGATGGCCGGGATGAAGTCCTCGCCGATGCCCTCCACGGCCCACGCGCCGGCCGCACCATAGGTGCCGGTGGCGATGTACTCGGCGAGCACCGAGCCCTTCGGATCCGCGAGCACCATCTCCGTATCGGGCGACACCTTCTCGAAGTAGCGCTTCAGGCCGGTGAGCGTGCCGCCGGAGCCGACGCCGCACACGATGGCGTCCACGCGGTGTCCCATCTGCTGCCAGATCTCCGGCGCGGTGGACGTCTCGTGCGCCAGCGGGTTGGCGGGGTTGTTGAACTGGTCGATGTAGAACGCGTCGGAGCCGGCCTCGGCGGCCAGGCGCGCGGCCATGTCCTGGTAGTACTCGGGATGGCCCTTGGCCACGTCGGAGCGCGTGGTGTGCACCTCGGCGCCCAGCGCCTTCAGGTGCAGCACCTTCTCGGACGACATCTTGTCGGGCACCACCAGCATCACGCGGTAGCCCTTGGCGCGCGCCACCAGGGCCAGGCCCAGGCCCGTGTTGCCGGCGGTGGCCTCGATGACCGTGCCGCCCGGCTCGAGCTTGCCCTCGCGCTCGGCGGTCTCGATCATCGCCAGGCCGATGCGGTCCTTGATGGAGCCACCGGGGTTTTGCGACTCCAGCTTCAGGAACAGCTGGCAGCAGCCGGTGTCGAACTGCGTGACCTCGACCATCGGCGTGTTGCCGATGAGGTCGAGCACGGCAGGGCGGGCGGGCCGGGTGGCCGGCGCATGGACGGGGTGGGTCATGTCTCGGTGTGGCGGCCTGGGGCTTGTGGCCGGGCCGCTCGGAGTGGGCGGTGACGGCAGGATAGCGCGGCGCCAGATTCGTTTCCGTCATGGCTTTGTCCGAATTGGGGGGAGGCGAGCGGCTTGAAGGAGAATGCGCCTCAGCACAAGGAGCGGCGAGATGGCGATGGACGTGGTCGACTACGAGATCAAGGGCGCGGAGATGCAGTTCGTCGAGGTCGAGCTCGACCCGGGCGAGGCCGCCATCGGCGAGGCCGGCTCGATGATGTTCATGGAGATGGGCATCGTGCTCGACACCGTGTTCGGCGACGGCTCGCAGGCCAACTCCGGCCTGTGGGGCGCGTTGGTGGGCGCCGGCAAGCGCCTGATCAGCGGCGCCAACGTGTTCACCACGGTGTTCATGAACCAGTCGAACCAGAAGCGGCGCGTGGCCTTCGCCGCGCCGGTGCCGGGCAAGATCCTGCCCATCGACCTGCGCTCGGTAGGCGGCACGCTCATCTGCCAGAAGCAGTCGTTCCTGTGCGCGGCCCGTGGCGTGTCGCTGGGCATCGCGTTCCAGCAGCGCCTGGGCGTGGGCTTCTTCGGCGGCGACGGCTTCGTCATGCAGCGCCTGGACGGCGACGGCATGGCCTTCGTGCATGCGGGCGGCACCGTGGAAAAGCGTGAGCTGCAGCCCGGCGAGACGCTGCTGATCGACCACGGCTGCCTGGTGGCGTTCACGCAATCGGTCAACTTCGAGATCCAGTACGTGGGCGGCGTCAAGACGGCGCTGTTCGGCGGCGAGGGCCTGTTCTTCGCGAAGGTCACCGGCCCGGGCACCGTGTGGATCCAGAGCCTGCCGTTCTCGCGCCTGGCCAGCCGCATCTTCGCCGCCGCGCCGCAGAACGGCGGCAGCAGCGATCGCGCCGGCTCGACCAGCGGTGCCGGCGTGCTGGGCGGACTCGCCGCGGGCGGGCTGCTGGGCGGGCTGGGCAGCCTGCTGGGCGGCGACGACGATTGATCGCTGAACACCCGCTGAACGCCGTCCGCCTCGCACCCATGTCCCCTTATCCTGACGCTCGATGAAATTGCTGTTCGGCTCATTCTTTCGCGCGGTTGCCTATTGCCTGCATCCCAAGGTGCTGGTGCTGTCGCTGCTGCCGCTGCTGGTGGCGGGCGTGCTCACGCTCGGCCTCGGCTACCTGTACTGGGAGCCGGCGATCGACGCGGTGCGCTCGGGCCTGGAGCACTGGTCGCTGGTCAACTCGGCGCTCGAATGGGTGTCTTCGTTCCTGGGCGCCGATTTCCGCACTGGCGTCGCCTTGCTGGTGGTCGTCGCCGCCGTGATCCCGGTGGAAGTGGCGCTCACGCTGGCGCTGGTCGGCGTGTGGGTGACGCCGGCGGTGGTGTCCATGGCCAGTCGCCGGCGGTTTCCGACGCTCGAGCGGCGCCATGGCGGATCGTGGCTCGGCGGGCTGTTCCTGTCGCTGGGCTACTCGGCCGCCGCGCTGTTCATGGTGATGGTCTCGCTGCCGTTCTGGTTGATTCCAGGCGTCGCGCTCGTCGTGCCGCCACTCATCTGGGGTTGGCTGACCGAGCGGATCATGGGCTTCGATTCGTTGGCCGAGCATGCCTCGGCCGCCGAGCGCGACGCCATCCGACGTGCGCATCGCGGCCCGATGCTCGTGATGGGAATCGTCTGCGGCTTCCTGTGCGGCATTCCCTCGCTCATCTGGACGATCAGCATCAAGCTCCTCGTGTTCGCGCCGGTCGTCATGCCCGCCGTGCTCTGGCTCTACACGATGATCTTCACGTTCTCGGCGCTCTGGTTCACGCACTACGGCCTCGCCGTGCTGGCGTCGTTGCGCCAGGCCGAGACCGCCATGCGCGCCGTGCAGCCCGTCGTGGCGCCGGCATCCGACCTTCAACTCGTGGAGGAGGTGCCGCCGCACGAGCGCTTCGGCTACGAAGACTCCCGGCCGCTCGAATCATGAACTTTGGCGCACTCATCATCGGCGACGAGATCCTCTCGGGCCGGCGCGAGGACAAGCACCTCGCGCGCACCATCGCCGCGCTCGAGTCGCGCGGCCTCGCGCTCGCTTGGGCGCACTACATCGGCGACGAGCCTGCGCGCATCGTGGCGGAGATCCGCGCGGCCGCCGCGTCGGGCGACACGGTGTTCTCGTTCGGCGGCATCGGCGCCACGCCCGACGACCACACGCGCCAGTGCGCGGCGCAGGCGCTGGGCGTCGAGCTGGCGCTGCACCCCGAGGCCGCCGCGCTGATCACGCAGCGCGGCACCGAGATGGCCGCCGAGAAGGGCGTCGCCTACGACCTCGCCAGCCCCGACCACCAGCGCCGCCTCAACATGGGCGTGTTCCCGGCCGGCGCATCGCTGATCCCGAATCCGTACAACCGCATCCCCGGCTTCAGCGTGGGGCACCTGCACTTCATGCCGGGCTTCCCGGTCATGGCCCACCCGATGCTGGACTGGGTGCTGGACACCTGCTACGCCGACCAGACGGGCGCGCTGGCGCTTCGGGCCGTGCGCGTGCGCGGCACCAATGAGTCGGCGCTGATCCCGGTGTTCGAGCGCATCGAGGCGACGTTCCCCGGCGTGCGGTCGTTCAGCCTCCCCAGCGTCGACCATCCGACGTGGGGCCCGCATATCGAGATCGGCGTCAAGGGCGCCGATCCCGTCCAGGTCGAGCTGGCCATGGCATCGCTGCGCGAAGGCGCGGCGGGCACCGGCGCGACCGAAATCGATCCGTCCTGATGTGGTGCGCAAAACGTTCCACGTTGGTGCGTCCAATGATGTGCACAATGGTGGTGCGCGATCCGCACGGCCGAGCTGCCTTCTTACCGGTGGGTTGCTGGTCGCACCGCGCGGCACAGAACCTGCTTGCCCCCTCATCGCAACCCGTTTGAAACGGTCGGTGCCGTGCGCCGACCCGGTGAATTGCCAAACAAATTTAGGAGCCGTTTGATGTCCAAGACCGTCGCCGACGTGATGAAGTTGGTGCAGGAAAACGAGGTCAAGTTCGTTGACTTCCGTTTCACCGATACCCGTGGCAAGGAACAACACGTGTCCGTGCCTGTGTCTCACTTCGACGAAGACAAGTTCGTCTCCGGCCACGCGTTCGACGGTTCGTCGATCGCGGGCTGGAAGGGCATCGAAGCGTCGGACATGCAGCTGATGCCTGACCCGAACACGGCCAACATCGACCCGTTCTTCGAAGAACCCACGCTGATCCTCACGTGCGACGTGGTGGAGCCCAGCGACGGCAAGCCCTACGAGCGCGACCCGCGTTCGCTGGCCAAGCGCGCCGAGGCCTACATGAACGCGTCCGGCCATGGCGACACCGCCTACTTCGGTCCGGAACCCGAGTTCTTCATCTTCGACTCCATCCGCTGGGACGTGAGCATGAAGGGCTGCTCGGTGGAGATCGAGGCCGAGGAAGCCGCCTGGAACACGGGCAAGGCCTACGAGCACGGCAACAAGGGCTACCGCCCGACGGTCAAGGGTGGCTACTTCCCCGTGCCCCCGGTCGACCAAGGCCAGGACATGCGCTCGGAAATGTCGCTGATCCTCGAGCAGATGGGCATCCCCGTCGAAGTTCACCACCACGAAGTGGCGAACGCCGGCCAGATGGAAATCGGCACGCGCTTCTCGACGCTGCTCCAGCGCGCCGACTGGGTGCAGCTGCAGAAGTACATCGTCCACAACGTCGCCTTCGCCTACGGCAAGACGGCCACGTTCATGCCGAAGCCCATCGTCGGCGACAACGGCTCGGGCATGCACGTGCACCAGTCGGTGTGGAAGGACGGCAAGAACCTGTTCGCCGGTGACGGCTATGCCGGGCTGTCGGAATTCGCGCTGTACTACATCGGCGGCATCATCAAGCACGCCCGCGCGCTGAACGCCATCACGAACCCGACCACCAACAGCTACAAGCGGCTGGTGCCGGGCTACGAAGCCCCGGTCAAGCTGGCCTACAGCTCGCGCAACCGCTCGGCGTCCATCCGCATCCCGTTCGTGGCGAACCCGAAGGGCCGCCGCGTGGAAGCGCGCTTCCCGGATCCGATGATGAACCCGTACCTGGGCTTCTCGGCGCTGCTGATGGCCGGCCTCGACGGCGTGGAGAACAAGATCCATCCTGGCGAAGCCGCCACGAAGGATCTGTACCACCTGCCGCCGGAAGAAGACGCGAAGATCCCGACCGTGTGCTCCAGCCTCGAGATGGCCCTGGAGAACCTGGACAAGGACCGGACGTTCCTGACCAAGGGCGGCGTGTTCACCGAAGCCTACATCGATGCCTACATCGAACTGAAGATGCAGGACGTGCAACGCCTGCGCATGACCACGCACCCGGTCGAGTTCGACATGTACTACTCGCTCTGATGCGAGCGCCGGCCTCCGCGAGGAGGCCCGGCAACGAAGGCGGCCCGGCGACGGGCCGCTTTTCTTTTTTCGACCCCGCTGACCTTTTCCCGGCTTTACGAGGGGTTGGTCATACCCGCTGTCCACCGGGGGGCGCCCAGACACGTTGGCTCACTATCAGGCGCCTCGTTTTGCGCCACAATGAAATGATGAACGTGGCAACTGCAATCGCTTTCCTGATCCCGGCCGCCCTGCGCGGCCGCTCGTCGGCGCTCGCCGCCGCCGCGTTGCTGGCATGCGCCGGCGCCGCGCAGGCGGCCGACACGTACTACCAGTGCCCGGGCAACGTGTTCACCAACACGATCACGCCGAAAGAGGCCGACGCCAAGGGCTGCAAGGCCATGGTCACGCAGCAGCCCACCACCATCCCGGCGCCCAAGGTGCGCGCCGGCGGCGGCACCAGCGCTGCCGCGCCCGGCTCGGCGGCCAGCCGCGTCGACGCCCAGGAGCAGAAGTCGCGCGACTCCGACGCCCGCAAGATCCTCCAGGACGAGCTGATCAAGGCCCAGGCCTCGCTCGACGCCCTGCAGAAGGAATACAACAACGGGCAGCCCGAGCGCAAGGGCGACGAGAAGAACTTCCAGAAGTACCTCGACCGCACGGCCGACCTGAAGGCCCAGATCGCGCGCACGGAGTCCGACATCGGCGCGATCACGCGCGAGCTCGCGAAGACCAACTGATGGCCCCGCGTCGCTCCCCGCCGGCCGTCGATCTGGCGCCGGTGCCGGCCGACGCGCGCCAGGCCGACGAGTCCGGCACCCTGCGCGTGGGCGGCATCGACTACACCGCGTTCGACCACCTGGCCACGCTGGTGGCGGTGGTGGAGCCCGACGGCAAGTGCGTGTTCGCCAATTCCGTGCTCGAGGCGGTGGTGGGCATGGCCCGCCGCAAGCTCACGCGCGGCAGCATCTACGACTGGTTCCGCGAGACGGCCGCGCTGGGGGAGGCCATCGCCGCGGTGTCGCGCAACGAATTCTCGGCGCGCCGTTTCGACGGCTCGCTCAAGCGCTCGTCGGTGTCGTCGGGCGCCACGCTGCCGGTGCACGTGATCGTCAGCCAGCACGACCTCCACGGCGGCCGCGTGTTCGTCGAGATGATCGAGATCGAGCAGCAGACCCGCCAGGATCGCGAGGAGCGCGCCCTGGGCCAGGCCCAGGTCACCAAGGAGCTCATCCGCAACCTGGCCCACGAGATCAAGAACCCGCTGGGCGGCATCCGCGGCGCGGCGCAGTTGCTGGCGCCGCACCGCTCACCGCATGTGGTCAGCGACGTCAACATCCACGAGGTGTGCGAGCGGGTGCGCTCGTTGATCATGGCCGAGTTTCCGCGTGGGCT
>JBBQYL010000163.1:0-12002 GCA_038208735.1 Burkholderiales bacterium
CTGCGAATGTTCTCCGCTGGCACACCGGGCGTGGAACGACGAACCGGGCGAGTCTCTTTTGTGAGGTCAAGGAGGAGCCGCGCCGCAGGCCGGCGGGGGACACGAACAAAAGAGACTTGCCCGGTGAGTCGTGACTGACCCAGCGATGTCCCATGCTCCAGCGATGTCCCATGCTCCAGCGATGTCCCATGCTCCAACGACGTCCCATGCCCCAGCAACCCCCGCAAATCGGCGATGGGCCTTTTTTTCGCGCGAGGTCGAAAAGCGCCGCATCCGCGGCACTTCTTCATTGGCGAGACAATCGCCGCGAGGAGCGACGCGATGACCTTCGACTGGAACAACCCGTATCCCACCGTGCGCAGCCCCGTGTTCGCGCGCAACGTGGTGTCCACCTCGCACCCGCTCGCGTCGCAGGCCGGGCTGCGCATGCTGCTGCATGGCGGCAACGCCATCGACGCGGCTATCGCGGCGGCGGCGGCGCTCACCATCGTGGAGCCGGTGTCCAACGGCCTGGGCAGCGACCTGTTCGCGATCCTGTGGGACGGCGAGCGGCTGCACGGACTCAACGCGTCGGGCGTGGCGCCGGCGGCCTGGGATCCGGCCTACTTCGCGCGGCGCCATGGCGGCCAGATTCCCCTGCGCGGCTGGGACACGGTCACCACGCCGGGCGCCGTCGCCGGCTGGGTGGCCTTGTCGACACGCTGCGGCCGGCTGCCGTTCGCCGACCTGCTGGCACCCGCCATCGAACTGGCCGAGCGCGGCCACGGCGTGGCCTGCATCGTGGCCGACAAGTGGACGCGCCAGGTGCCGCTGCTGGCGTCGCAGCCCGGCTTCGCCGAGGCCTTCATGCCGCGCGGCCGCGCGCCGTTGCCCGGCGAGCGCTTCGTGTTCGAGGCGGCGGGCCGCACGCTGCGGGCCATCGCCGAGTCGGGCGGCGAGAGCTTCTACCGCGGCGAGATCGCGGCGCGCCTCGTGGCGCATTCGGCCGCCCACGGCGGATCGATGAGCGCGCGCGACCTGGCCGACTATGTGCCCGAATGGGTCGAACCCATCGCGATGGCCTTCGCCGGCCACACGGTGCACCAGATTCCCCCCAACGGCCAGGGCATCGCGGCGTTGATGGCGCTGGGCATGCTGGAACGGCTCGACGTGGCGCGCTTTCCCGTCGACAGCGTCGAGGCGCAGCACCTGCAGATCGAGGCGATGAAGCTGGCCTTCGCCGACACGTACCGCTGGGTGGCCGACTCGCGCGCGATGACCGGGGTCAGCGCGTCGGACCTGCTCTCGGACGCCTACCTGCGCGAGCGCGCACGCCTGATCGCGCCCGGCCGCGCGCAGGACTTCGCGCACGGCGCGCCGCCCTCGGGCGGCACCGTGTACCTGACGGCCGCCGACGAAGGCGGGCGCATGGTGAGCCTGATCCAGTCGAATTACATGGGATTCGGCAGCGGCGTGGTGGTGCCCGGCACCGGCGTGAGCCTGCAGAACCGCGGCCAGGGTTTCACGCTGGACGCCGCGCATCCCAACGTGGTGGCCGGCGGCAAGCGGCCGTTCCACACCATCATCCCGGGCTTTCTCTGCGACGCCGACGGCCGGCCGCGCATGAGCTTCGGCGGGATGGGCGGCAACATGCAGCCGAAGGGCCATGTGCAGACGCTCACCCGCCTGCTGCGCCATGGCCAGCAGCCGCAGGCCGCGTGCGACGCGCCGCGCTGGAAGGTGGCCACCGGTCGCTCGGTCGACTTCGAGCACACGATGGCGCCCGATCTCGTCGCCGGCCTGCGCGCGCTCGGTCACCAGGCCGAGGCCACGCAGGATCCCTACATGGACTTCGGCTCGGGCCAGTTCATCTGGCGGCTGGGCGACGCGGACGACGGCTATGTGGCGGCCAGCGATTCGCGGCGTGACGGGCAGGCCGTCGGGTTCTGAATGACGCCCATTTCCACCAGGCTCGCCCGCAACGCCGCCGGCAACGGCGTGGCGCGAAACGCCGGCAGCCAGCGCGCCAGCGCGCGCCCGTCGAGGCCGTGCGGCGTGTTCCACAGGTAGCGCATCTCCAGGATCTCGCGCCACAGCGGCATGAACCAGGCCATCACCTTGAACACCGCCCACGGCGCGCCGCCGCGCTTGAACGGGCGCGCGCCGCCGAGGCCGTCGGAGTGCATCACGTCGGCGATGCCGTCCATCAACTGGGTTCCGGTGAGCGTGTAGCCCTCGAACGGGATGTCCACGTGGTCGGGCAGCGTGTCGAGCTCGGCCAGGCCCACCACCGCGCGCGCCATGTCGGGCAGGTACGCCCACGCGTGCGTCACGTCGCGCGGGCCCGGGTAGACGAGGCTGCCCTTGGCGGCGTCCTTGGCGATCAACTGGTCGAACCAGGCGCCGCTGCCGGCGCCGAAGAAGTCGCCGGCGCGCAGGATGAAGCTGCGCAGGCGCGGCGCGCGCAGGCGCAGCTCGTCCTCGAACTGCACGCGCAGGCGGCCCTTGCCGGTGGTGGGCCATTGCGGCGTGCCGGCGCTCAGCGTGGCGGGCATCGCGATGCCGTAGTTGTAGACATTGCCGGGCAGGGCGAAGCGGGCACCGAGGCGCTCGGCGATGTCCATGCCCTGGCGCGCCATCGGCAGCAGCTCGGCCGCCCACAGCGTGTAGTCGGACGGGTTGAGCGCGTGCACCACCACTTCGGCGCCGGCAGCGTGCGCCGCGATGCCGTCGATGTCGGTGGTGGGCAGCGCCACGATGCGGGCCCGTGCCGGCATGCCGGCGGCGGGCGCGCGCCGCACCTGGGCCAGCACGTCCCAATCGGCGGCGTCGAAGGCCTGGGCGGCGGCGAGGCCGAAGCGGCCGTTGGCGCCGAGGATCAGCACGCGGCGGCGGCGTTGGGTGGAGGTGTGGCTGTTGGCCGTGGTGTGGGTCATGGCGGGCTCCTGGTGGGATGGGATGCGTCCAGTGTGCGCAGATCGAGGGCATCCGAAAATACCTGGAACGGGATACCAGCTATACACTTCCGTATGGCTGATCCCTTGCAGAGACTCGACTGGGCGCTGGTGCGCAGCTACCTGGCGGTGATGGACGCGGGCAGCGTCAGCGCCGCGGCGCGCGCCACCCAGGGCCACCAGCCCACCATCTCCCGCCACCTGGCCGAGTTGGAGGCGCAGCTCGGCGTGGCGCTGTTCGAGCGCACCGGCCGCGGGGTGCGGCCCACGGCCGCGGGCCTGGAGGCGCTGCCGGCCGCGCGCCAGATGCAGGCCGCCGCCGAGGCCATGGCGCGCAGCGTCTCGCGCGGGCGCGAGGCCACGCGCGGCACCGTGCGCATCACCGCCAGTCAGGTTGTCGCCACGTGGCTGATGCCCGGCCTGGTGGCAGAGTTCCAGCGCGTCGAGCCGGAGATCGCCATCGAGGTGGTGGCGTCGAACGCCGTGCAGAACCTGCTGCGCCGCGAGGCCGACATCGCGGTGCGCATGGTGCGTCCCGACCAGGGCTCGCTCATCGCGCGCAAGGTGGGCGACGCGCCCATCGGTGCGTGGGCGCACGCCGATTACCTGGCAACGGTGGGTACGCCGCGCGAGCCGGCCGACCTGGCACGGCACCGCCTCATCGGCTACGACCGGGACGACGCGATCGTGCGCGGCCTGGCCCGCATCGGCGTCGTGCTGAACGCGTCCGACTTCGCGGTGCGCACCGACGACCAGGTGGTGTACGGCCAACTCATCGCGGCGGGGGCGGGCATCGGCTTCGCCGTCGACTACTGGGCGGCGCAATGGCCCGCGCTGCGGCGCGTGCTGCCCGACCTGCCCGTGCCGTCGCTGCCGTTCTGGCTGACGGTGCATCGGGAGCTGCGGGCCAGCGGCGTGGTGCGGCGCGTCTACGAGTTCCTGGCCGAGGCGATTCCGCGCCACCTGGCCGCGCCTTCGCCCCTGCCCCGGGCGGCCGCCAAGGTCAAGGCGCGCGTGCTAAAACCGGGCGCATCCCAACGACGTGCAGGAGACTCCCCGTGACCCAGGCGATCCAGATCAGCGAGTTCGGCGGCCCCGACGTCCTGCGCCTCGTCGACGTCGAGGTGTGCGATCCCGGCCCGGGCCAGGTGCGCGTGCGCCACCACGCCTGCGGCATCAACTTCATCGACGTCTACCAGCGCACCGGCCTGTACCAGAACCCCCTGCCGCTGATCCCGGGCGGCGAGGGCGCGGGCGTGGTCGAGGCGGCAGGCGAAGGCGTCACGCACCTGGCCGTCGGCGACCGCGTCGCCTACGCCGCCCCCAAGCCCGGCGCCTACAGCCAGGCGCGCGTGCTGGACGCGCTGCACGTGTGCAAGCTGCCCGACGAGATCGACTTCGAGACCGGCGCCGCCATGATGCTCAAGGGCCTCACGGTGAACTACCTGCTGCGCCGCACGCTGCCGGTGGAGGGCCTGGCGCCCGGCGACACCCTCCTGTGGCACGCCGCGGCCGGCGGCGTCGGCCTGATCGCCTGCCAGTGGGCCAAGGCGCTTGGCTTCGAGCTGATCGGCACCGCGGGCTCCGACGAGAAGTGCGCGCTCGCCAAGGAGTACGGCGCGGCCCACATGATCAACTACCGCAGCGAGAACTTCGTCGACCGCGTCAAGGAGATCACCGGCGGCAAGGGCGTCAAGGTGGTCTACGACTCGGTGGGCAAGGACACCTTCGACGGCTCGCTGTCGTGCCTGCGCCCGTTCGGGCTGATGGCGGTGTTCGGCAACGCCTCGGGCGCCGTGCCCCCGCTCGCGCCCAACGTGCTGGCGGCCAAGGGGTCGCTGTACCTCACGCGGCCCACGCTGTTCACGCACCTCTCGACGCGCGAGCGCACGCAGGCGATGGCCGACGAGCTGTTCGAGGTGGTGCGCAACGGCAGCGTGCGCATCCGCATCGACCAGCGCTACCCGCTGTCGCAGGCGGCGCAGGCGCATCGGGAGCTTGAGGCGCGCAGCACCACCGGGTGCAGCGTGCTGTTGCCGTAGGCTCAGCGCAGATTGCCGGTGTGCCCCAACGAATACCGCCCCGGCTGCGGCCACACCGTCAGGCCGTGCGGCTCCTGGCCCACGGCCACCTGCTGCACCGCGCCTGAGGCGGTGTCGAAGCGGTAGACGACGTCGTCGTAGCGGCCCGAGAGCCACAGGTACCTGCCGTCGGCGGTGACGTTGCCCATGTCGGGGCTGCCGCCGCCGGGCACGGGCCAGTTGGCGACGATCTTGTCGGTGGCGAAGTCGAGCACCGTCACGCTGCCCGGGCCGTGGCGCGGGCCGTGGATGCGGTGCGAGCCGCGGTTGGCGATGTAGAGCTTCTTGCCGTCGCGACTGGGGTACAGGCCGTGCGCGGCCACGCCGGTGGTGATGAAGCCCACCTCCTTGAACGAGGCGGCGTCGACCACGTGCACGCCGTCGGCCTCCATGTCGGCCACGTACAGCTTCCGGCCGTCGGGCGAGAAGCGGATGTCCTGGGGCATGCCCTTGCGCGAGCTGCACACCTCGGTGGTGGGGCCGCCGGCCGGCACGAACTTGTCCTTCAGGCGCGTGGACGGCATCGGCAGCACGAGGTAGCCGGCCACCTTGCGCTCGGCCAGGTCGATCTTGGCGATGGAGCCGTCGAACTCGCAGGTGAAGAACGCCGTCTTGCCGTCGATGGAGAAGTCGGCGTGGTTGATGCCGCCGCACTTGGGGGCGTCGATGGAATATTGCATCGCCATCGTCTTCGGGTCGCGGAAGTCGAGGCGGTGGCGCGCCTCGGCCACCACGATGGCCGACTTGCCGTCCGGCGTGAAGTACATGTTGTACGGGTCGTCCACCGGGATCGCGGCGCCGGTCTTGCCGGTGCGCGGGTCGATGGGCGTCAGGCTGCCGTTGTTGCTGCGCTCGGCATTGTTGGCGGCCCACAGCGTGCGCAGGTCGTAGCCCACCACCACGTGCTGCGGGCTCAGGCCCACCTTGAGGGTGTCGACCACCTTCATCGTCGCCGGATCGATGACGCTCACCGAGTTGCCGCGCAGGTTGGGCACGTACACGCGCACCAGGTCGTCCTTCAGCGCGGGGCTGACGTGCTCGGGGCCGGCCGTCTCGCTGTACAGGTTGTTCGGATCGATCACCGGCGGCATGCCGGCCACGGTGGCGATGGCGTGCGCGCTGGCGGAGGCGGGGGCGGGGGCATCGGCGGCGTGGCCGGCGACGGCCAGGGCGGCGAGCGCGGCAAGCGACAGGGCGCTGCGGAGAGGAGCGTTCATGAGGGCGTTGATTCTTGGCGGGTGACGGGGTTCGACGCGGCCGGACGGGGAACGTTCCCCGCCGTGCGACGCATCAACTGGCGGTGGCGGCCCAGGTCTGGCGCAGGCTGCGCAGGAAGCGCTCGATGCGCGCGACGGTGTCGGGCTTCGGATTGTCGACGAGCAGCAGCTTGAGGCTGTCCCAGAACACCGGGCAGCCCGTGGCGCGCTCCAGCAGGCGGTCGAGGTCGGTGCAGGGGCCCAGCGGGCCGGTGGCCTCGGTGGGATGGAACCAGGACGGAGGCATGGCGGAAAACACCAGCCACAGGCTGCCGTCGGCGGTGGTGCGCGCCTGCGGCTCGCCGTCGGGGTCGAACCCGGACAGCGTGAGCGCCTGCGTGAAGTCGGCGTTGTGCGGCACCTCGGCGCGGCGGTTGTGCGGCAGCATCTTCATCAGCTTGAGCAGGCGCTGCTCGCCGTCGAGCTTCTCCAGCAGCCCCTGGTGCAGCGAATGGTGCGGATGGATGCTGCGCGCGCTGGGCGTGGCCAGCAACGGCATGATGGCGTCGACCAGCCGGCCGGCCTCGGGGATGTCGCGCAGCAGCGCCAGCTGCTCGGGCGCCAGCGCGCTGCCCACGCGGCGCAGCAGTGCGGCGCGCAGGCGCACGGAACGCGCGGGCGCGCACGGGGGCGTGGGCAGCGTGGTGGCGAACACGCGGAAGTGGTCGGCGCGGCGCACCGAGTCGATCGACACCCGATGCAGCGCCGACACCGTGATCTTGAGCGTGCCGTCGGGCAGGCGCGTGAGCGAGGTGACCTTGGCCAGCGTGCCCACCGTGTGCAGGTCGGTGGCGGTGTATTCGAGCGTGCCGAACTCGCGCTGGCGCACCACCACCAGCTCGCCGCTGGCCGCCACTGCCGCCTCCACCGACGCGCGCGACAGCGCCCGACCCACGAACAGCGACGTCTCGCTCCCCGGGAAGAGCGTCATGTCCAGCAGCGGCAGCATCGGGTAGTCGACGGCGACGGGCATCGGGTCAGTCTGCGGCGGTCATCAACGGGGAGCCTGCGTTTCCTTGCGGATCGCGGCGACGGTGGCCTGCACCACCAGCGTCGTGCCCAGCTCGCCCAGTTCGGCGGTGGCGCGCTTCGGGTTGCCGGTGACGCCGGCGGGATACGGGCCGGCCAGCTTGTCCTGCACCACCAGCGCCGGGTCGATGGCCAGCGAGAGGGCGGTGTCGGCCAGGCCGGCGTGCGAGCCCATCTCGGCGTCGGTGACGCCGTGGGCCTTGAGCGCGGCCACGTAGGCCGTCTGCGTGATGCGGTAGTACTCCAGCGGGGCGTGCACGCGGCAGGCGGGATCCTTCGACCACTCGCGATTGAGCTTGTCCTTCACGTGCACCAGGTCGGCCTGGTAGCCGCCGTGGTCGCCCACGAACACCACGTCCTTGAAGCCGTGCTGCTTGAACGAGCGCGCGGTGGCCTCCAGCAGCCCCTCGAACACGGCGTCGGGCACGGAGATGGTGCCGGTGTACTTCATGTGCGCCGCGGGCGGGTGGATGCTGCCTTCGGGCACGTAGGCGATGGTGGGCGCGACGATGGCGTTGCCGAGGGCGTCGGCGATGCGGTCGGCCAGCACGTGGGCGCGCACGTTGTGCTTGCCCAGCAGCATGTGGGCGCCGTTCTGCTCGGTGCCGCCGATGGGCACGATGACGGTGGTGCTGCCGTGGGCGATGCGTTCGCGCAGCTCGACGCTGGTGAGCGCCTCCAGGTCGTTGGCCGCGAGCCCGGCCGGCAACGCGGCCCGGGCGACGGGCGAGGTGAGTGCGAACAGGAGGAGGGCGGCGCTCGCGAGGAGGGGACGGGGCGGGCGGCGGGCCATCATCACCCCTTGCGGACGCGCCGCAGCTCGTCGAGCACCAGGCAGATGGCGCCCAGCGTGATGGCGCTGTCGGCCAGGTTGAAGGCCGGGAAGGTGTAGGACTGGTGCCAGTGCAACGAGATGAAGTCGACCACCGCGCCGCGCACCACGCGGTCGATGACGTTGCCCACGGCCCCGCCCATGACCATGGCGATGGCGAAGGAGAACAGCTTCTGCGACCCGTTGCGCATCAGCAAGTACAGCATGAAGCCCGACGCGCCGAGCGCCAGGGCGATGAAGAACCAGCGCTGCCAGCCGCCGGCGTTGGCCAGCAGCGACCAGGCCATGCCGGTGTTCTCGAGGCGCACCACGTCGAAGAAGGAGGTGACCGCGCGGCTCTCGCCCAGGCGGAAGTCGCCCACGATCAAAATCTTGGCGAACTGGTCTAGCAGCACCACGACGAGCGCGATGCCCAGCCACAGCCACACGGCGGGGCCGGCGCTGGAGGAACGGGAGAGGGAACGGGAGGCCATGGAGACGCTGGACGAGGGGGTCGGGATGCGGGGAGGCATGCGCGGGATTGACTCCGCGCAAAAGCAGCTACTTTAGCCGTTGTCGAGCGCTTGCAGGCTGTTAGCAAACGTATGAAAAAAGTGGCGTCTCCGCATTGACCGAAACGGCACCGCTCGCATAAAACTGAAAACGCCGGCCACCCCCGTTCGACTTCCGGCACGTTTCATCGAGATTGAACGTGGTTTCCGAGCCGATCCGGACACCGCGCCCTTTGGCCAACCTGGAGGACTCCGCATGAACTTCGCCCTTTCGCAGCGTCGCCCCGACCGCCACCCGGTCGGACTCATCATCGTCGTGGGCCTGCACGTGCTGGTGGCCGCGGCGCTGCTGTCGGCGCGCCTGAAGAGCCCGCCGGTGGAGCCGCCGCCCATCAACCTGGAGCCGCTGAAGCCGGTGCTGAAGGTGCAGCCCAAGCCGACGGTCCTGCCGCAAGCGGCGCAGATCAGGCTGCAACTTCAGGCGCCGCTGCCGGTGATCGACGTGGATCGCCCGGAGCCGACGCTGCAGGTGGCGCCGGCCGACAACCACCCGCCGGTGGATCCGCCCGCCGTGATCGCGCGCGCCGACCTGCCCGTGGCGCCCCTGACGCACCCCGCGGCGCGTCCCGCCGTGCTGAACGCCGGGGCCCTGGGCTGCCGGCCGGTCTACCCGCCCGCGGCGCAGCGCGCCGGCGCCACCGGCGTGTCGAGGATCCGGTTCACCGTGGACGCCCTGGGCCACGTCGGCGCGGCGCAGATCCTGCAGTCCGCCGGCCCCACGCGCGAACACCGCCTGATGGACAAGGCCGCCGCCGACGCGCTGGCGCAATGTCCGGTGACGGCGGGCACCGACGAGGCCGGCCGCGCGGTGGGCGGCACGGCGGACGTCGAATACGTGTGGAAGTTGAACTGACCGAGGGGTCTGGCCCCTTACGCGATGGCGCGAACCTCGCCGGTGCCGAACAGGTTGGCGGTGCAACGCCCGCAGATGGTCGGGTGTGCGGCGTCGGCGCCCACGTCGGGGCGCCAGTGCCAGCAGCGCTCGCACTTGGGCGATGTCGACGGCGTGACGCTGACCGCCAGCCCGTCGCCTTCCACCACCGTCACGGCGGACGTGATGGTGACGAACTTCAGGTCGTCGCCCAGCGAGGCCAGCAGCGCCCGATCCTCGGCGTTGGCCGCGATCACCAGCTCGGCCTGCAGCGACGACCCCACGCCGCCTTGCTTGCGCACCTCCTCGATGGCCTTGTTGGCGGCCTCGCGGATGGCGTGCACGCGATCCCACTTGGCGAGCAGCGCGGCGTCGCCCGACTCGAGGTGCCAGAAGGTCTCGGTGAAGATGGAGAACGACGCGCCCGGCGCGAAGACAGGGAACGCCTCCTCGGCCGTGAAGCTGAGCATCGGCGCCATCCAGCGGAGCATCGCGTGCGTGATGTGCCACAGCGCCGTCTGCGCCGAGCGGCGCGCGAACGACTTCGGCGCCGTAGTGTACAGGCGATCCTTCAGCACGTCGAGGTAGAACGCGCCCAGGTCCTCCGAGCAGTAGATCTGCAGCTTGGACACCACCGGGTGGAACTCGTACACCTGGAAGTGCTGCAGGATGTCGGCCTGCAGCTGCGCCGCGCGCGCCAGGGCGTAGCGGTCGATCTCGAGCAGGTCTTCCAGCGGCACCGCGTCGGTGGCATGGTCGAAGTCGCTCACGTTGGCCAGCAGGAAGCGCAGCGTGTTGCGGATGCGGCGGTAGCCGTCCACCACGCGGGCCAGGATCTTGTCGTCGCCGGCGATGTCGCCCGAATAGTCGGACGCGGCCACCCACAGGCGGATGATCTCGGCGCCCAGCTTGTCGCTCACCGCCTGCGGCTCGATGCCGTTCTTCAGCGACTTGCTCATCTTGATGCCCTTGCTGTCCACGGTGAAGCCGTGGGTGAGCAGGCCGCGATACGGCGCGCGGCCGTACAGCGCGCAGGCGAGCAGCAGCGCCGAGTGGAACCAGCCGCGATGCTGGTCGTGGCCCTCCAGGTACAGGTCGGCCTCGGGGCCTTCGGAATGGAAGCCCGGATGCTCCGGCGTGCCCTTGTGCGTGCCGCGCAGCACGTGGAAGAACGTGGAACCCGAGTCGAACCACACCTCGAGGATGTCGGTCGACTTCGTGTACTGGGGCGCGTCTTCGGCGCCGAGGATCTCCTCGGCCGTCACGCGGCTCCAGGCCTCGATGCCGCCGGCCTCGACGATCTCGGCGGCCTGGTCGAGGATCTCCATCGTGCGCGGATGCAGCTCGCCCGAATCCTTGTGCAGGAAGAACGGGATCGGCACGCCCCAGCTGCGCTGGCGGCTGATGCACCAGTCGGGTCGGCCCGTGATCATGTCGCGCAGCCGCACCTTGCCGTTCTCGGGATAGAACGTGGTCTGGTCGATGGCCGCGAGCGCCAGCTGGCGCAGCGTGGCCGGCGCCTTGTCCTTGGTGAACACGCCTTCGCCCTCGTCCATGCGCACGAACCACTGCGCCGCGGCGCGGTAGATCACCGGCGTCTTGTGGCGCCAGCAGTGCGGATAGCTGTGGGTGATGGTGGACGTGGCGAACAGGCGGCCGGCGTCGCGCAGCGCGTCGATGATGGCCTGCTGCGCCTTCCAGATGAACTGGCCGCCGAACAGCGGCAGCGTGGGCTCGTACACGCCCGAGCCCTGCACCGGGTTGAGGATGTCGTCGATCGCCATCCCGTGGCTGACGCACGAGTTGAAGTCGTCCACGCCGTAGGCGGGCGACGAGTGGACGATGCCGGTGCCGTCGTCGGCGGTGGCGTAGTCGGCCAGGTAGATGGGCGACAGGCGGTCGTAGCCGGGGTCGACCTCAGCGAACGGATGGCGGAAGCGGATCTCGTCGAGCGACTGGCCCAGCGTGGTGGCGACGACGCTGCCTGCCAGCCCGTAGCGCTCCAGGCACTTGTCGACCAGCGCCGACGCCAGCAGCAGCAGGCCGCGCTCGGTGTCGACCAGGCTGTATTCCAGCTGCGGGTTGAGGTTGAGCGCCTGGTTGGCGGGGATCGTCCACGGCGTGGTCGTCCAGATGACGACGAAGGCGTCCTTGTCCAGCCTGGGCAGGCCGAAGGCGGCCGCGAGCTTGGCCGGCTCGGCGCACTTGAAGCCCACGTCGATGGTGAAGCTCTTCTTGTCCTGGTACTCGATCTCGAACTCGGCCAGCGACGAGCCGCAGTCGAAGCACCAGTACACCGGCTTCAGGCCGCGGTAGACGAAGCCGCGCTCGATCACGCGCTTGAAGGCGCGGATCTCGCCAGCCTCGTTGGCCGGGTCCATGGTCGCGTAGCGATGCTGCCAGTCGCCCAGCACGCCCAGGTTGTTTCTAAAAGACGAAGTAAAAAAAA
>JBBQYL010000164.1:0-11959 GCA_038208735.1 Burkholderiales bacterium
CTCTCGCGAGCGGCGCCCGACTCGTTTTCCGGGGTCGTTCGCGCACAAGCGCGCGGGAATCCCTAGCTTCGCGCGATCCTGTCTTCAACGCGGGGCCATTGGCCTGTAGCATGCTGCTCGGCAGCCGACATGGCGGCCCGACCGACCTTTGCCGCGCCCTTCGAGGGCGGTGCGCGTCGTCCACCTCTCGCCGACGCCCAGGAAGACAGCAAGGCATGGCCAAGCCCAATTTTCACGATCGCAGCTGGCAGGACATCGACTGGGAGACCTGGGGCTCGCAGTTCAGCATCGTCGACCGCGCCTCGTCCGTCGGCGAACTGCAGAACGGCATCACCACGCGCTACATGGAGGTGCAAGACCTGCTGTCCCAGCTGCCGCCGCACGCGGGCCGCGCCCAGGCCCTGGTGGCCGCGTGGCGCCTCGAGGTCGGCGGCTACGGGCGCACCGTCGTCTTCTCCGAATCCACCCGCGTGCTGCGCCGCCTCGACGACCTGCACGGCCAGGTCACCGCGCAGCTGCAGGCGGCCCGCCAGGCCGCCAAGGCCGCCCGCAAGGCGCGCCAGCGCGCCCAGCCGACGACCACCCACGCCCCGCCCGGACGCGCGAGCGACCACGCCGCGCACCGCAGCACCGACCACGACAACGACGACTTCGAAGGCATGCGCCACAGCGCGGCCACGTCGCGCCAACGCAGCGACGACGTCCTTCCCGGCCAGCAGACCGCCGCCATGCGCTGGGCCGCCGTGCAGGCCGGGATGGCGCGCGAATGCGACGGCCGGGTGCCGGACACCGCCAAGCCGGTGACGGCGCGCCTGTTCAAGGCCGCGGTCGAAGCCCCGGGCAACGGCGCCGCCGAGCAGTTCCATCCGATGCGCGACAACGGCATGGTGCGCATCGTCGTGGCCGCCCGCACGCAGTTCTGGACCACTGGCCTGCCCAACCTCGAGAACCTGGGCATCGCCCGCTTCTCCATCTACCGGCGCGACGGCAACACGCGTCACTTCGAGTACGTGGCGGGCATCCGCCGACCCGAGGACACCGCCGCGCAGCGCGAGGCGCAGGCGCGCGGCAGCGGATAGGCGTCACGGTGTGCGCCGCACGTACTCGTGGTCGTCCACCAGCACGCCGCCCACGGTGTCGTTGCCCGAGATCACGCGTTCGTGCACGAAGCCGGCGCGCTCCAGCACCCGGCACGAGGCCGCGTTGCCCACCGTGACCGTGGCATGTTGTTCGACCACGCCGTGGCGCTTCAGGTGCTCGCTCAGTGCCGTCAACGCCTCCGTGGCCAGGCCCTGGCCCCAGAACGCCGGAACGAACAGGTAGCCCACGTTGGTGGCCACGCCGCGCGCGGTCACCTCGGCGTCCATCTTGCCCACCCAGGCGCCGTCGGCGCGGCGCTGCACGGCCCAGCCGAGATCGAGCACGTCCACGTCCACCAGGGGGGCCTGGGCCACGCGCGTCCAGCGCGCCGCCAGCTGCGCGGCGTCCTGCGGGGCACGCATCGAGATCCAGTTGTAGATCGCCGGATCCTGCAGCCCGTCGAACAGCCGCGCCGCGTGCCGGCCGTCCAGGGGTTCCAGCCGCAGCCGGGCCGTGGTGAGCACCGTGTTGAGGGCGGGGCCGTCGATGCGCGGCAGGATCTCTGGCATGGCGCAGTGTGCGGGGACGTGGCGCGCGGCGCAAGCGCACGCAGCAGAGCCTGACCCCTGGCACGATCTGGACAGGGGCGGCAGGCCCCTGGGCAGTCGATCGGAGGCGTCAGGCCCCCGCGGCGCCAGACCCCTGGCAATTAGTTTGGCGGATCCTTCAGCCGCGTGCGCGACACGGCCATCATCACGCCGATGCCGGCGACGATCAGGCACACGATCGCCACGTAGGTGGAGGCCACGTGGGCCGCGATGAGCGCCCAGGCGACGCCACCGAGCAGGATGGCCAACCCGACAATGTAGAGAACGAATGACATGGGCGACTCCCGAGGTTGCTGAGCTCGTCCGTGGGCAAACGCCGGGCCGGGTTGCACGATCGGCGCGAAAGCGCCACTCGACCGTAACTTTCGGTACTCGTTCACGCCCGGCCCGCCGGAGCACCGTACAGTGGCCCCGTGACCCAGCCCCTGCCTTCCAACGCCTTCGAGGCGGCTCCGCGCCGCCACGACAAGTTCCACAACGCGAGCGGACTCGCCCAGCACGGGCTGGCAAGCGCGCTGCGCTGGCTGCTCACGCGCACGCGCGGGCCCTGGCCCACGCACGTGGAGGACGTGCCCGTGGCGCATCCGGTGCCCAAGGTGGACGACGGCTCCATCCGCGCCACCATCATCGGCCACGCCACGGTGCTGGTGCAGGTGGCCGGACTCAACATCCTCACCGACCCGGTGATGTCGGCGCGCATCGGGCCCATGCCGTGGACGGGCCCGAAGCGCGTGCGGCCGCCCGCCGTGCCGTTCGAGCTCATCCCGGCCATCGACCTCGTGCTGCTGAGCCACGACCACTACGACCACCTCGACCGCCCCTCGCTGCGACGTCTCGTCAAGCGCGACGACCCGCTCGTGCTTACCGGCCTGCGCGTGGGCGCCAAGGTGCCGTCGAAGAACGTGGTGGAACTTGACTGGTGGGGCAGCCACGCGATCCGCGAGGGCGTCACGGCCACCTACGTGCCGGCCGAGCACTTCTCGGGCCGCGGGCTGTTCGACCGCGACAAGTCGCTGTGGGGCGGCTTCGTGCTGGAGACGCCGCACGGCAAGGTGTTCTTCGCCGGCGACACCGCCAAGGGCACGCACTTCCAGGCCATCCGCGAGCGCTTCGGTCCGATGACGCTGTCGTTGCTGCCCATCGGGGCCTATGCGCCGCGCTGGTTCATGGAGAACGTGCACATGGATCCCGACGAGGCGCTGCAGGCCAGCCTCACGCTCGAGTCGCAGACCACGCTGGCCATCCACTTCGCCACGTTCAATCTCGCCGACGATGCCTACGATGCGCCCACCCATGCGCTGGCGCGCGCCGTGCAGCACCTCACCGACGCGCCGGCGGGTGGCGACTTCCGCGTGCTGCCGTTCGGCGAGGCGGCCATCGTGAGGCTGGGCGAGGGCGCGGAGGCGGCGGCGCGGCGCCGCTACGCCTGACCGCCCGGCCGCAGCATGCGTTCCCACTCGAGGTAGTCGCGCATCGCCTGAGCGTCGCGGCGCGCGGGCGGCAGCAGTTCGTCCTCGTTGAGGGGCTGCGGCGTGGTCTCCAGCATGGCGCCAGCCGCCGCCCACAGGCGCGTGCCGCCCTGTAGCCACGCCACGTGCACATGGCCGCGCTGGCGCAGCGTGGCCGCGGCATAGGCGGCCTGCGCGCCCTCGGCGCAGGTCAGCAGCAGGGCCACGTCCAATGACGGCACCAGTTCCGCGATGCGGCTCTCCAGCCAGCCGCACGGCACCCACAGCGCGCCGGGCAGGTGGCCGCGCCGATACGAGGCCCCCGTATCGACGTGCAGCACGCGCGCCGGGGCAGACGCGGCCAGTCAGCGGCCGACGTCGTCGACGCCCAGGCCCGGAAGCCGCCCGCGAGCATGGACACGCGTGGCAGCCCCAGCCGGCGCAGCCAGACGCCGGTGAGCAGCGCACGCACGTCATCGTCGTCCACCAGCACCACCGGCGCGGCGCGCGCGGCCACAAGTTCCTCGTTGCGCACGATCAGCAGGTCGCTGGACACCGACACGCTGCGCGGCACGTGGGCCACCACGTGGCTGCCGCGGTCGCGCAGGTCGAACACGCTGAAGTTGCCGCTGGTGGCATAGAGCATCGCGGCGAGGTGATGCACCTCGATCCGCTCGACGCCCACGTGCTTGGCCAGGCGCGCCGCGCCCAGGTGGGCGAACTGCCGCGCGGCCTGCGACGGCTGCACGCGACGGCGCCGCGATCCGGCCTCGAGTTCGTGGCCGTCGAGCTGCCACGCCAGCGTGCCGCCGTCGAGGGCGTAGACCTCGTCCAGGCCCAGGTCGACCAGCGTGCGTGCGGCCATCAGGCTGCGGCTGCGCGCGCTGGAGCACAGCACGATGGCGTCCACCTCGCCCGCCATGTCGAGCGCGTGCGACACCACCTCGAAGCCGGGCACGGACACCGCCCCCGGGAGACAGCCCTCGGTGTGCTCCCCGGCGCTGCGCACGTCGCACAGCGCCACCCGCCGGCCCTCCCGCTGCCACTGGCGCAGCGTGGCCACGTCGACCAGGGGCACGCGCGAGAGATCGTTGACCCGACGGCCGAAGGCGCGGCTGGAGGTTTGCACGCCCGACACCACGGGCAGTCCCGCGCGCCGCCAGGCCACCATGCCGCCGGCCAGCGCGGCCACGTTGGCGTAGCCCAGCGCCGCCAGCGTGGCGGCGGCGAGCCCGGCGCGGGGATCGGTGCGGCCGCCGCCGAGGTCGGCGCCGCCGTCGATCGTGACCAGCGGCGTGGCGCGGTCGCGCACCATCGACTCGATGCGGAACTCCACTCGCCGCCGCGGCAGCACGGCCGCGTCGGGAATGTGGCCGAGCTCGGACTCGACGAGTTCGCGCACGTCGAAGACGAGGGGAGCGGTCGCGCCGGCCAGTGCCGCGACGAGTTCGTCGACAGTGACCTGGCGCACGCTCATGTGATCACTCTGGCTCGGGTTGATCGAAAGAGTCTATGTGCCGCCTCGCCGCCGTGTCAATCGAGTTCCCCCGTCGCCGGACGTCCGCCAATGCCACGGTCATTGCTCGACCACCGGCGGGCGGTCCTCGCGAGCCGAGGCGGCACCGCCGGCCGACGCGCCGATGATGCAGGCGATGGCCACCCACTGCAGCGCGCTCAGGCGCTCGCCCAGCACCAGCGCGCCGCAGGCCGCGCCGAAGGCCGGCGTGGCGCTCACCAGGATGCCGAAGACCTGCCGCGGCAGGCGGCGCAGCGCGGCCATCTCCAGCGAATACGGCACCGCGCTCGACAGCACCGCCACGCCCAGGCCAGCCAGCAGCGTCGACGGCACGAGCATGGCCGGACCGGAACGGGCCACGCCGAGGGGCACCGTCAGCAAGGCCGCCGCCAGCATGCCCAGCGACACCGCCTGACCGCGGGCCAGCATCGACACGCGCTTGCCGAACACGATGTACAACGCCCACGATGCGGCGGCGCCGAACGCGAACAGCAGGCCCACCGGATCGAGCGGGCGATCGGTGCCCAGCGGCAGCAGCAGCGCGAGGCCGACGAGCGCCAGCACCACCCAGGCCACGTCGAGCGGCCGCCGCGACGCCGCGAGCACCACCGCCAACGGGCCGATGGTCTCGATGGCGGTGGCGATCCCGATGGGAATGCGGCCGAACGCCTCGTAGATGCACAGGTTCATGCTGCCCAGCACCGCGCCGTAGATCGCCACGTTGGGCAGGTCGCGACGCGCGAGCGGGGCGCGCCACGGCCGCCAGAACGCCAGCAGCATCAGCGCCGACAGGCCGATGCGCAACGCCGTCATGCCCTCGACGCCCACCACCGGGAACAGGCTCTTCGCGATGGCGGCGCCCAGGTTCTGCGATGCCAGCGACGCGGCCAGCGCCAGCATCGGCAGCGCGCCGGGCGGGCGCGTGGACGCCTCAACCAAAGCGATAGCTCGACACCGTGATGCCGCCGAAGAAATCGCTCTCGTGATAGACCCGCGTGGCCGCCTCGCCCTCGGCCGCGCCGAGCGCCACCATCAGCGGCAGCAGGTGCTCCTCGCGCGGGTGCGCGAGACGCGCGGCCGGCGCGCGCTCCCAAGCGGACAGCGTGGCCGAGCGCGTGGCCGCGTCGGCGATGGCCAGCGTGCTCGCCAGCCAGGCGTCGAACGCCGCCGACGGCGCGCGCGCCGCCGGGCCGAACGCGCGCAGGTTGTGATAGCTGAGCCCGCTGCCCACGATCAGGATGCCCTCGTCGCGCAGCGGCGCGAGCGCGCGCCCGAGCGCCAGGTGCTCGTCCGGCGCCAGCCCGGTCTTGAGCGACAGCTGCAGCACCGGTACGTCCGCCTTCGGATAGATGACGGCCATCGGCGCGAACATGCCGTGGTCGAAGCCGCGCGCGGCGTCCTCGCCCGACTCGATGCCGGCCGCCGCCAGCGCCTCGCGCACGCGGACGGCCACGTCGGGCGCGCCGGGCGCCGGATACGTGATGCGGTAGGTGAAGTCGGGAAAGCCGCCGTAGTCGTAGAGCATGCCGGGTGCCGGGCTGCTCTGCACGGTGAAATTCGGCGCCTCCCAGTGCGCGGACAACATGAGGATGGCGCGCGGGGCGCGTCCGATGTCGGACGGCATGCGCGCCAGCGCGGCCTCGAGCCGGTCGTACACGCCGCCCATCTGCTCCTTCATCCACGGCCACGGGCCGCCCCCGTGCGAGATGAAATACGTGGGCAGGCGGGTGTCGGTCATGGGCGGCGGATCCTCGGGCGGTATCGGCCGAGGATATCGGCTTGCCAATGTCCTCGTGCCGCGCGGTGAAAACCGACGGGGCCTGGCCGCTTTCAACGCAGCTTGCGATAGATGGTGTTGCGGCTGATCCCCAGCCGCTTGGCGGCCTCGGAGATGTTGCCGCCCGCGGCGTCGACGGCGGCACGGATCAGCGCCACCTCCGATTCTTCCAGCGAGCGCTCCGCCGCCGTCGGCGTGGCGGCCGGCGTGTCGCGCTGGTCCTCGAGGAAGTCGTCTGACAGGTGCGCCTCGGTGATCTCGCCCTCGCCCGCGGCCATCACCGCGGCGGTACGCAGCACGTTGGCCAGCTGGCGGATGTTGCCCGGCCACGCGTAACGCTCGAACATGCGCATCACGTTCGCGGAGATGGCCGGCGTGGCCTGCGGCGCCTCGGCCAGCAGGATGCGGCGCGCCACGGCGCGGAGGTCGCTGCGGTCGCGCAGCGCGGGCAGGCGCACCACGAGGCCGTTGAGCCGATAGTAGAGGTCTTCGCGAAACTGCTGCGCGGCGATCATCTCGCGCAGGTTGCGGTGCGTGGCGCTCACCACGGCGATGTCCACCGCGATCGCCTTGCTGCCGCCCAGCGGCATCACGCTGCGCTCCTGCAGCACTCGCAGCAGCCGGGCCTGCAACGACAGCGGCATGTCGCCGATCTCGTCGAGGAACAGCGTGCCGCCGTTGGCCTGCACGATGCGTCCGCTGGCGCCCTTGCGGCGCGCGCCGGTGAACGCGCCGTCCTCGTAGCCGAACAGCTCGGCCTCGATCAGCGGCTCGGGGATCGACGCGCAGTTGACGGCCACGAACGGCTGCCGCGCGCGGTTGGAGTCCTGGTGCACGGCGCGGGCCAGCAGTTCCTTGCCGGTGCCGGTCTCGCCCAGGATCAGCAGCGGGATGTCCTTGTTGAGGACGCGCCGCACCTTGTCCACCAACGTCTCCACCTGCGCGTCGCCGGTGCTCAGCGTCTGCAGGCCCGAGGCGTCGGTGGACGATGCCTGCGCGGCGCGCGCCGCCAGCGCCGGCGCGGGCGGCGCCATCGACGCGCCGAGCATCGCCGGACGCAGCGGCCCGTTGAAACGGGCGCTCGCGTGGAAGCTGCGGCCGTTGGGCGCGGTGAGCCGGATCGGCACGGTGATGGGCGCGCGAAAATGGTCGGCCAGCGTGGCCAGCGTGGTGCCGAACAGGCTCGTGAGCGTGTGCATGCGCAACGCGGGGCCGCCGAGGTCGAGCTGGTCCTGCGCGCTGCGGTTGGCGCCCAGCACGCGGCCGTCGCCATCGACCACGATGATGCCTTCCAGCAGCGTGCCGATGAACTCGGGGCGCAGGTGGAAGTGCAGGCGCAGGTGGTTGCCGTAGTCCTCGGACAGCCAGTGGTTCTCGATCATGCGCGCCGACATGCGCACCAGCCCCATGGTGTGCTGGTGGTACGAGCGCTGGTCGCCGGTGACGTCGAGGACGCCCAGCATGTTGCCGCGCGGATCGAAGATGGGCGCGGCCGAGCACGTGAGGAAACTGTTGGCGTGGATGAAGTGCTCGCCGGCGTGCACCAACGTCGGCAGTTCCTCCACCAGCGCGGTGCCGATGGCGTTGGTGCCCTTGGCCTGCTCGGCCCAGTTGACGCCCGGGCTCAGCGCCACCTTGCCGGCGCGGGCGAGGAACTCGTCATCGCCCACCGAATGCAGGATGGTGCCCTGCGCGTCGGTGAGCACGATCATGCTGTCGGTGTTGACGATCTGCTCGAACAGCATCTCCATGACGGGCGCAGCGCGCGTGAACAGGCGTTGGTTGCGCTCGCGGGCGACCACCAGGTCGCCGCGCACCATGGGCTCGAAGTCGGGGCGTTCGATGCGCGACAGGCCCAACGCGGCACAACGCAGGTGGGACTCTTCGATGCGCTGGGCGCGCGCCTGGACGTCCGCGGACGTCCAGGGAGTGAAGGATGCCGGCATCGTCTCTGCCTCGCTTGTCTCGACGTTGCCGCGTCTGGTGGCGGCAATCTGGTCTGCCAGGATAGCACTGGGGCGGGGGTTGGAAGTGAGGGTTGAACGCTTCGCACGGGTCGGGTGCACGCGCTGCGGCGCGGGCAGCCGACCAGCGCGAAGCGTCCACCGGGGTATGCACCTGCAAGACGCCCATTTTCGCGGCAGACTCATCCGCAGGCGACGCGAAGGGGCTTGCCGCGGCGATGCATTCACGCGCAACATCGCGGCTTCCCACCGCGAAGGCCATGCCATGTTCCTGCGATCCCTGCTCCTTGCCACGACCGCCCCGCTCTGCCTTGCGAGCGCGCACGCCCAGGACGTCGCCGCCGGCGGGATGGCCTTCCAGCAATGCGCCGATTGCCACAGCCCGACCAACATCGACGGCGTCGGGCCCGGGCTCAAGGGCGTCGTCGGGCGGCGGGCCGGCAGCAAGTCGGGCTTCGCCTACAGCGCGGCGATGGCCAGGTCCACCATCGTGTGGAACGACACCGCGCTCGACAACTTCCTGACCAGCCCGCAGAAGGCCCTGCCGGAGACCGCGATGGCCTGGCCCGGCGAGGACGATCCGAAGGCGCGGGCTGACCTGATCGCGTACCTGAAGACGCTCAAGTAGCCGGCAGCGCGGGCGATCCGTCCGCGTCGATCTCGGGCACCTCGCTGTCGTCCTTCAGCTCGATGCCCGTCACGCGCCGGCGGCGCGATTCGCGCACCAGCCACGCGATGCGCGCGGCGGCCTGCGGCAGCGCCAGCCCTTCGGGCCGGATGTTGCTGACGCAGTTGCGCTCGCTGTCGGCGCGGCCCGCCTGCGGCGCCCAGGTGAGGTAGGCGCCGAGGCTGTCCGGCGAGCTCAGGCCGGGCCGTTCGCCCAGCAGCATCAGCACCAGCGCTGCGCCCACCCGCTCGCCGATCTCGTCGCCAAGCGCCACGCGCGCCTGCGTGGCGACGACGATGCGATCGGCCACCACGCCGGCCTTCGCGAGCTCGGCTACCAGCGGCGCCGCGTGGCGCTGCGCGGCGATCGCCGACAGGCCGTCGCCGATCACGACGCACAGCCCATCGGCGCCATCCGCCTCCAGCAGGTCGCCGCTGGCCGCCGCGAGCTGCCGGCCGAGGTCGGGGCGCGTGAGGTATTCGACCCGCGAGTCGGCGCGGCTCGTCACCTGCACCGGATCGACCGTCCCCAGCGCGCGCAACTCGGCCAGCAGCGGCGCCACGTCCAGCGGCAGGTGCACGGCGTCGCGCGCCAGCGCATGCGCGGCCGCGAAACGCAGCACCTCGTGGGTGGGCAGGCTGGTGCCGGCACGGCCCAGCGAGATGCGGGCGGGGGTATGGCGCCGCAGTGCGACCCACGGGTCGGCCGGTGGCGCCGTCGCGTGCGATGGCGGCTCGCCGTCGTCCCAGTGCAGCGGCTGGTCGGGCAAGGTGCCGGTCATGCCAGAAGCCCAGCCGACGCCGACACGGCGCTCGCCAGCGCCGGCATCGCCGACACGGCGCGCGGCGCGCCGTGCTCGTCGGTGATGCCCATCGCGTGCAGCCAGGCCTCGAACTCGGGCGCGCGCCGCCGACCCAGCAGCTTGCGGGCGAACAGCGCGTCGTGGAAGGACGTGCTCTGGTAGTTCAGCATCACGTCGTCGGCGCCCGGCACGCCCATCATGAAGTTGAGGCCGGCGCTGGCCAGCAGCACCAGCAGCGTGTCCATGTCGTCCTGGTCGGCCTCGGCGTGGTTGGTGTAGCAGATGTCGCAGCCCATGGGCAGGCCCAGCAGCTTGCCGCAGAAGTGATCCTCGAGGCCGGCGCGGATGATCTGCTTGCCGTCGTAGAGATACTCCGGGCCGATGAAGCCCACCACCGTGTTGACCAGCAGCGGCCGGTAGCGCCGCGCCACCGCGTAGGCGCGCGCCTCCAGCGTCTGCTGGTCGACGCCATGGTGCGCGTTGGCCGACAGCGCGCTGCCCTGGCCCGTCTCGAAGTACATCGCGTTGTCGCCCAGCGGGCCGCGCCTGAGCGCCAACGCCATCGCGTGTGCCTCGTCGAGCAGCGACAGCGACACGCCGAAGCCGCGGTTGGCCTGCTCGGTGCCCGCGATCGACTGGAACACGAGATCCACCGGCGCGCCCTGCTCCATGGCACGCATCGTGTTGGTGACGTGGGTGAGCACGCAGGCCTGCGTGGGGATGCGCTGGCCCTGGATGAGGTCGTCCAGCAGGCGCAGCAGGCGCACCAGCTGCGGCACGCTGTCGGCGGCCGGGTTGATGCCGATGACCGCGTCGCCGGCGCCGTACATCAGGCCGTCGACGATGCTCGCCAGGATGCCGGCGGCGCTGTCGGTGGGATGGTTGGGTTGCAGGCGCACGGCCAGCGAGCCGGGCAGGCCCAGCGTGTTGCGAAATCGCGTGACGACGTGGCAGCGGCTGGCCACCAGGATCAGGTCCTGGTTGCGCATGATCTTGCTGACTGCGGCGGCCATCTCGGGCGTGAGTCCCGGCGCAAGCGCCGCCAGCGACGCGGGCGTGGCCGCGTCGGACAGCAGCCAGTCGCGCAGTCCGCCGACGGTGAGGTGACGCAGCGGCGCGAAGGCGGCGGCGTCGTGGCTGTCGACGATCAGCCGCGTGACCTCGTCGCTCTCGTAAGGCACCACGGCCTCGGACAGGAAGGTGGCCAGCGGCACGTCGGCCAGCGCCGCCTGCGCCGCCACGCGCTCCTGCGCCGTCCGCGCTCCGACGCCGGCCAGCTGGTCGCCCGACCGTGCGGGACTCGCCTTGCCCATGAGCTCGCGCAGATCGGCGAAGCCGTGAACCTGGTGACCGACGGTGGCGCGGTAGCTCATGGTTCCTACGATACCCGGAACTCGAGGTGTCTGGCATCTCCTGCGTATCCGCAGGCGATGCCAGACCCCTCGGTCTTCAGTCGCGCCAGCGCTTCTTCCAGCTCCGCGATGCGCCGGTCGCGCTCGGCGATGGCGGGCACCACCTCGTCCACCGGCACCAGCTGCGGGATGTGCTGCGGGCAGTTGGCGTCCCAGGCCTTCACGGTGAACACGATGGCCTGCTCGGCGCGCGCCTTGTAGCCGGGCGGCATCAGGCGCGCGACGAAGTCGGGATCGGTCTCCACGCGCGCCTCGCCCCAGATCTTCAGCCGCTGCCGCTGCGCGTAGTCCATCAGGAACAACTGCGCCTTCGGGTTGTCCTGCAGGTTGCCGGTCGACACGAACTGGCGGTTGCCGGTGAAGTCGGCGAACGCCAGCGTGTGCTCGTCCAGCACGTGCAGGAAGCCGGGCGGGCCGCCGCGGTGCTGCATGTAGGGCTGGCCGTCGAGGTTGGCCGTGGCCATGAACAGCGTGGTCTGCGCCTCGATGAAGCCGCGCACCTCGTCGGTGATGCCCGTCTGCCAGCCGCGGCCCTGCTCCATGCGCGCGTAGGCGTGACGCGAGCCGTGCGCCTGTTGAAGCGCCTTCACGGTGGGGGTGAAGACGACGTCGCTGGGGATGTCCGAGTCAAGCATGGCGGGCTCCTGGAAGGGTCAGGCGGTGTCAGGCGGTCTCGAGCGCGTCG
>JBBQYL010000165.1:0-11864 GCA_038208735.1 Burkholderiales bacterium
GTCTCTTCCGGGACGCCGCGGCGTCTCCACCGGTGATTGAATGGCGGCTCCGCGATCGCCCCGGCGATCCTGTTCGATGGAGCACCCGATGACCGGCCAATATTCGACGAAGACGCGCGACCTGCTGCAACGACTGCAGGCGTTCTTCGACCAGCACATCTATCCCAACGAGGAGCGCTACCTTCACGAGGTGGACGCCAACCGGCGCGCCGGCAACGCGTGGATCCCGTCGAAGGTCATCGACGAGCTGAAGCCGGTGGCGCAGCGCGAGGGCTTGTGGAACCTGTTCCTGCCGCATCCGTACGATGGGCAGGGCGGCATCTCCAACCTCGACTACGCGCCGCTGTGCGAGCTGATGGGCCGCGTCATGTGGTCGGGCGAGGTGTTCAACTGTTCGGCGCCCGACACCGGCAACATGGAGACGCTCGAGCGCTACGCCACCGACGCGCAGAAGGAGCGCTGGCTGCGTCCGCTGCTGGCCGGCGAGATCCGTTCGGCGTTCCTCATGACGGAGCCCGCCGTGGCCTCGTCGGACGCCACCAACATCCAGTGCACCATCCGCCGCGACGGCGACGACTACGTCGTCAACGGCCGCAAGTGGTTCAGCTCCGGCGCCGGCAACCCGCGCTGCGCGATCTTCATCGTGATGGGCAAGACCGACCCCGAGGCGCCGCGCCACGCACAGCAGTCGATGGTGCTGGTGCCGCGCGACGCGCCCGGCGTGACGGTGCTGCGTCCGCTCACGGTGTTCGGCTACGACGACGCGCCGCACGGCCACATGGAGGTGCTGCTGGAGAACGTGCGCGTGCCGGCGTCCAGCATCCTGCTGGGCGAGGGCCGCGGCTTCGAGATCGCGCAGGGCCGGCTGGGCCCGGGCCGCATCCACCACTGCATGCGCTCCATCGGCGCGGCCGAGCGCGCGCTCGAATCGATGATCGACCGGTTGTCCGACCGCGTGGCGTTCGGCAAGCCGCTGTCCGAGCAATCGATCTGGCACGAGCGCATCGCCGAGTCGCGTTGCATGATCGACCAGGCGCGCCTGCTCACGCTCAACGCGGCGCACAAGATGGACACGGTGGGCAACAAGGAGGCGCGCTCCGAGATCGCGATGATCAAGGTGGTGGCGCCCAACATGTCGTGCAAGGTAGTCGACTGGGCGATCCAGGCGCACGGCGCCGCCGGCGTCAGCGGCGACTTCTGGCTGGCCGACGCCTACGCGCAGCAACGCACCGTGCGCATCGTCGACGGGCCCGACGAGGTGCACCGCAACGCGATCGCGAAGATCGAGATCGCCAGGCGGGCGGCGCTTCGAAAGCCGAAAACCGCCGCCTGAGCCCGATCAGTGGTGGTCGTTGCCTTCGGGCCGGCCACCGCCCTCATGGCCGCCGCCACCCGGACGGCCGCCGCCGCCCGGTTGACCTTGCGGGCGTTCTTCGCGCGCGGGCGCGGGTTGGGCGCGCGTCTCGGGCTGCGCCCGCATCTGCGGCTGCCCACGCGTCGGGGCCTGCTGGGCGGGCCGCACGTGCTCCACCTGCGGGTCGCCGTATCCGCCCGGACGCGGCGTGGCCGCGGTGGGCGGCACGCCGTGGTTGTTGCCATTGCGCTGCTCGGGCATGCCGAACGCGCCGTGCTCGTGATCCATCTGCGCCTGCGTCGGGTTGCCGTGCTGAGCGTTTTCGAAGCGGCGTTCGTTGGCGTTGGGCTGCGCATGCCACGGCGAATTGCCGCCGTTGAAGCTCTCCTGATGCACCGGCCGCTGCGGCACCGGGGTGCGGTACACGTTGTGCACTCGCCCCTGCGGGATGTTGTTCACCGCGGTGTTGTAGCGGAAGTGGCCACGATCCCAGCGGCCACCGGCGTAGCCGTTGCCCACGTAGCCGTAGCCGTAGTTGATGCCGCCGTAGTAGCCCACCTGCGAGCCCCAGTAGCCGCGATGCCAGGCATAGCCGCCGCCGATGAAGCCCCAGTAGCCGGGGGTCCACAGCAGGCCGACGCTGGGCGGTTCCACCCAGGTGCCGGGCACCCAGATGTAGTCGCCCGAGCCGGCGTCCCAGGCCCAGTAGCCGGGCGTCCAGAGGTAGCCGTCGCCGGGAATCGCCGGCTGCGCGTACAGCGGCAGCGCTGGGGGCGCGATGGTGACGGAGATGCCGATCTGCGACCACGCGACCAGCGGCGCCATCAGGGCGAGGCCCAGCGCGAGGGCGCTGCGTTTGAAGACCATGTTCTTGGACATCGTGCTGCCTTTGCAAACGAGACGCGCGTCGCGGGGAGTCGCGATGCTCGACGGTATCGCAGCAATCGGTGGGCCCGTTCCTGCGTGCTTTACCCGACCTTCATCAGGCGTCAGGGTACCGCCTCGACGTCGGCGCGCGCCGGCGTTTGCGACGCGGTGGGTTGCACGCGCGCGGCGGCGGCCAGCAGCACCGCCGCCGCGGCGCCGAGGGCAGATACCCCGAAGGGGTTGTCGCCGATCGCGCCGGCCACCTGCTGCAGCGCGTCGGGGCTCACCTGCTCCACGAAGCGCGCCAGCTCGAACACCTGTTCGCGCGTGAACTCGCCGAGTTCGTCCATGGGCAGCGCCGCGCCCAAAGTCGACATTCGGTGCAGCAGGCCCGCGAAGGCGCCGGAGGCCACCGCAACGAGCGCCAGCGGGCCGAGCGGCCGCAGCAACGTCTCCACCATGCGCGAGCGCTGCATGGCGCTGGCGCCGGCATACAGGCGCGAGGCGAGGCTGGCGGCGCGCGATTGCTCGCCGGGCAGGCGCGTGCGGATGCCGAGCGCCATCGCCCGCCGGGTGACCTCGGCCTCCAGGGCCGTGTCGATGTCATTGTTCATGGGTCGCACTCCGCCTTGTGTCGTGCACGGATGGAGTGGCCCGGCGAGCGCCGGTTCCACGTCGGCGCGTATGCCAATGTAAAAGGCGCCCGGCCCGCGACTCGTGGCCGGGCCTGGCGTTCAGAATGTGTAGGTGCCTCCGAGCGTGATCATCGGGCCGACCGCGCCATCCTGGTGGTACGACGGGTTGTACGGCGCGCCGCCTTGCTCCGCGCCGTTGCCCGGGGCGCCGAAGGTCTGCAGGTCGTAGGGCGCCTTCTTGTTCAGGAGGTTGGTGACGCCGGCATGCAGCTGGAGGTGGGTGTCCACGTTGTAGCGCGCGACGACGTTGAGCTCGGTGAACGAGCCCACGTGGCAGAACTTCGAAGGTGCGTTGCCGTTCGGAAACACGCTGGACAAGGCCTCGTCGCAGGTGTCGATCTGCTCGCTGTGATCCAGCACGCTGTAGTGCGAGATGTAGTTGACGGTGCCCGCGATCTCGAACGGGCCCTTGCCCCACGTGAGCGTGAACGCGCCCCGCGTGCGCGGCGTGCCGGTGTCTTCCGAGACGAAGGCCGGACCGTGCGAGCCCGCCAGGTGGAACTTGCCCGAGGCCGTGGTCAGGTCGTACTGCAGCATGTAGCTGACCTGGACCTCCGCCTTCAGCTGGCCGGCCTCGTGCAGGTCGTATTTGCCGACGAGATCGAGGTCGACGCCCGACGTGGTGGTGGTGTTCGCGTTGATGAACGGGTAGGTGTCGTAGAGGATGTTCTGCGACGAGTCGCGATAGATGATGGTGCCCAGCGCCGCCGCGTCGTCCAGGCCGGTCTGGCCTAGTTGGCCCACCGAGATGATCTGGTTGCGGATGGTGATGTGGTAGTAGTCGAGGGTGGCCGAGTACGTCTTGTTGGGCTCGAAGATCGTGCCGATCGTGAACGACGTCGACTTCTCGGGCTTGAGGTGGGGTGCCGACAGCTGCAACTCCTGCAGCGCGATGTTGCACGGGTCCAGCATGCCCTGGGGCAGGTTGGCGATCGGGCCGCCCGTCGGGTTGGTCGCGGAGTACGCGCCGTTGGGGCAATACACCGGGTCGTGCAGGTTGCCCACGAAGCCGGACGTGGAGCCGGCGTCGCCCACCTCGGCCGGGTTCGGGGCGCGGAAGCCCTTGCTGAACGTGCCGCGCAGCGTGAACTCCTGCACCGGCGTGAACTTGAAGCCGGCCTTCGGCGTGGCCGAGGTGCCCGTGGTGTCGTAGTGGTCGACGCGTCCGGCGAGGTCCAGCTCGAGTTGCTTCGTCACCGGCGCCACCAGTTCGGCGTACGCGGCGCTGACTGTCTGCTTGCCCTTGGCGAACGAGTAGATCCCGATCGCCTGCGAGCCGTTGACGAACGATTGGGGGAACAGCTCCTTCAGGTCGCGGTGGGTGAAGTCGGCGCCGATGCCCAGGCCGAGGTCGCCGCCCGGCAGCGTCGCCAGCGTGCGGTTGGCGCGCGCGCTGACGAAGGTGAGCGAGTTGGTGGATGTCGACGACGCATTCGGCGCGACCGTGGCGAGCACGGCCGCCGAGTTGCTGCCGGCTACCAGGTAGCTGCCGTTGTCGAGGGCGTCCTGCAGCGCCGGGAAGTCGATGTAGTGGTGGAAGCTGGCCTTCGTGCCGACACGCGTGAAGCCGACAGAGCCGTTCAGGTCCCACTCGCCGATGGAGCCGGCCAGTTCCGCGACGGCGCGGTACGAGGTGGAGACGACCGTCTGTTCCAGCGGGCCGATGTCGCGGAAGTCGTAGACCAGCGGCGCGGTGTCGCCGGTGGTGTTGCCGGGGTAGTTCGCGGGGACGGTCAGCACGAACGGAAAGCGGTCGGGGAAGGCGGGCGTGGGCGCCGATCCCGGGCCAAAGTGGAACAGGTTCAGTCCGCCGCCATTGCCGCCGATGCCCACGCCCGTGGCCGCCGCGTTGTTGTACAGCCCCACCTGGTGCGCTTCGCTGCGCAGCATCGAGCCTTGCAGGTTGGCCTGCCAGCCGCCGGCCAGGCTCTTCGTGTAGCGGCCCATCACGTCGAGGTTCGTCGTGGACGGCGACAGGGTCTGGTGCGGATTGCTGTAGCCGCACTGGTCGGCCTGGGCCTGCGCCGATGTGCACCCGGGGTAGAAGTCGACCGGCTTGCTGTTGGCGTCGAGCAGGTAGCCCGTGCCGCTGCCGGCGCCGCTCGAGGCGCCCGAGGGCGCGCCACCCGCGCCGGTCAGGACGCCGACCTGCCCGGAGGTGTCGGTGGGGCCCGTGCCCTGCGTCAGGTTGGCGCCCCCATACGGCGTCCAGTCGGTGCGCGCCAGGTACGGGCGGCTTTTCAACAGGATCGAGTTCGCATGGCGTGCCTCCACCGAGATGTACGCGTTCTGGCCGTCCTTGTCGAGGCTGCCCCAGCCCGTCGTGATGCTGGCGTGCTGCGTGGCGCCGTCGCCGTGGCTGCTCAGGCCCGTCTCGGCGCTCATCGTCAGGCCCGTGAAGGTCTTCTTCAGGATCACGTTGACCACGCCCGCGATGGCGTCCGAGCCGTAGACGGCCGACGCGCCGTCCTTGAGCACCTCGATGCGTTCGATCGCGTCGATGGGAATCGACGAGATGTCGACGAAGTCGCGCTCGCCGTCGTCGGGCATCGGGTACGAGGCCATGCGATGGCCGTCGATCAGCACCAGCGTGGCGCCGACGGTGAGGCCGCGCAGGGCGACGCCGCTGCCGCCCGCCGCAAAGGCGCTGGGGGCCGACTGCGACAGCGAGCCCATGTTGTTGGCCGTGATGTTGTGCAGCACGTCGCCGATGCTGGTGTAGCCGGAGTTCTTGATGTCCGCGGCCGTCAGCACCTGCACCGGGCTGGGCGTCTCGCTGTCGGTGCGGCGCACGTTCGAGCCGGTGACCACCACGGTCTGCGCGGCCGGCGCGGCCGGGGCGTCCTGGGCCAGGACGGCGGCGTGGAGGAACCAGGCCGGCATGGCGAGCACCAGGCGCGTCGGTCGCCAGGCGCGTACGGATGGACGGCGTGCGGAAGAACGGGCGCGATGGGACATGAGCGTTCCTTGTTATGGCGGGATCTGTCGGGAAACGGGAACTCAGCGTTCCGTCTTGAACGACGTGAACGTGCGGGTGCGCTGGCGGCGGACGTCGGGGCTGAGCGCGTCGGCCACGCCGACCATGCCGGCGATCTCCGTGGTCGTGGGGAACACGGTGTGGTCGTTGGCGATGTCGGGGGCGATGAAGCGCTTCGACTCGGGATTCGGGTTCGCGTAGAACACCTTGCTCGTCAGCGCCGCGTCCACCTCGGGCCGCAGGATGTAGTTGATCCACTTGAGCGCGTTACCCGGGTGCGGCGCGTCCACGGGGATGGCCATCACGTCGAAGAACAGCAGGCCGCCGGTGGACGGCATCAGCACGCGGATGTCCTGCTTCGTCTTGCTCTCCACCGCGCGGCGGCGGGCGATGTTGATGTCGCCCGACCAGCCAAGGGCCACGCACACCTGGCCGTTGGCCATGTCGTTGATGTAGCCCGACGAACTGAACAGCGTGACCGAAGGGCGCACGGCGCGCAGCAGGTCCAGCGCCTTCTTGTAGTCGGCCGGGTCGGCGCTGTCGATTGGCCGGCCCAGGTAGTGCAGCGCCGCGGGAATCACCTCGTCGCCGGAGTCGAGGAACGACACGCCGCAGGACTTCAACCTGGCGGCGTACTGGGGCTTGAACAGCAGGTCCCAGGCGTTGTCGGGCATCGGCAACGTGCCGAGAGCCGCCTGCACCTTGGCCACGTTGATGCCGATGGTGGTGAAGCCCCACAGCCAGTCGACCACGTGCGCGTTGCCGGGATCGATGCGCGCCAGCTGCGCGGCGATGGCCGGGTCGACGTTCTTCAGGTTCGGCAACCGCGACTTGTCCAGCGGCGCGTACAGCTTGTTCTGGATCTGCAGGCGGGCCCAGCTGGACGACGGCACGACGATGTCGTAGCCGGTGCGGCCCGCCACCAGCTTCGAGTGCAGGATCTCGTTGCTGTCGAAGTTGTCGTAGTGGACCTTGATGCCGGTTTCCTTCTCGAAGTTTTTCACCGTGTCGTCGGCGATGTAGTCGGACCAGTTGTAGATGTTGAGGACCTTCTCCTCGTCGGCCGCCCGCGCGGCGGCGCCCGCCAGCGCCAGGGTGGCCGCGACGGCGAGCAGGTTCAGGGTGCGCGAGAGCGACTTCATGGAGGGCCTCTTCAGGTGGGTGCTTGCGACATGCAATCGCAAGTTGTGAGCCTGTCGGCTCGGAAATTACCCCGCGCGGAGCCCTTCGCGGCGCGGATTCATGTTGGCGACAGCTTGGGCGGCCCGGGCCGCGAGACGCGACACCATGGCATCCGCCACCCGTCGTGGATGCGTTGCGGGAATGCCTGGCTGGTCATTTCAGGGGACGGATTTCGCGGCCACGACCGCTCGTGGCGGCCGTTGCCGTCCTTGCCGTCGATTTGCGTGCGCCGGGTGGTGCATCGGAAGGGTCACTGCCGATTCGGGCGGGCGCGGACGGTCCGCGTTTGCGTCGGGATCACGAATCGAATGTAGCGAAGGCGACGCACAATGTGCTTGCTGACACGCGCAGGGTTAGCCCGCTCAAATGCAATAAAATTGCGTTAAACGGATTAACTGTGGCATGGCGTGCGAAGCGCAAGCCGATCGATGCAATTTACAGCGAAATTGCCCGGTGGATTCGACCTGCACCCCAAAGGGGCTGGACCCGGTTCAAAACGGTGCGCAGGCAATTCGCCGGACAAGCGACCCGAGTACGCACGGCCGGGCTCATCGGTTGCCCTCTGCCCTCGTCGATTCAACCGCTTCGAGGACCCCTCTTGCAATCTCCGGCCTGGCAGCAGGGCGTGCTCGACCCGCAGGGGCCGATCGCCGACGCGCAGCGCACGATCCTGGGCAACGCCAGCGTGATCATGCTCGCCGTGGTGGTGCCGGTGATCCTGATGACGCTCGCGTTCGCGTGGTGGTTTCGCTCCGGCAACCGCTGGGCGCGGCGCGATCCCGACTGGGCCTACTCCGGCCCCATCGAGGTGACCGTGTGGGCCATCCCCACGCTGGTGGTGCTGTTCCTGGGCGGCATTGCCTGGATCGGCTCTCACGACCTCGACCCCGCGCGCCCCATCGCCGGCAAGGCCGCGCCGCTGCAGGTGCAGGTGGTGTCGCTGGACTGGAAGTGGCTGTTCATCTACCCCGAGCTCGGCGTGGCCAGCGTCAACCGGCTGGTGGTGCCCGCGGGCACGCCGCTGCGTCTGCAGCTCACGTCGGCGGGCGTCATGAACAGCTTCTTCGTGCCGCAGCTGGGCTCGCAGATCTACACGATGGCCGGCATGACCACCACGCTGCACCTGCAGGCCGACCGCGCCGGCACGTACCCGGGGCTGTCGGCGCAATTCAGCGGCGACGGCTTCTCCGACATGCGCTTCGACGCCGTCGCCACCACGCCGGCGCAGTTCCGGCAATGGATTGCCGGCGCGCGCCAGGGCACGACGCTGCTGGACGCCGCCGGCTACGCCCGACTCGCGCAGCCCGGCGTCGCGGCCTCCGCGTCCACCTACGGGCAGGTGGCGCCGGGGTTGTTCCAGGCGATCCTCGCGGCCTCCGTACAGCCGCCGGCCGCCACCATGGCGATGCACTGACATGTGGGGCAAGCTGACCTGGGACGCGATCCCGCTGCACGATCCGATCCCTCTGGCGGCCGCGGGCCTCGTGGCGCTGGGGCTGCTCGGCGTGATGGCGCTGGTCACCGCCAAGGGCTGGTGGCCGGTGCTGTGGCACGACTGGATCACCAGCGTCGACCACAAGCGCGTGGGCGTCATGTACGTGCTGCTGGCGCTGGTGATGCTGGTGCGCGGCTTCGTCGACGCGCTGATGATGCGTACCCAGCTGGCGCTGGCCGCCGGGCACGCCCCGGGGTACCTGCCGCCCGCGCACTACGACCAGATCTTCTCGGCCCACGGCACGATCATGATCTTCTTCGTGGCGATGACGTTCATGGTGGGACTCATGAACTTCGTGGTGCCGCTGCAGATCGGCGCGCGCGACGTCGCGTTTCCCGTCCTCAACTCGGTGAGCTTCTGGCTGACGGCCGCGGGCGTGTTGCTGGTCAACGTGTCGCTGGTGGTGGGCGAGTTCGCGCGCACCGGCTGGCTGGCGTATCCGCCGCTGTCCGAGCTGGCGTATTCGCCGGGCGTGGGCGTCGACTACTACCTGTGGGCGCTGCAGATCTCCGGCGTGGGCACGCTGCTGTCGGGCATCAACCTCACCACCACCATCCTGAAGATGCGCACTCCGGGCATGGGCTACTCGCGCATGCCCATCTTCACGTGGACGGCGCTGGCGTCGAACCTGCTGATCATCGCGGCGTTTCCCATCCTCACGGCCACGCTGGGCATGCTGCTGCTCGATCGCTACCTGGGCTTCCACTTCTTCACCAACGAGCTGGGCGGCAACCCGATGATGTACGTCAACCTCATCTGGGCCTGGGGCCATCCCGAGGTGTACATCCTGATCCTGCCGGCGTTCGGCGTGTTCTCCGAGGTGATCGCCACGTTCTCGGCCAAGGCCCTGTTCGGCTACCGCTCGATGGCCGTCGCCACGATGGCCATCTGCGTGCTGTCGTTCATGGTGTGGCTGCATCATTTCTTCACGATGGGCGCGGGCGCCGACGTGAACGGCTTCTTCGGCGTGATGACCATGATCATCGCGGTGCCCACCGGGGTGAAGATCTTCAACTGGTTGTTCACGCTGTACGGCGGCTCGCTGCGCTTCGAGACGCCGCTGCTGTGGGCCATCGGCTTCATCGTCACCTTCGTGGTGGGCGGCGCCAGCGGCGTCCTGTTGGCGATCCCGCCGGCCGACTTCGTCCTGCACAACAGCCTGTTCCTGGTGGCGCACTTCCACAATGTCGTCATCGGCGGCGTGGTGTTCGGCGCGTTCGCCGGCTACAACTTCTGGTTCCCCAAGGCGTTCGGCTTCCGGCTGCACGATGGCCTGGGCCGCGCCGTGTTCTGGTGTTGGTTCATCGGCTTCTGGCTGGCCTTCCTGCCGCTCTACGCGCTGGGCCTGATGGGCGCCACGCGGCGCATGCAGCACTACGGCAACACCGAGTGGCAGCCGCTGATGATCGTGGCCCTGGTGGGCGCGCTGGTGATCCTGGCCGGCATCGTGCTGACGGTGGTGCAGCTGGTGGTGAGCATCCGCGCACGCGAGCGCCTGCGTGATGCGACGGGCGATCCGTGGGACGGGCGCACGCTGGAGTGGGCGACGCCGTCGCCGCCGGCGCCGTGGAACTTCGCGCGGCTGCCGCAGGTGGGCGGGCTCGACGAGTTCTGGACGGCCAAGCGCGAGCGCGGTGGCGCGCTGGTCATCGCCGAAGGAGAAGGCGCGCATCCGCTGGAGATGCCGCGTCCCAGCGCGATGGGGGTCGTTCTGGCGATCCTCGCTTTCGTGGCCGGTTTCGCGCTGGTGTGGCACATCTTCTGGCTGGCCATCGCGGCGCTGGCGGGCATCGGCGTGGCGTGCCTGGCCCGAGGCTGGCGCACCGAGCTCGAGGTCGAAGTCACCGACGCCGAGATCGCGGCCTTCGCTGCGCGGGGAGCGGGCGCATGATCGCCGCGACCACCCAGGTTGCGAAGATCGAGATCCCGATCTCGGAGCGCGGACCTTCTCCTCGCAAGGTGATCGTCGGCTACGGCTTCTGGCTGTTCCTGCTCAGCGACATCATCGTGTTCTCCGCGCTGTTCGCAGCCTATGCGGTGCTGTCCGGGCGCACGGCCGGCGGGCCGGGCGGCGTGGCGCTGTTCCACCGCGACAACGTGCTCATCGAGACAGGCTGCCTGCTGTTCTCGAGCTTCACCTGCGCCATGATGGCGCTGGCCATCGAGTTTCGCCACAAGGGCTGGATGCTGGCCGGCGCGGCGCTCACGTTCGTGCTCGGCGCGACCTTCCTGCGGCTCGAGCTCGTCGAGTTCGCCGGCATGATCCAGCACGGCGCCGGTCCCGGCCGCAGCGCGTTCCTGTCGGCGTTCTTCGCGCTGGTGGGCATGCACGGGCTGCATGTCGCGGCGGGCCTGTGCTGGCTCGTGGCGATGCTGGCCCAGGTGTTCACGCTGGGGTGGCGTCCGATGGTGCTCGATCGCCTGGCCTGCTTCAGCCTGTTCTGGCACGCCCTGGACATCGTCTGGATCGGCGTGTTCACCATCGTCTACCTGGGAGCTCGTTGATGGACGAACGCGACCAACGCCACGCGCAGGCCGACGACGCCGAGACGCCGGGGGATGCGCCCGATTGGCGCGCCGGCCTCGTCAAGAACCTCATCGGCCTGGCCGCGTCCATCGTGCTGACGGGCGCGTCGTTCTGGGCCGCCGCCACGGGCATGGTCTGGGGCCCGGGCATCCCGGTGCTGCTGGCCGCGCTGGCCATCGGGCAGATGGGCGTGCACCTCGTCTTCTTCCTGCACATCTCCAGCGGCCCCGAAGGCACCAACACGATCCTGGCGCTGGCCTTCGGCGTGTTCGTGGTGGCGCTGGTGGTGTTCGGCTCGCTGCTGATCATGGCGAACCTCGACGCGGGCATGCAGGGAATGTCCGGTGCGATGCACTGACGGGTGCGGCGAGAATTGCACCCTTTTCAGGGAGCCAACAAATGATCACCAAGATCCGAATCCTTTCCGCTGCCGCATTGGCGCTCGCCGCCTTGTCGGTCCACGCGCAATCCGCAGACGCCGACGCGCCCACGCACTGGAAGTTCGGCGTGCAGCTGGGCACCGTGCAGGACCATGCCGACACCGAGCCGGTGGCCCAGGTCTCGCTGGGCTACGCCTTCGACCGCACGTGGTCGGTGGAGGCACTGGCCAACGTCAGCCTGCTCTTCATCCGTGCCGGCGGGCAGGGGCCGGACGACCACCAGTTCGACAATGCGTTCGGTGGCCGCGTGCTGGCTACGCTGCCGCTGGGGGAGCGCTGGAACGTGGTGGGCGGGCTGGGTGTGGTGAACTTCGAGGACGAGATCGG
>JBBQYL010000166.1:0-11694 GCA_038208735.1 Burkholderiales bacterium
CGGCGCGGAGAGGGCTTGTCGCCATCGACATCATCGGCCTGGGAAGGTCACCACCACATGCCTGCTTGGCACCTTCGCCACCACGACGGACCGCTCCGGCAACATCAGGTCGGCCGCCGCACCGGCTACGCTGCGATCGTCGGCACGTGCACGCCGGCCGAATCCCCATAGGCTCTCTCAGCCTGCGGGCAAGATGTCATCTGGGCCCGCGGTTTCGTCCCTTGAGGCTTGTCCGACGCCTGCCCCTCAGACCTGTGCCATTCCGAGGCAATCTCGGCGCGAGGCAGGCATCGGACAACCCTAAACAGTTGCTGCCGGCCGTGACCGACCGGTTTCGAGCAATCGGACGCCATAAGGTCGCGTAGGTCGTTCGCTCGCAACGCAATGTGGCGTTACATTGACGCGATTCACCCTGAAACGCGAGGCCAATATGGTGCGAACACTTGCGATCGCTTTCCTGTTCAGTTTGCTAGTGTCCGCTGCGATTGGCTTCGCCATGCACTCAGGTGCGACGATTGGCTCAGTGGGCCTCTTTGTTGTGAGTCCTGGCCTGATCGCCTTCGCGGCGAACTCAGACCTGCTTCAGAAGCCCCCGATCTTTCAGACGATCGCGCTATTCGTCGCTGTGAACGCCGTTTGGTACTTAGTTCTTGCTCTTTGCGTCGGGCTAGCTCGGAAGGCAATGTTCCGGCGAGGTCTCAGAACCTAGCGACCGCACGGCTAGCCATCTGACGCCATGCGTCAGGATCGACAGGCGGCAGCCGGCCACAACCGGCCGCTCACCAACGACAGCTATCGGAGTGTCTGTCTGCGGCCACCATGAGGCCCCCCCCCCCGGACGGGCGGGTTGACGTCAGGCTGCGGCGCACCTATGGTGCCCACCTTCACAGATGTCGCCGCCACGCCAAAGACTGACACCGACCTTTACCGCGCAATCAAGAACGGGACGTTCGAGAAAGATCTGTTCGTCGCTGATGACGAGCCTGTAGCGGGTTTGCTTTATCCCTCGCTTCGAGGCGACGACCTACGTCGACGGGTTTGGGAAAGAGCAGGTGAGCAACGCCGACGTGACTGTTCACCCCCTCCCGACCGGCGACGAGGTGGAGGCCGGCGGCGGCACTTCGATGTTCGACGTTGACGGATGGTTTGGGTTTTCGCATTGGAAGTACTTCAAGGTGCCCAACGGGACGGAGTACCCTGAAAACCTCGTGATCAAGCCGGGTCGCTCCAAGCGAACTGACAAGTCGGGCACAAAGACTGGCTACCACTATCAGATCGAGCCCAAGAATCGGATGACTGTCGTTGCCTATAAAGGCGCCGTGTATAACTTCGCTCGCAGCGCTGTGGTGCAAGCAATTGCGCTGGCCAAGGGCAAGTGATCGAGGAAGAGGAAGAAACCATGGCTGAATTTCAAGGAAGAACTCTGGCGTTGCTGATTCAAGCAGTTGATGGCGAGATCCTTCGCCTCCGCGCGCTTCCTGACGAACGCACCGTGCCCGAAGACGAGGAGCGCTCAGTCGCTTTCGAGAACCTTGCTGACGAACTCGCGGATGCCTACGAAGTCGCACGTGAGACCGAATCGAGTCTTCCGCTCTATGAGCGCCTGGTTCAGATACGAGGGTGACGCACTGAAAGCGGCGAAGATGTTATTTAGGCAAGTGTCGGCCATAACCGGTCGGTCGGAATGTGTCAATGACTTTGCTACACCCGGCGTCATGAATTTACTGCGCAGGGCTGTGGCGTCTCTGGGGTGATGTTCTCCATCGGGGGCGGGTTGATCCAGGCCGCGGTGGGCAGAGGATGCGGCTGTGGTCGGCATCCCTTGAATCGGTCAGGACGCGCAAGAAATGCAGCATCGAGAGTGGCGATACGAGCCTCGCGCAGGGCGTGGGCCTGCCCGTAGTGGACGCTGTGCGGGGTCATGTAGCCGATGCCCGAGTGACGGTGCTTGGTGTTGTACCAAGCAAAGAACGCGGGGCAATGGGCGCGTGCCTCTTCGATGCTGCCGAACCGCGCCGGGAAGTCCGGGCGGTACTTCATCGTCTTGAACTGCGACTCGGAGTACGGGTTGTCGTCAGAGACGTGAGGCCGACTGTGGCTCTTCGCGATGTCCAGATCGACGAGGAGTGCGGCGACCGCTTTGGAGCGCATGCTGGCACCGCGATCGGCGTGCAGCCCCCGCGATCTCATTGAATAACGATCTGGTAACGAGCCGAAGCAAGCCATCTTTCGCGATCTGTTCCGTGTAGACCTGCCAGACGTTCTCGCGCTGGATCTGTATGTACATTTCGTTCCCTACGCGTCGCAACGGCGACGTCGATCTGGGCCAAATTTGGCACGTCGCGACAGCGGGCACGCCTCCCTCTCATTGGGGTAGCGCGGGTGCAGTTCCAAGAGACAACCCAGCCGACGGCTTGCCAAGCTTCTCCAAAGCCGACTCTCACGACAAAGTCGCGGAGGCCGCAGGCCGGAGTGACCGCGACAGCTGCCCCGCGCAGGCCGCCCCCTGCCGTCTCCGCCCGCCGAGGTCGTGGCCCGAGCCACTCATCCTCCCGACTCCCGACTCCCCACTCCCCACTCCCCACTCCAGGCGCCAAGCGCCAAGCGCCAAGCGCCAAGCGCCAAGCGCCTCGCGCCTCGCGACAGGCGCTGTCCCCGCAGATCCCCGATGAACCAAGAAAAAAGGGCCGATCGCTCGGCCCCTCTTCATGTCACCGCCACGCGGCCCAGCCTCTTACGCCGTCACGCCCTTGGCCGTTTCCGCGTATTCCTCGATCTTGTCGAAGTTCATGTAGCGGTAGATCTTCGCGCCGTCCGCGTTCACCACGCCCATGTCGGCGTGGTACTCCGCGACGGTGGGGATGCGGCCCAGCTTGGACGCGATCGCCGCGAGTTCGGCCGAGGCCAGGAACACGTTGGAGTTCTTGCCCAGGCGGTTCGGGAAGTTGCGCGTGGAGGTGGACACCACCGTGGCACCCTCGCGCACCTGCGCCTGGTTGCCCATGCACAGCGAGCAGCCGGGCATCTCGGTGCGCGCGCCGGCCGTGCCGAAGGTGGCGTAGTGGCCTTCCTTGGTCAGCTCGGCGGCGTCCATCTTCGTCGGCGGCGCGATCCACAGCTTGACCGGGATGTCGCGCTTGCCTTCGAGCAGCTTCGACGCCGCGCGGAAGTGGCCGATGTTGGTCATGCACGAGCCGATGAACACCTCGTCGATCTTGGTGCCGGCCACGTCGCTCAGGAACTTGGCGTCGTCCGGATCGTTCGGGCAGCACAGGATCGGTTCCGTGATGTCGGCCAGGTCGATCTCGATGACCTCGGCGTATTCGGCGTCGGCGTCGGCCTTGAGCAGCTCGGGCTTGGCGATCCAGGCCTCCATCGCCTTGATGCGGCGCTCCAGCGTGCGCTTGTCGGCGTAGCCGTCGGCGATCATGTTCTTCATGAGCACGATGTTCGAGGTCATGTACTCGATGATCGGCTCCTTGTTCAGGTACACCGTGCAGCCGGCGGCCGAGCGTTCGGCCGAGGCGTCGGACAGCTCGAACGCCTGTTCCACCTTCATGTCGGGCAGGCCCTCGATCTCGAGGATGCGGCCCGAGAACGCGTTGACCTTGCCGGCCTTGGCCACGGTGAGCAGGCCGCGCTTGATGGCGTACAGCGGGATCGCGTGCACCAGGTCGCGCAGCGTGACGCCCGGCTGCATCTGGCCCTTGAAGCGGACCAGGATGGACTCGGGCATGTCCAGCGGCATCACGCCGGTGGCGGCGCCGAAGGCCACCAGGCCGGAGCCGGCCGGGAAGCTGATGCCGATGGGGAAGCGCGTGTGGCTGTCGCCGCCGGTGCCCACGGTGTCGGGCAGCAGCAGGCGGTTGAGCCAGCTGTGGATGATGCCGTCGCCCGGGCGCAGGGCCACGCCGCCGCGGTTGGAGATGAACGCGGGCAGCTCGTGGTGCATCTTCACGTCGACCGGCTTCGGGTACGCCGCGGTGTGGCAGAACGACTGCATCACCATGTCGGCCGAGAAGCCCAGGCAGGCCAGGTCCTTCAGCTCGTCGCGGGTCATCGGGCCGGTGGTGTCCTGGCTGCCGAGGGTGGTCATCTTCGGCTCGCAGTAGGTGCCCGGGCGCACGCCCTGGCCTTCGGGCAGGCCGCAGGCGCGGCCGACCATCTTCTGCGCCAGCGTGAACCCGGCCTTCGATTCGATCGGCGCGGTGGGCAGGCGGAACGTGGTGGAGGCGGGCAGCTTCAGGAACTCGCGCGCCTTGGCGGTGAGCGAGCGGCCGATGATCAGGTTGATGCGGCCGCCGGCGCGCACTTCGTCGAACTGCACGTCGCTCTTGAGCTTGAACTCGGCGACGGTGGCGCCGTCCTTCTCGACGCGGCCTTCGTACGGGTAGATGTCGATGACGTCGCCCATGTCGAGCTTCGACACGTCGACCTCGATCGGCAGCGAGCCCGAGTCTTCCTGCGTGTTGAAGAAGATGGGGGCGATCTTGCCGCCCAGCGTGACGCCGCCGAAGCGCTTGTTCGGCACGAACGGAATGTCCTCGCCCGTGGCCCACACCACGCTGTTGGTGGCGCTCTTGCGGCTGGAGCCGGTGCCCACCACGTCGCCGACGTAGGCCACGAGGTGGCCCTTCTTCTTCAGGTCGTCGACGAACTGCATCGGGCCGCGCTTGCCGTCTTCCTCGGGCGTGATGCCCGGGCGCGCGTTCTTCAGCATGGCCAGGTAGTGCAGGGGGATGTCGGGGCGGCTCCAGGCGTCCGGGGCCGGCGACAGGTCGTCGGTGTTGGTCTCGCCGGTGACCTTGAACACGGTGGCCGTGATCTTGCTCGGCACTTCGGGCCGCGTGGTGAACCACTCGGCCTTGGACCAGCTGTCGATGACCTCGGACGCGAACTTGTTGCCGGCGTTGGACTTCTCGGCCACGTCGTGGAAGAAGTCGAACATCAGCAGCGTCTTCTTCAGCGCGTTCGCGGCTTCGCGGGCCACGTCTGCCGAGCCGAGCAGGTCGATCAGCGGCTTGACGTTGTAGCCGCCCACCATCGTGCCCAGCAGCTCGGTGGCCCTGGCCTTGGAGATGATCGCCACCTGCACGTCGCCGTGCGCGACGGCTGACAGGAAACTCGCCTTGACCTTGGCGGCGTCGTCCACGCCCGGGGGCACGCGGTGCGTGAGCAGGTCGAGCAGGAACGCGTTCTCGCCGGCCGGCGGCGCCTTCAGCAGCTCGATGACGTCGGCCGTCTGCGCGGCGGTGAGCGGCAGCGGCGGGATGCCGAGGGCGGCGCGTTCGGCCACGTGTTGGCGGTAGGCTACAAGCATGGAGATCTCCTGGAAAAGCCGGGGTTGGGGCGTCTGGGTAAAAAAGAGGCGGGCTCAGGTCTTGGGCACGATGACCTTGAGTCCCTTGAAGTAGTCGCGGAAGAAGCCTTCGTCGCGCGTGATGAGGCCGTTGCACTGGAGCAGGGCGTGCGCGCCCACGAGGAAGTCGGGCATCGTGCGCGGCGACGCGACGGACTGGCCCGCGGCGCGGGCGCGCTGCATGTACTTGCGCTGCATCTCGCCGGCCCGCACCGCCGATCGTTGCTCGATCGAAGAGAAGGTGAGGCCCATGTCGTCGAGCGCGTCCATCACTTCCGCGCCGTGGCCAAGGCCCGCGGTGACCTCGCTGGCGACCACGTCGCACACCACCACCGGGCCGCTGCCCAGCGCCAGGCGCAGGCAGGCCTCGGCGGCGTCGGCGCCTGCGCCGTCGCCCAGCAGGTCGATCAGCACGGACGTGTCGATGGCGATCAAGCTTGATTGCCCCCTCGAGGGGCAGCGACGAGCGGGAGCGTGCGGGCTGCCATCTAAAATTCGGGCGTCTCGCCGGGGGCGCGTCCGCGCAGGTCGTGCATCACGTCGTCGGTGGACACGCCGCTGGGCAGCTTGAAACGGCCCCGCACGCGAGAGATCGCGTCGGTGACGTCCTTGCGCAGGATGATGCGCCCACCATCCAGCTCGACCTTGAGCACGGTGCCCTTCGACAGCCCGAGCGCGTCGCGCACGGCCTTGGGCAGCGTGATCTGGCCGCGTTCGGCGACGGTTGCTTCCATGTTCGTCCTTGTTTGAAAGTACGATGCAGAATCTTTTGGTACGTACATTCTATACGTACCGAGCCGAACCTACAGGGTTATCACTGACAGTTTCGTGCAGTCTTTCACTGCGCCGGAACCTCTGGCCGTTTCACGTATCCTGATTCCATGCCCCAAATTCGCCCGATCTCGCCTCTGACCGTGCTGGCGTCCGCCTGCGTCGCCCTCTTGGTCGGCTGCGCGACCGTGCCCGGGGCGGACACCGCCACGCCGGCCGACGCGGCGCCCGCCGCCGACACCGCCGCGTCGGCCGCCCCGGCGGCGTCCGCGACCGCCAGCGGCGCCACCCAGGCCGCCGCGGCCCGCGTGAGCGCGCGCAACCCGGTGGCCACGCCGTCGGGCCCGCCGCTGCCGCCGTTCGCCACGGTCATCCTGGGCGCGCGCCGGATCGAAGGCATGCTCACGCTCTGGCAGAAGGACGACAAGGTCTGGCTGGAGCTGCGGCCTGAGGACTTCAACAAGCCGATGTTCTTCTCTCCCAAGATCTCGCAGGGCCTGGGCGAGGGCGGTCTGTATGGCGGGATGATGGCGTTCCAGTCCGCGCCCTGGGGCTCGCCGCAGATCGTCGAGTTCCGCAAGATCCACAACCTGGTGCAGCTGGTCGCGCTCAACGAGGAGTTCCGCGCCGCGCCCGGCTCGCCGCAGTCGTTCGCGGTCGCCGCGGCCTACTCGGGCAGCCTGGTGGGCAGCACGCCGGTGGCCAGCCAGGCCGATGCCGCGTCGCGTGGCGTTCTCGTGGAGGCCAACAACCTGTTCCTGGGCGACACCCTGGGCATGGCCATCCACCTGCAGCAGATGTACCGCCAGGGGTATACCAACGATCCGCGAAACTCGTATTTCGACAGCGTGCGCGGGGCGCCCGACGAGGTGATGTTCGACGTCACGGCGCACTACTTCACGCAGTCCATCGCCACCTCGTTCCCCAACGCGCCGCCGGGCGCGCCGCAGCCGACCATCCCGAGCTTCGTGCCCGACGTGCGCAGCCTGTTCCTGGGCCTGCACTACTCGCTGGCGCGCCTGCCCGAGAAGCCCATGGCCACCCGCCCGGCCGATCCTCGCGTCGGCTACTTCACCTCCACGGTGGCCGACTTCAGCGACGACGTGTCGCGATCGCCGCGCGAACGTTTCATCGACCACTGGCGCCTGGAGAAGAAGGATCCGGCGGCGGCACTGTCCGAGCCGGTCAAGCCCATCGTCTACTGGCTCGACCGCACCATCCCGCTGAAGTATCGCGACGCCATCACGCGCGGCATCCTCGAGTGGAACAAGGCCTTCGAGCGCATCGGCTTCAAGAACGCCATCGTGGTGAAGGTGCAGCCCGACGACGCCGCGTTCGACTCGCTCGACGTGGGCGTCACGTCGGTGCGCTGGATGGTCAACGCCGAGCCCGGCTTCGGCGCGATCGGTCCGCGCCACGTGGATCCGCGCACGGGCGAGATCCTCGACGCGGTGATCGCCATCGAGAGCATGTCCTCGCGCGACATGCGCACCATCCGCACCCAGGTGCTCGACGTGGCGCGGGCGTTCGACATCGCGGGCCTGCTGCAGGCGCCGGCGCTCGAGCTTTCGCCCGCCGAGGGCGCGTCGTCGCGGGGGCTGGCGCGCGGCCGCGAGCAGCAGGCCTGCATGGCCGGCGACTCCGGGGCCGAGCAGCTCGGCTACGGCCTCGACGTGCTCGCCGCCCGCGGCGAGATCGATCCCGACAGCCCCGAGGCCGAGGCCTTCGTCGAGGCGTATCTCACCGACGTGACGATGCACGAGGTGGGCCACACGCTGGGCCTGCGTCACAACTTCCGCGGCTCGCGCGAGTACACCGACAAGCAGCTGTCCGACCCCGAGTTCACGAAGACGCATTCGCTGTCCGGCTCGGTGATGGACTACCTGCCCGTCAACGTGCAGCGCCCTGGCGAGCCGGGCGCCGCGCCGTTCAACACCACGCTGGGCGCGTACGACTACTGGGCCATCGAGTACGCCTACTAGCCGCTGCCGGCCGACGCCACGCCGGCGCAGCAGAAGGCCGAGCTGCTCAAGATCGCCGACCGCAACACCGAGCCGGGCCTCGACTACGGCACCGACGAGGACAACTACCTGGGCGTGGATCCGGCCTCGCTGCAGGACGACCTGGGCAGCGACACGGTGGCCTACGCGCAGAAGCGCTTCGCGATCGCGCGCGATGTGCTCGCGCGACAGGAGACGCGCAAGCTCAAGCCCACCGAGAGCTACGCGGTGCTGCGCCGCACCGTGGCCTACGCGCTGCGCGACGCCACGCGCTCCGCCGGCCTGCTGCTGCGCCAGCTGGGCGGCGTCTCCACGCTGCGCGACTTCCCGGGCTCGGGCCGCGACCCGATGCAGCCGGTGCCGGCCGCGCAGCAACGCGCGGCGCTCGACACGCTGGTCGACAACGTGCTCGCGGCCGACAGCTTCCGCATCTCGCCGGCCCTGCAGCGCCGCCTCGCGCCCGACTTCCTCGAGCGCGGCGACGCGTCCACGGGGGGCTACCCGGTGTCCACCGACTACCCGGTGGAATCGGTGATGCTCGACGTGCAGCGCCAGGTGCTGGCCGCGCTGATGAGCGACGGCCTGGCCCAGCGCCTGGAAGACAGCGCGCCCAAGCTCGACCACCCCGCGCAGGGGCTGGCCCCCACCGAGGTATACGCCCGCATCACGCGCTCGCTGTGGTCGGACGCCGGCAATTTCGGCGCGGACGGCAGGGGCGACATCCCGGCGCGTCGGCGCGAGCTGCAGCGCGACCACGTCAACCGCCTGGCCACGGTGCTGCTGCGCACGCCGGGCGGCGTGCGCGTGGACATGCGCTCCACGCTGCGCGCCGAGGCCTCGGCGCTGCTGCCGCACATCCAGGCGGCGCAGCGCCGGCCGGGCCTCAGCGAGGCCTCGCGCCTGCACCTGGCCGACTGCGCCGAGACGCTGCGCGTGGCGTTGAATGCGCCGATGCAGCGCGCGGGGTTCTGATCCGCGTGCGGTCGCAACCGCGGTCGCAATCGGGGTCGCAAGCGCGGTCGCGACATGCACGCGCGACGGTGACCGCGTCGTCCGTTCGCGGCTCGCGATCCGTCGCTCGTCGCACCGGAGCCGTCCGGTACTGGGCGGGCGGCGCGCGGCACGCTATCGTGGCGACATGTCCTTTCTTCCTCCCGCCGTGACGCCCGGGCTCGAGCCCGAGCCGGCGCCGCGTTCGCGCTGGGCGCGTTTCCTGCGCGCGCTGTCGCCGCGGGCCATCGCGCTGACGCTGGTGTCCTCGCTGCTGGTCGCGATCATCATGAACCCGATCTTCGAGCTGCAGTTCACGGTGCTGCTCGGGCGCACGCTGTTCGTCGGCTTCATCACGCTGGTGGCGCGCAGCGCCGCGCTCGTCTGGCGCCAGCGCGTGGTGCCGCCGTGGGTGCTGCAGTCGGTCACGGTGTTCTGTGCCGCGACGCTCGCCACGCTGGCCGTCTACCTGCTGGCCACGGGCGGTGACTTCACCGCGCTCGTCAGCCACGAAGGCCGCATCCAGGGCTTCATCCTGATCTCGGGCACCGGCACCATCGTGGGCCTGATGCTGGCGCTGGGCGCGCTTGAACGCCAACGCGACTCCGAGGCCAAGGCCATGGGGCTCGAGCTGGCGCTGCAGCGCTCGCGCCTGGACCGCCTGGCCGCCGATGCGCGCCTGGCCGTGCTCACGGCGCAGGTGGAGCCGCATTTCCTGTTCAACACGCTGGCCAACGTGCAGGCGCTGGTGGAGACCGGCTCGCCCCGCGCCCCGGCCGTGCTGCGTAGCCTGATCGCCTACCTGAAGGCCACCATGCCGCGCCTCGACGACGGCGACGCGCAGCTGGGACGCGAGATCGCGCTGGTGCGCAGCTACCTCGAGCTGATGCACCTGCGCATGCCCGACCGCCTGCACTTCACCGTGGACGGCGACCCCGCGCTGCAGGGCTTCCAGTGCCCGCCGATGCTGTTGCTGACGCTGGTTGAGAACGCCGTGCGCCACGGCATCGACCCGTCGGAGACGGGCGGCAGCATCGCGGTCACCACCCGCCGCGAGGGCGAGCTGCTGCGCCTCGTGGTGCGCGACGACGGCGTGGGCATGGGCGAGTCGGCCGCGCCCGGCACCGGCCTGGCCAACCTGCGCGAACGCCTGGCCACGTTCTACGGCGGCGCCGCACGGCTGGAGCTTACCGAGCTGTCGCCGCACGGCCTGCTGGCCGAGATCCTCATCGACGTGCGGGCCGCCGACGCGCCGCGGAGGCTGGCATGAGCGGCCCGGTGCGCGCCCTCATCGCCGACGACGAGCCGCTGCTGCGCACGCACCTGGCGCACCATCTCGCGCAGCTGTGGCCCGAGCTGCAGATCGCGGGCGAGGCGCGCAACGGGCGCGAGGCCGTCGACCTGGTGGAGCAACTGCGGCCCGACGTGGTGTTCCTGGACGTGCACATGCCCGGCATGAACGGCGTGGAGGCCGCGCGGCTGATGGGGCCCGACGTGCAGATCGTGTTCGTCACCGCCTACGAGCAGTACGCCGTGGCGGCCTTCGAGCAGGGCGCCATCGACTACCTGGTCAAGCCATTCGATGCCGAGCGCCTGACCGAGAGCGTGGCACGCCTGCGCCGCCGCGTGGCCGAACGGCGCCGGCTGGGCGCCTTCGACGGCGGCCTGGGGCAGGTCACCAGCGAGGCGCCCGACGTGGCCGGGGCGGGCGCCGCCGCCTTGAGCAACCTGCCCTCGGCCGAGCTCGACGCGGTGCTGGCCGCGCTGGCCGGCGAACTGCGCCGGCGCGCCCCCGCGGGCGAGCGCCTGCAGTGGATTCGCGCGTCGGTGGGCCAGATGATCAAGCTGATCCCGGTCGACGAGGTGCTGTACTTCCGCTCCGACGAGAAGTACACGCTGGTGGTGTGGGTGGGCGGCGAGGCGCTGATCCGCAAGTCCATCCGCGAGCTGCTGGACGGCCTCGAGCCCGAGACCTTCATCCAGATCCACCGCTCCACCATCGTGAACCTGCGCTTCGTGGCCCAGGTGCTCAAGGGCCCCAACGAGACCGCCGAGGTGCACCTGAAGGGCCGCAACGAGACGCTCGGCGTCAGCCGCAACCACGTGCACTGGTTCAGGCAGTACTGAGGCCCGGACGCCGGCTCGAGCAGAGGGTTCGAAAGACACCCGAACCCGGCAGGAAGTCGCGAAACGCGACCGCGGGTCGCGCCGGCGGCTTGATCGGGCTCAAGTTCCGCGCGGGACGGTCGATGCCACGGCAATACCCTGTCAGGCGTTCTCGATGTCCATTTCCTCGTCCCGCAAGAACATGTCCGTCGCCCAGCGACTCGCCGTCGGTCTCGGCACGCTCGTGGCGTTGTCGCTGCTGGGCTCCGCCGTCAGCGGCTGGCAGACCCAGGTGATCGCCGCCAAGGTGGAGCGCGTGGTGGAGGTCATCGATGCGTTGTCCGACGCCGTCGGGCACCTGCGCAAGTCGATGGACGAGATGGCCATCCTGGTGCGCTGCGTCGCGTTGATGACCGAGTTGAAGTCCTTCAGCGCCGAGTTCGTGGTGCTGAAGGCCGCCAAGGGCCG